>JAFTPO010000079.1 GCA_017463225.1 Lachnospiraceae bacterium | reverse complement strand
CGTAAGTTAGAGGATGGAAATATGTGTAAGGAATGTGCTAAAAAGCTATCACCATGGTTTAGTGATCGTAGAAGTAGCACTGTAGCACAAATTGAAGAACAGCTTGCGTACCGTGAAGAGAACAAAAAGGCAGTGGAAGCATTTAACGTAACTCTTTCATTGGGAACCGATATGAAGGTGCTTATGGACGAGGATGCCGGAAAATTCATGGTAACAAGAGAGAGAAATCTTATGGAGGCGAATCCTGATGTTCTTGATTTCTCACAGGTAACAGGCTGTATCCTTGACATTGATGAGCATCAAACAGAGGAGATGAGAGAAGATAACGAAGGAAATGAAGTTAGCTTCCGTCCACCACGTTATTTTTATAGCTACGATTTCCGTATGATAATTAAGGTTAATCATCCATATTTTGATGAGATTTCTTTTAATCTTAATTCATCTGATGTTGAAATCAATCCTCATAACGGAATGACAACAAGACCAAATCCACAGTCTAATCCAGACTACAGAGAATTCGAAGATATGGGTAGAGAGATTAAGGAAATCTTAACTCAGGCACGTAGGCAGGTAAGAGAGGATGCCAGAGCAGCGGCAGCACCAAAGACAGCAGTAATATGTCCGTGCTGTGGTGCAACAACTATGCCAGATGCAAATGGATGCTGTGAGTACTGTGGCGGCGCATTAAATGGATAAATGTTGCGCGTGATACCTTAAGTAAGGCTACAAATTAAGGAATTATAAAAAGGAGAACATCGAAGAAAGTTGACTTTCGTGAGATGCTCTCCTTTTTCATTCATATATGGCGAGGCATTGCGAGTGTCAGAGCTGCTCTTGCTCCATAACCATCATGTAGCCTTCATTCAATTAATGAAATAAACAAATTGCTATGATATAATCTTTTGTATGAGAAAACACAAATTATTGTTAGATATACAATCAGGCTTACGTCTTATTAGGTGAACGCATAAAACGTAAGAGGAGGAAATCATGGAAGACAAACTAATTATTCAGTTGTTTTGTGACAGAAGCGAGAAGGCAATTAGCTGCATTTCGGAAAAATACGACAAGTACTGTTTTAGCATCGCACATAATATTTTAGGTGACCGTGAGGATGCAGAGGAATGTGTGAATGATACCTGGTTTAAGGTATGGAATTTAATTCCACCCACCATACCTACCTATTTACGAGTATTTGTAGGTAAAATTGTTCGAAATTTATCTTTTGATAAGTACCGTTCAAACCACAGTGTAAAAAGAGGTGGAGGAGAAATACCGGTGGTTTTGGATGAATTGTCAGAGGTGCTTGCCGGTTCTGATACCGTGGAAGCGGAGTGTGAACGAAAAGAATTGATTGCAGCTATTAATGAGTTTTTATACTCCGTGTCGAAACGCGATAGAGATATTTTCGTAAGAAGATATTTTTATGTGGAGGATACGGCTGGTATCGCAAAAAGTCACAACATTACTGAACAGAATGTTTTAATGATTTTGTCCAGAGTAAGAAGTAAGTTGCGTACATATTTGATTGAAAGGGAGTATATCTAATGAAGGTAGAAGAATTATTCGAGGCAATCGGTGGGATCGATGATGAGTTAGTATTATGTGACACAAGTAAAAAGAAGAATAAATTAAAAAGCTTTATTATTCCAGTTATGGCTAGTGCAGCATGTCTTGCACTGGTTATAGGGGTAGCAGGGCTACTTAATAAAAATGAAGGAGCTGTAAAAGTTCCTACCACAAGCGAATCTGAATCGCAGATGTTTGTTATCAATGAAGAGGGAGAATACATGGTTCCTTCTCTTGATGGTGGATTCGGCTGTGACGAAAGCGCAGATATTGAATCTGCTGAATACACTGATTTGAATCAGGCAGGTATTGCACCATTGTCTGATTCAAATAGCGATGATGGTATTAATTTTGGACCTCTTATGCCTATGACTTTTACTGAAGCTAACGGCAGTATTACTGCAGACAGAGATATTACCTATGATTTTACAGACAGTCCGGCCAATGGTATTGTATCTATTTCAGATGAATATGTAATTACTAATACTTCAGGTGAAGCACAGACATTGACCTATATGTACCCATATATTGGATATCGCTATGAAATCCTTGAGAATAAGCCTGTGGTAACAGTTGACGGCGTGGAAAAAATGCCTGCTATCCATAACGGTATCTATAAGGATTATACATCATATGGTGAGGCAACTTCATATTTACAGCTTTCTTCAACAGATGACTACGGCACTATGCTGAAGGATGGTGTGGCAGGTACTGCACCTAAGATAGATGAAAATATTATAAATGATGTTGTTACAGTCTATGAGTTTGGATATCCATTTGAAGTAGAAGCTGAATATCCTTCGAAAATGTGTGCAATGTTTAGAGTGGAAAAAGAGTATATGAGTTCGGTCTACTGTGTCAATATGTCCCTATTATACGAGGATGAAACATATGTGTATTATGGATATTTATATGAGGAAGAAGCGAATTTTAAGGAAACAAGCATGCTATACCATAACCCTATGTTGATTTTTGTGGATGAAGCACCTGAGAATATCACAGCATTCAATGGTTACTTAAATGAGGATAATTGGGAATATGTTCCAAATGATGAAATCAGTGTTGAATCAAATGTGTATGAGTGTAGCTACAAAGAGCTTGCCACTGAACTTGCTAATACCAAGCTGGAAGGAACTCAGTATGCATCGGATGAAGAGTATAAGGAATTATTCTTAGATAAATTATTGATTATGCTCTCAGATTCTGTTACATACAGAAAAAACAGTGATGATTTGGATACAGAATATTATATGATTGGACCAAATAATGATCTGGCATGGTTTGTATATGAAGCTTGGAGACCGTACGGATTCTATCTGCTACAAGATACTATTACCGTGGGTGCAGGTGAAAGCATCACCATAGGATTCAACTATGACAGGATTGGTAAATATTGGGAAGAACCAGAAGAAAAGTATAAGGGTATTTTCGGATATGATAATATCCCTAATCTTGGAACTAATATTACATTTACAGGACAAAGTGCAGCTATTGCTGACAATGGAAATATTGAAATTGTAGAGCAAAACTATGGTTTTGATTTAGCCAACAATATTAGACAGGTGGAGCTGAAATTAGATGCAGAAAGTTATTATATGTATATTCGTTTTATAGAGTAAAATTCATACAGGGAGCGCATCAAAAGATGTGCTCCCTGTAGCTTTATCTCGAAAACTTCATCTTCCTCCTCAAATTCACCTCAAACGCCACCCAGTTTAATACCAGCGCCCCTAACCAAGCAGCGGTATTGGCCCATGCAGTTGCCACAAAGCCAATCTTAGATACAAATAGTATAATAATCATAACACGAATAACCATCTCAAGCACACCTGAAAGCATAGGAATAAAAGGACGTCCCATAGCCTGGCATCCACTTCGGTATACGAATAGGAAATTGATAAATATCATGGTATATCCACATATAGGCATAAATTCAGCTACTAAGCTGATAGGCTTTTCTCCGGAGAGCATAAAGCCAGCTAAGGTTTCCGGAATAAGAACCATAGTAGCTCCAAGCACTACGTATGCTATGGTGACGATGATAAGACTAACTTTGAGTCCCTCACGGATTCGCTTGTATTTGCCTGCACCATAATTCTGACTGGTAAAGGCAGACATTGCAATTCCTGTGGAACAGCCTGGCTCGATAAATAGGTTAATATATTTGCCACATACAGAGTAGGCTGAGGTAAATGCAACACCTAAGCCATTTACAAAGTACTGTATAACCATAATACCTATAGAGGTAATGGAATTCATGAGAGCCATAGGAACTCCATTTTTTAGCAGGTCTAACACCATGCGAAAACTCATTCTAAAGTCTCTTCTTTCAAGCTGGATAATATCTATCTTCTTTAGCTTTCTGAGACACACCAGTATGGAAATAAACTGGGCTATAATAGTAGCTATAGCCACGCCAAAAACTCCCTTATCAAATACAAATATAAATACCAGATTAAGTACAATGTTGATTACTGTAGATATAACAATTGCTATAAAAGGTGTCTTACTGTCTCCTAATGAACGAAGAATTGAACCACACAGATTGTAGCCGATGGTTACTATAAGACCTCCGAATATGACATATCCGTAGGTTAAACTGTCGTGTATTATAAGGGTAGAGGTCTGCATAAGCTGAAGAACAGGCTTTAAGGCTATAATACTACCGGTAGTAAGTACTATGGTTATTATAAGACAAAGCTTCATAGCAGAAGCTATGGAACGTCTTAAGTCCTGGTATTTATTTGCGCCGTAATGTTGGGCGAAAACTATGGAGAAGCCTCCTGCCAAACCATTTGAAAATCCTATGACAAAGTAAGTCAGGGAAGACATATTTCCCACTGCTGCGAGAGCATTATCTCCTAATCCTTTACCCACAATAACTGTGTCAGCAACGTTATAGATTTGCTGTAGCATATTGGTGAAAAATACAGGTAAGAAGAATCTAAGTATTAGGGTGGAAACCTTTCCTTCTGTTAAATTGTAGGTCTGTTGCTGCTGCATATTAAACCTCGTAGTTAATCAGTGTATTTTAATAGTCATACTATTGTTCAAGACAATGAAAATTATATCATAGAGCGCTCTGATGTTCATTCTTTTTTTGTTTAAAATCATACTAATGTTTAAGTATGAGATGTATTTGATTATTTATAAAAATGAGTTATAATTATTAAAGTGATATACAAAAGCAAAGAAAGGCGAGAAAACGATGAAGGAAAAACGAAAGATAAATGTTAATTTAAGAATTATAGTATTTGTTGCCTTAATTGCAATTTATTTTCTGTTGTTATTTCTGCAGACTAGAAATGGACGTTCTTCCGGTGGGGAGAATACATATATATCAGGTATTATTATGATATTTACCATCCTAGATGCGGTGTGCATAACCATATGGTGGAAAAAGGGCTATTTTATCGCCATGGCTATGCTGGGAATTAATGCTATTCTGACTGCAGGAGTGGCCATTAGTGGTAAGGATAGCTTTGCGTTAGCAGGATTTGTCATAGCTGTAGTTGGAATGATTATAGTAAGTATTGTGTTTAGATATATTCGCATAGTGGATCAGCGTGAGCTGGAGCTTCTAAAAATTGCGGACACTGATATGCTGACAGAGCTTCCTAATAGAAGAGCCCTTGTGAATTATTTGGAAAAGCTATGTGATGGTGCAGATTCAAAGTTCGCATTGGTTTTTATTGATTTGGATAATTTTAAGTTAATCAATGATACCATCGGTCACGAATGGGGTGATGTACTCCTTGAAGGTACTGCCACAAGATTTAGAAGATTGCTTAGAGACAGTGAGTTTGTGGCACGTTTAGGTGGAGATGAGTTTGCTGTTATTATAAAAGACTACCCTACAGAAGAAGCTTTGAAGCAGCGAGTGGATGAATATGCCCAAGCATTATATGAGAAATGTCAGCTTAGAGGTAGAGATTACTATGTTACAGGAAGTTTAGGTGTTGCCTGCTATCCAAAGGATGCAAAGGACGTTAAGCAGATACTAAAATATGCAGATACTGCTATGTTTCATGCCAAGAAGACCGGTAAGGTTAGAAGCTGTTTCTTCGATAACATTATGAATGAAAATATGGAAAGTGATGTTAAGTTAGAGAATCAGATGAGACATGCCCTTAATAAGGATGGTTTCTTCCTGGTATATCAACCACAATTTCATGCTGATGGTAAAGAATTAAGAGGTTTTGAAACCTTACTTAGATTGCGTGATATTCAGGGAAATATGATTAGCCCGGCAGTGTTTATCCCGGTAGCAGAGAAGACAAATCTAATACTAGATATTGACAGATTCGTGCTTAAGACTGCTATGACAGAATGTAAATTAATGGTTGAAAAGCATCCGGAGCTGATGGTATCCGTAAATATGTCAGCTATACATATTCAGGATGATTCCTTTGTTGAGGATGTAAGACATGCCTTGGAGATAACAGGATTCCCAGCTAATAATCTTGAGTTGGAAATCACTGAGACTTCCTTTATAGAGAGGATGGATGAGGTTATAGAGAAGATAAAGGTGATTCGTGATATGGGCATCTGTGTGGCCTTAGACGATTTCGGAACAGGATTTGCGTCACTTAGCTACCTTATGAATCTTCCGGTAAATATGCTAAAGATTGATAAGAGCTTTGTGGACAATGTATTGGTTGATGACAAGGGTACATCCTTTGTTGTTGCGATTATTACTATGGGACACCAGTTGGGCTTCGAGGTTATTGCTGAGGGTGTAGAGGAAGAAAAGCAGGTAGATGTGCTAAGAAATAGAGGCTGTGATTTGATTCAAGGCTACGTATGGGGAAAGCCTATGCCATTTGATGATATTCAGGCTATAGTAAATGCATAGATATGTTAGTTATGGGCCAGCGCAAATTAAGCGCTGGCTTTTATTATGCTTGCGTTTAATAAAAATTTAAATTAATCTGTAATAAAATATAATCTTGTGCGTGTAATAAATGTAAGAATAATCGATTACTTGCATTAACTAAGGAGAAATGGAGGTGATACCGTGAAGATGACCGATGATATGGGGATAATCTACCAAAGGTACTATGGGGATTTGTACAGATTCTGTATGAGTATGTGCAACAATAAGGACCTGGCAGAGGATATGTGTCATGAAACATTTTACAAGGCGTTAAAGTCAGCTAACATCTTGAGGGATGTGATGTATGTAAGCAGCTACTTCAGGACGCAGGAACAAATCTAGATATTGGAAAAGCTAGCGAGGACAGCGCAAAGCTATTTAAAAATGTGGGCAAAAAGTTCAAGAAAGCCTATATCAAGAGATTTATAATGGCAGTGGTTATATTCCTTGTGGTGTGGTTTGCAGCAACTATATATGTGATAGAAAGATGTGAGCCAATTTGGCCAAAATCCTCTGTGGAGGGCTTAGAGACAAACCTTGAGGTGGTGAATATAAATGGGGATTTATACATTCATCAGACTGATCTTTATGCTATGGGAGAGGTATGCATAATTGACTTCGATTATGAAGAGACAGGAGAGTTTAATTTCTATTTGGGAGAGTATGGCATTCATACACTTATGCCAGGTACAAGAGGCTACAACATGAATGAGAGATACCAGCACTTGTGCAAATCAGAGGGCATTACAAAGGTCAATTACTGCAAGCCAAATGGTACCGTAATATTTACAGTTTGGCAGCAGGGCGAGGAGATGACTATACTCAAAGAACAGTAATCATAGGGGGAATAGTGTAATTTGGAAAGACCAGCGGAAATGAGGCTGGTCTTTTTTTAACTACAGGTTTAATGCTTTTTGGCCGTATATAATTTATAATATTATTGCTTATATTGTTATGAATTATTGAAAGGAGGAAATTGCTATGAATATGATATATGTGATTTCGATGATGGTAATGCTGTTTGGTATGTGTATGTTTGTTAGAAACTTTAAGTTGATTGACAACCAGCTAGAGGATCGTGAAGAGCGTACTTACGTGAGAAGAGAAGCTATAAATCGTTGCTTGTTTTATGGAAATGTTGTTGCTATGAGTGGTGGATTGATGGTAGCTAAGCTACTAGCTTCCATTATGATTTAATTGTGTAAGGAGAGGGATTATGTGGAATCCGGTGCTTGAAAAGTTCATAGAGATTAAGAATGCATTTGTCCAAGAATTTGGTCAGGAGAAGCTATGGGAAAGTAGTGGTAAGACCTGTGTTGAGTACTGGGTAGAGAAGCTTGGTAAGGAAGAGTATAAGACTCTTATAAAACCTTTGCATCTGAATCAGCATAATAAGTGGATATTGGTTAGGTATGGAAATTACTCAGCAGAGCTTGCAGGTATGTCTTATGATGATTTCTGGGATTATGAGAATGGCTTTTACATGGAATGTAGAGGACTGGTTCTTGATATGGATGAGGAGGTGGTGGTTTTAACACCATTTCGCAAATTTAGGAATCTGAATGAGGGTAGAGGCTACTACATAGATGACATAAAGCAGAGGATAGAGGCTGCGGAAACTGTGGAGATATCTGACAAATTAGATGGCTCTATGCAGTCTGTTAGATGGTATAAGGAGCAGGTTGTAATAGCTGGTAGTAAGGCTCTTGACCCTGAACAGTCTTGGCGACTTAAGAGTGGACTTGATATGTTAGGAGACAATCATAAGAATATGCTGAGGGATAATCCGGACTATACATTTATTTTTGAGCATATTTCCATGAAGGATTCACATGTTGTTGTCTATGACAAAGAAGCAGAGGGAATGTATCTTATAGGTATAAGAGATACCAGATATGGCAGTGAAGCAAGCTACAAGCAGGTACTTGAGATGGCTCATCGATATCAGATAAAGACAACACAGGTATTTGACAAAACTTTAGAGCAACTGATGAATACATTAGATGATAAGAAATCCCATGAGGCTGAGGGTTTTGTTCTTAATATAGACGGTTTTAAGGTTAAGGTAAAATACAATGATTATGTTGGAGTTCATCGCCTGATATCTAAGGTTGCATCTCCTAATTACATTATACAGCATATAGCAGAGGGTACATTAGATGATGTGATGTCAAAGCTACCTTATGCTTATAGAAAACAGGTGAATAAAATAGCAGCTGCGGTTTATGATTATCGAGAGAAGATGTTGACTGCCATAGAGGAAAATTATGAGGCAGCACCTAAAACAGATAGACGAGAATTTATGATATGGGTAGACCAGAGTTTTACTGGAGAGATGGCAGGATATCTTAAGAGCAAATATCTAGGTAAGGAATATGACGTTATCAAAAGTAGAATGGGACATTATAAGACATTAGGTGAGATGGGGATATTCAAGGGAGATAAAGATGAATAAATGGTACGTTAAGACAGTCACACTTCCTGTTAAAGGCATTACAGAGATATCTGAAATAGGAGAGTATATTGGGGTGAAGTCAAAATAGGATAAAAAGTCAGTGTTGAACTTGTATGCCCCAAACTATATAATAATGCTAAACTGAAGAAAAGGAGCGTTATTATGGGAAAAGGAAAAAGCTACTTTGAAAGACTTATATCAGAGGACAAGTATATCAATGAACTTATGGAAATGTATACAAAGATGATGAGTATCCGACGCTTCAAACGAAAGCTTGAAGATATAGAGAAGGAGTTGCTTTGGTATACTGGAGACGAGAAGAATATGTTCACTCCAAATTATAGGGGCTTTTATGATCACGCCAAGAAAAACTACATTCCTAAAGTTGATAATACTGTTGTTCAACCGCAATATAAGGAGTTGTTGGGGGAGTCTGGTGTAAATGACATTCCGGATTTTGTTTATTGTCTAGTATTGTATGGGTTTTATGTTCTTGAGGAAAAAAGGTTTATAAATGAACATAAAGATGATTTTTTTACTCTTCCTAGACCAATAATAAGAGAATTTAATATCCTTCATTGTAAGAAAAAATTATTGTCTGGCTTTTTAGGGAAATTTGATCCGTTGATAGCAGTATTTATCAATGCTATAGATTCTAGAGAGGTAGAGTATTTAGATGATGACATAAGTGAATTGGATAACAGAGCTATAAAGCATAGGTTTATGGATGCAGTAAGAATGCGAGATAGAAGTATGGCATTTAAGCTGTTGGGACGAATCAGGGAGCTTGATATAGGAGAAGATTATTACTTTGAGGCTTTGGCACATTATGTGAATGAGGAGTATACAGAGGCGATTCGGTATGCAGATAAGGTAAAGTCTGATAACATAGACTATGCTTCTGCGGTTGCTTTGAAATTAGAGTGTTATTCTATACTTGGAAGATTGTCTGATTACGTAAAATGTATAGATGAAAACAAGAATTTAACTTTCGAATCTTGGCATATAATATATTTGCTAATTTCAATGATTCTCAATTTAGATGTTTCAGAAAATGACTTGGATGATCTTCAGAGCGTGGGACTGGATAATATTAAGGTTAAGGCTGATGAATCACCATATTATGAAGGTATGACACGACGATTGATAGCTAATATACTGGTGGAGGGCTTTGGAATACTTGACGCTATGCAAAGCTATTCACAGGAGGTTGCAGACTTTGATATTTCTGAGGAACAGAAAGCTCATTTGATGATACTGCAGTTAGCATTGAGTATATTCCCTGAGGAATATGGTAAATATTTGGATTTGGACTACATTTCCAAACATGAATATGCAGCTGTTAAGAGCGAGGTTGAGGGAAAGCTTTTGCGTCTTCTTATTGATTATAATTCTGATAGATCATTCGAAAACCTAAAGGCGGCGTTCCTGATGCAGCTAAAACTTGGAAATGTGGATGCATTCATTAACAATATTAATTCGAATTTTGATGCACTTATGAAGTACCTGGATATGGGAGAGAGTTCAGTGGAGGAAATTCTTCAGCTGGCATACATAGAGGGTGCTTTAAGAGGGGATGTGAGTGAAAAGGTTAAGGAATATGTTGAGGGAAATGCACATATTGACCTATCTGCTGACATTCATGACAGGAAGGTAATTAGACTTTTGACAAATGAAGGAAAAATAGCATACGAGGCAGCAGAATGGCAGTTCTCCAAGAGTAACGAGGAAGACTATGGTTGGAAGGATGCCGGAATGATATCCTTAGGATACTTTAGAATTCTTGAAGGGGAATTAAACAATCAGTTTGTTATACCATTGTTATCACATATAGGTTACCAAAATATCCAAAATACTTTTGATGCATATGTGAATACCCTTACAGGTAATGCAAAAAAAGATTATAAGCACAAGTGGACGACTATAATTTCAAAATATAAAGAGATGGAGAATTCAAATTTTGCCGGTGACTTATTTATGTTAGGAAACTTGGATCATCTATTTAAGGCAATAGGCTCAAATTATGATAGCAATGATTTACTGGCAAAGCTTATCCGAGACAATTTGGATGTTGTATTAACAGACGAAGGTATGGAAGAATTTAATAACGGATTCTTTGAAGGCATTACCAATGATGATGTGAGAAATAAATTTAGGAACCCACCGGCACATACTAAATATCTATCATATTCAGTGGCCTGTGAGTGTAGAGATTTCTTCCAGGAAACTGTACTTAGATTAGGAGAGATAATAAAAAAGTAGGTTTTATAAAAATCGAGAGAGGGCATTAGCCCTCTCTTATTTCTTTAAATGCCATAAGCTTCTCCATAATCGTTGAAATCATATTAATAATCCCCCTCTATAGCTTTTCTGTTTACATATTCCACAAACTCGCCTACCTTGTCCATATCAGGATTATCAGGTAGAGATGTAGTCTTAGAAACACGCTCTAACTCACTCTCATAATGAGCCAGTATATCATAGAACTCTGTAGTAAATGTATGGTCATCCTTCTGGAAACCACCATTTCTAATCTTAAGAAGTAGCTCCAAATCGTCCACACGATGAGTCTTAATAATACCCTTATCCAAAATATCTATAGCCATCATAAACAAACGAATAAGGTGCATAGCATGCTTATTCAAATGATTGTCGTCCTTCTTCTTATTGCGCTTACCGATTCGGTCATACTCCCTAATAACATTTGTAAGGGTGGAGAACAAGGTCTCATAGTTTCTTAGCGGATAGTGAGTATAGTTAGTATCTATAAAAATCTCAGTCTCCAAGCCAGGAGTAACAGCCTGGTCAATGTAAAGCTTCATAGAGCCATATTCAAAATTAGCATGCTTACGGTTGAAGTCATCTAATGCATTCTGCACAGACTTTAGTATGTGCTGCTCACGCTCACTCATAGGCATAGAATCTCTAGCTAAAGAATTCTGCAGTCTCCTAAGCTGTGCGCTGGCATATCCGCCAAAGGATTTGATGGCTCTCTTAGAAAGGAAAAGTTCAGTATGATCAATAATCTCCTGACCTAGCTTGGTCTTAATCAGATACTGGTCCTCGTCCAATCCCAAAATCTCACAGGTGTTAGGATTGCACTCAAGTAGAAGCTTGATAATCTTGTTAAATGAATAAATAACAGTGTCGGTTACTCTATCTTCAAATTGCTCGAACTCAGTTAGTCCTAGTATGTCGGACGGACGGTTTAATGCAATGCCACGGAAGTCAATGTCGCTGTTAGGATTGCTGGTTCCGTAGGCGTGGCTGCCTCCAAGGCCCAGAAGGATGATGCGGTTGCCTAGGTGTGGGTCGGTGCGTAGGAAGTCGTAGGTTGGGGAGTGCATGAGTTGTATGAATTTGTTGTTTGACAAAGTGTCACCTTCCTTTAAATGAAAATATAATTGCTAGATGATATTGACAAGATTAATTTTAAATCTTAAATTGAGGTCAAATTCGCGCTAAAAAGGTGTATAATGAAGTCGAAAGCTATTGTTTTGCGCGATTTCTAAACATGACTAATAAGCGGCATGCCAGTCGGTTTGCAAAAATAACTGAGACCCCACTTTAAGAAAGATATGGAGCCTTTGTTTGACCATATAGATTTAGATTAGTGTTTTATTAGTTTAGGATTCAAAATAACCTCATCAGGTGGAATGGGTGACAGGTTAAGCGCAGACAATAGCTTTCTTTCGTCTG
>JAFTPO010000003.1 GCA_017463225.1 Lachnospiraceae bacterium | reverse complement strand
TAACCTTGATGATGCTAAGGCACTTAAGGCTAACGGATGCTTTCTTGTAGCAGAGGGTGCTAACATGCCTTCAACAAGAGAAGCTACAGACTTCTACCTTGAGAATGGTATGTGCTTCATGCCAGGTAAGGCTGCAAATGCAGGTGGTGTTGCTACTTCAGCTCTTGAGATGACTCAGAACTCTATGAGACTTTCATGGTCATTTGAGGAGGTAGATGAGAAGCTTCAGGGTATCATGAAGGGTATCTATGCTAAGGTTTCAGATGCTGCTAAGCGTTATGGCGTAGAGGGCAACTTTGTAGCTGGTGCTAACATCGCTGGTTTCGAGAAGGTTGCTGAGGCTATGAAGGCTCAGGGAGCAGTGTTATAGAAATATAATAGTTATGATAAAAGAATACTGCGGTGAGTTTGTAGAACTAATTGAAAAATAACATACATAAAATCCTCTGATTTACAGAAACTAGAAGAAAATATAGTTTTGTGAATTGGAGGATTTTTTTATGAAATATGTGTGTGACGTGTGTGGATGGGTGTATGACGAGTCTATAGGCGACCCTGAGCATAGAATTATGCAGGGGACCAGATTTGAGGATTTGCCGGATGATTTTACCTGCCCACTTTGCTTTGTGGGAAAGGAAGAGTTTAGCGAGGTGGATGAGTAGTGCAGGAGATGATGAAAATGCCTTACCGTCTGCAGGATAAGCTACAGGCTGGGAAGCCTTATTATGAGATTAGGTTGGAAAGTATAGGTGGATTGGGAGCAAATCTGTGTGGAAAGATGCTGGGGGAGCTTGGCTTAAAGCATCTTGATTTAAACAGTACCAGCTTTTCCAGCTATGGTTCTGAGAAGACGGGAACTCCCGTAAAGGGATATATTAGACTTTGCAATAAGGATAAGGAGATTCGTGTGCATTATCCTGTGGTGGAGCCGGATTTGCTTGTGGTGTTCCATCAGGCGCTGCTTAAGGATGACAGTGTGTGGAAGGGCTGTGGCGAAGATACAGCCATTATAGTTGCATTAGAGCCGGGGCAGGAGACCGTACCGGAGCTAAGGGGAAGAAAAGGGACGGTCTATGGTTTAGAGGCTCAGAGAATTGCCATTGAAACCAAGTCCAGAATCAATGTGGTTATGCTTGGAGCTACCCTAAAGCTCATGGGACTGGAGGATACTCAAGTTGGAGAGGAGATTTGTAAGGCTACTCTGGGGAAGAAATATCCGGATGCCCTAGCTGGAAATATAGAGGGTATGAGAAGGGGCTTTAAGGAGGTAAGACAGCTTGAGTTAGATGGCTTTATATATGATGAAAACGATGAAAAAGGCAAGAAGCAGTGTTGTGGAGATGATGAGATTAAACCTTATTGGGGATATGAGAATGCACCTATAGGTGGTATTAACCCTCGTTTTGGAAATACTGTTTTATCAGACCTATCTCCATCCAGGCAGGGCTTTATACCTCTATTTATAAAGGACAGATGTATAAATTGCGGACTGTGTCACACAACCTGCCCTGATATGGTATTTCAATTTGCAAAGGGAGAGTTTAAGGGTAGAGAGATGATGGTGAATCAGGGACTGGATTATTATCACTGTAAGGGCTGCCTTAGATGTGTGGATGTTTGTCCTGTAAATGCCCTTGTCAGGGGTGTGGAGTCTGAGCATCCAAACAAGGAGTACTTTATGGCTAATCAGGAGCTAATAAGAACTCCTGACTACTATGAGAAGTCGGGACCTGACGGATATATTACATCCGAGTCCTACCTTACTGAGAAGCGTATGGAAGGAGGAGAGGTGTAATGAATAAGCAGATTATGGAATACGCATCAGGAAATGAGATGGCAGCCATAGCCATAAAGCAGATAGGCTATGATTTGATGGGGTACTATCCTATAACTCCCTCCACTCAGATAGCTGAGAGCTTGGATGTTATGCGAGCTAACGGAGAAACAGATATGGTTATGATACCTGCAGAGGGAGAGCACAGTGCTGCCGGCATATGCTACGGTGCCGCTGTGGCAGGAGGGCGAGTGGTAAATGCCACCAGCGCCAACGGACTGCTATACGCCATAGAGCAGCTTCCTGTTCAGTCAGGAACCAGATATCCTATGGTTATGAATGTGGTGTGCAGAACTGTGTCGGGACCACTTTCCATAAAGGGGGACCATAGCGATATTATGTATCTCTTAAATGCGGGCTGGCCTATACTTTTTGCCACTACTGTGCAGCAGGTTTATGATTTTAATATAGTAGCTCTAAGGCTGGCAGAGCAGGTAAGACTTCCCGTGGTGGTGGCTTATGATGGATTCTTTACCAGTCATCAAAAGGGCAGATGCTATAGATTCGATAAGGATGAGACTGTCAGGGAGTTTATAGGACCGAAGAAGGAGGATTATCCATTCCTAGACCTAGAGCATCCTATAACTGTGGGCTCCTATATGAATGAGCCAGATATAATAAATAACAGATATCAGCTTCACCTGGCTATGGAGCAGGTAAGAGAGGCTTTGCCTAAGCTTTTTGAAGCCTACGGTGAGCTGTCGGGCAGATATTATGGAGCTGTAGAGGGATGTGGTTGTCAGGATGCAGATACCATCCTTGTTATGCTAGGCTCATCATATGACACCTCGCTGGAGGTAGTGGAGGAGCTTAGAGCCAAAGGTGAAAAGGTGGGAGTAGCCACTCTGCATTCATTAAGACCATTTCTGGACAGTGAGCTGTTTAAGCTTATTGGTCACGCCAAAAACATTCTTGTGGCAGACAGACAGGATAGCTACGGTGCCGGTGGTGGCAATCTTTCTCTGGAGCTTCGTGCAATGCTGCAGAAGTATGGTAGCTCTGCAAAGGTAAAAAGCCTCGTATATGGCTTGGGTGGCAAGGACTTATTCAAGGAAGATATTGAGAAAATGGTGGAGCTGGCCCGCTCCCCTGAAGCAGCTGATTTTGACTACTACGGCGTAACTCCCGGAGTAGGTGACTATCACCAGGATAGACCTTTATTTGAGCCTATTACCAGAGAGATGACTAAGGTGGGAAATACCATAAATTCCACCACTGCCATGCCGGGAAGAATAGCCCCGGGACATGGTGCCTGCCCGGGCTGTGGAATACCGGTTAACCTGAACCTTCTCCTAAAGGGCATAGAGGATCCTGTGGTGTTTTTATTCCAGACAGGCTGTGCCATGATAGTTACCACAGCCTATCCTAAGACCAGCTTTAAGGTGCCTTATGTCCACAATTTATTTCAAAATGGAGCGGCAACCCTTAGCGGAATAGCTGAGATATGCTATAGAAAGCAGCAAAAGGGCGAGATACCTCCGGGAGATATAATATTTGTTATGGTAAGTGGAGATGGTGGTATGGATATAGGTATGGGCTCTGCCATAGGTACCGCATTAAGAGGTCACAGACTGCTAATCTTCGAGTATGACAATGGTGGATATATGAATACAGGTTATCAGCTATCGTATTCTACGCCTTTAGGAGCCAGAAGCTCCACCTCACACGTGGGCAGGGAGCAGTACGGTAAATCCTTCTTCAACAAGGATATGCCCCAGATTATGGCTGCCACAGGAATACCTTACGTGGCCACAGTTGCAGAATCTAATCCATTAGATTTTATAAAGAAGGCTGCAAAGGCAGCTTATTATGCAAAGACCACAGGCACGGCTTATATAAAAGCTATCTCTGCCTGTCCTCTAAACTGGAATGACAAGCCGGCTACGGAGAGAAGGGTAATCGAAGCTGCGGTGGACAGCTGCTATTTCCCACTGTATGAGGTGGAGTTAGGTGTCACCAAGCTTTCCTACGACCCGGAAAAATCCGGCAAGAAGATACCTGTTAAGGACTGGCTTGCCATGATGGGAAGAACCAAGCATCTTGCAGGAGATGAGTACAAGGCTGTAGTGGAGCTTATGCAGGAGGAAATTGATAGACGATTCCAGAGAATAAAGGATAAGCAGTAATTTATAAGGAGAGGTTTCTTGGTGAGGCCTCTCTTGTTTTTATGTAAGAACGTACTTATTCAGTAAAATATTAGTTGAAATATAGAAAAATAGTGGTATTATATAGGCGATAGAAAAAGGTTAATAATATTTTACCTATATAAATTAGAAAACGAAGCTATGACGACCTACGGGGAAAGGAGAAATTATGTCATACGTTGATTACGAGAAGGCACAGAAGCTGGGAATGAAAGCATTTAAAAGTGCTGTGTCAAAGGGAGAAAATGAATATCTTCCGGTGCTGGATGAAATCTTACAGGGAGTGGATATAGTTGGCGAGGTAAGCCTGGGTCTGGTTCAGATACCATTGGACAGAGTAGTTGGAACCAGTAATGTGGGAAGAACCTATGCTTTTGCCAATAACTTCATGCCTATACTTGATTACAAAACTGAATTTGGAGCCAAGTGGTCCAGCCTTTACGAAAGCCACGTGGAGGAGGGTATTCGTGAGCCTATTAAGGTTTATGAATATATGAATAAGTTCTATGTAGTGGAGGGTAACAAGCGAGTTTCCGTGCTTAAGTACTGTGAGGCTGTTACTGTACCTGCTCAGGTAACCAGAAAGGTGCCTAAGCTTACAGACGACCTTCAGACTAGAATATACTATGAGTTTATGGAGTTTTATAAGCTTAATGAGATAAACTATCTGTGGTTCAGCCAGGAGGGCGGTTTCAAGAAGCTGCTGGAGCTTACCTGTCAGGACCCTGAGGCCAAGTGGACAGAGGATCAGATAAAGGATTTCGGCTCAGCCCACCATAATTTTAACACAGCCTTAAAGAAGACTGAGGTTAAGAATCTTCCCCTTACAAGTGGAGACGCATTCTTAATATTTATAGATATATATGGCTACGACAATATAAAGAACCTTACTGCAAATGAGATGAAGGAGAAGCTTCAGCCTTTGGTGGAGGAGTATCTCTTAGAGTCCAAGGGTGGAGAGGTTCAGATAAAGACAGAGCCTGCGGCAGCAGGTAAAAAGAGACTGGTGAACTACATATGGAATCCGGGACCAAAGAAGATAAAGGTGGCATTTGTATTTGACAAGGATCCGGGAGAGTCAGACTGGCTGTATGGACATGAGCTGGGAAGACTTTATCTGGAGGATAAGTGCAGTGACAAGATTAAGACACTGAAGGTGCATGATATTAATTCGGAGGAACAGGCGGTTACAGCCATGAATGACCTTATTGATATGGGTGTTAAGGTGATATTTACCACCTCTGCCCAGCAGGTAAGCGCCAGCCTAAAGGTGGCTGCAGAGCACAAGGATGTTGTTATATTAAATTGCTCACTGAATACCTCACACAAGCTGATTAGAACCTATTATGCAAGATTGTATGAGGTGAAGTTCTTAGCCGGTATGCTGGCAGGAATTATGTCACGAAACGGACAGATAGGATACATAGCGGATTACCCTATAATAAGCTCACCTGCCAATATTAATGCATTTGCATTAGGTGCTCAGATGGTTAATCCGGATGCCAAGGTGTACTTAGAGTGGACTAAGGTTAAGGGAGTATCCAGAGAGTCAGCCATAGCAGAGTTTAGAGAAAAGGGTGTAGAGTACGTGTCTGATCAGGAGATGATTAAGCCAAATGAGGCGGGCAGGCAGTTTGGACTTTACAGCATAACAGAGGATGAGCCTGTAAATATGGCTATGCCTATGTACCTTTGGGGACCATTCTACGAGAAGCTTATCGATTCTGTGCTAAGCGGAGCCTTTAAGCAGGAGGATGATAACAGTGAGGACAAGGCTATCAACTACTGGTGGGGACTATCTGCCGGAGTGGTTGATGTTATATATTCCAGAAAGGTTCCGGAGGGAACCAGAAAGCTGTTAGGACTTATAAGGCAGCAGATTATAGACAATGAATTCTCACCATTTCAGGATGTAATTTATGCTCAGGGGGGAGTCGTAAAGAACGAGAATGGTCAAAGAATGACTCCTGACGAGGTTATGAGGATGAATTGGCTGGTGAAGAATGTTGTAGGCGAGATTCCGGAGATGGAGGATCTTAGAGAGGAAGCTAAGTCCATCGTATCTTTAAGCGGAGTAAGCGAGAGCGAGGAAGTATAGTAATTGGGGAAGTATAAGAAAGGCGATTAGGAAATATAGATGAAGATTTTGTTACTTGCAGATGAAGAATCTAAATATTATTGGGACTTCTTTGAGAAGAGCAAGCTGGATGGGATAGATCTTATTATATCCTGTGGAGATTTGGCCCCACAGTATCTGTCCTTCCTGGCTACCTTCGCCAAGGTGCCGGTGCTTTATATTCATGGAAACCATGATTACTGCTATGATGAGACTCCGCCGGAGGGGTGCATATGCATAGATGATGATGTTTACATTCATGACGGAATCAGGATAATGGGTCTGGGTGGCTGCATGAGCTATAACTATGGACCATACCAGTTCACCCAGGATGAGATGAAAAAAAGAGCTAAGAAGCTTAAGAGAAAGCTTAAGAAGGCCAAAGGCCTTGATATTCTTATCGCTCACTCTCCTGCCTACAAGCTAAATGACAGTGAGGATTTACCACATACCGGCTTTGAAGCATTTATAGACATTATGGATGAATATAAGCCAAAGCTATTTGCCCACGGACACGTGCACATAAATTATGGCAGAGATTTTAAGCGTGAGTCATATTATAACGAAACTAAGGTTATTAACGCTTTTGAGAAGTATATAGTGGAGGTATAGATGAAGTAGGGTGGATAAGCCCCATCATATGGATAGGAGAAGCATATATCCTCATTACACACTCGGTGGTAACGATTTTTGTTACCACCTTTTGTATTTTTTAATATCAATCCCCCATAAAACTCCAGGTTGTAATCGTATAACATATATAGCTTTTCAAAGTCTGGTTTGATTAACCAATCAGTTAAAAATAATAAATAGTATAATAAGAGTTAGGGTTTTAGGAGGAGATTGGATGAAAAAAGTATTTTTAGTAATGATATGTGCAGTATGTATGCTGTTGTCGGGATGCAATACAGAAAAAGTAAACCTCGAGGAATATATGAACAAGGATATACAAAGGGTCAAAATATATTACGAAGAAGATGGATGTTATCGTAGCGTGTGGATATATTTGGATGAAGGCAAAAGAACAGTGACTATATATTCTGATACAAAGCAGGTTAATGAAGATGAATATGCTCACGGAGAAGAATTGGAAAAATTTATAAAAGAAAATATATTAAGCAAGAGTGTTTCTGCTGTAGGAGGTACTGTTGATAATGATAATGATGAACAAAAGGTGCTGTGGCAGTTAAAAGTGGTATTTTCGGACGGAGAGAGTGAATCCTGGTATGATTTCGATAAATATCCGGAGTACTGGGATGATTTGATGTTACTTATAGAAAAGTAGTAAACCATAAAATGTTATATTTTAATCGTATATTAATTATTAATAATATACTTTACTTCGAATGGTGTGAGGATAAGCTTTATGTGATAGGGTACGATGGTGATAAGGAGAAGCTGGTAGATAGTTGTAGCTGTAGGTAAAAGATTTAAAATTCTTCCATAAAAAACAGCATATGAATCGTAATATATATAGGTCAAGGGGTCACCTTCGGTTGCTTGAAATGTATATATATTTGATGTATAGTGATAATGTATTTGAGTGAATTAGATTATATTAATATATATTTAGGGAGGTTATTATGGATAACAATTACGTGGCGATTACTCAGCAGGAGATGGATAAGAGTAAGGATATTATCCTGAAGATTAACAATTACTATTTTTCTAAGATGGTAGGTCAGTATCAGTTAGGTACTGCACTGCTTGCTTCTATGATGTGCAATGGACATATACTACTTGAGTCAGTGCCTGGCCTTGCAAAGACCACTGCAGCTAAGACTATGACAGAGGCGGTAAATGGTACATTTTCCAGAATTCAGTGTACTCCGGATTTGCTTCCAAGTGATATAGTTGGAACACAGATTTTAAATTATACAACTAATTCCTTTGAGACAAAGATAGGACCTGTATATGCCAACTTTGTGCTCCTTGATGAGATTAACCGTTCAAGTGCTAAGACTCAGTCAGCCATGCTTGAGGTTATGCAGGAGCATCAGGTGACTATAGCAAATCAGGCTTATGATATGCCGGAAATATTTATGGTTGTTGCAACTCAGAACCCTATAGAGCAGGAGGGTACATACCTTCTTGCAGAGGCACAGCTTGACAGATTCCTTCTCAAGGAGAAGCTTACATATCCTACTCAGGCAGAGGAGTTTGAAATCCTTAACCGTATAGAGAAGAATGTGTTTGATTCAAAGTATTCGGTTACAGATATTTCGGATGTAAAGTTCCTTCAGGAGCTTACTCAGAAGGTTTATCTTGATGCGGCCATCAAGAAGTATATTGTAGCAATTATTGATGCCACCAGACATCCGGACAGATTCCTGCCACCTGAGCTTGCTCAGTATGTGACTATGGGAGCCAGTACAAGAGGTGCCATAGCTCTTATGGAGGTTTCTAAGGCCATGGCTTTGATGCGCGGTAGAAATTATGTTATACCGGATGACGTTAGAGCGCTTATTCACAGCGTATTAAGACACAGAATTACACTTAACTACGCAGCTGTTGCTGACGGAGTTAGCGAAGAGAGAATTATAGATGCTATAGTAGGAGCTATTCAGACACCATGATAAAAAGTTATGTAGGTAAAATCAGAGCATTGGTCAATATTCATGCTACTAAGAAAAGTAGTAGCCTCTTTGACGGCTCATACAAGTCAATATTTAAGGGCAATGGCTTTGACTTTGAGAACCTTCGCGAATATATTCCCGGAGATAATATTAGGGATATAGATTGGAAGGCCTCATCCCGAGGTGGGAAGCTTTTGGTAAAGCGATACATAGCTGAGAAGCAGCACAATATTCTGTTGGTGTTTGATACCGGAAAGAAGATGTCTGCAAACACTAAGGGTCAGCAGCCTAAGAAGGATGTGGCTTTAAATGTAGGTGGAGCCATAGGATACCTTGCTGCTAAAAATGGTGACAACGTGGGAGCCATGTATAACAGAGATGGTATGTTCCAATATTTCCAGCTTAAGACAGGTATGGAGAATATGGAGAGAATTCTGTCTGCGTACGACAAGGAGCAGTTTACTGATTACAACGGAGACATAACCAAGTCCTTGGATTATATCATTAAGAATATTAGACGCAGACTGGTTATATTTGTTATCAGTGATGCGGCAGGTATTAAGAGTATATCAGATGATACTCTAAAGAAGCTTACCTATCAGCATGATGTGTTGGTGGTAGATATCAGTGATGCGGATTTTACAGATGGTAATTCCTACAACATAGATAGAGACAAATATATTCCTGACTATATCGCAGGTGATAAAAAGCTTAGAAAGATAGAGCTTGAGACAAAGCAGCGAATATACGAGGAGAATGAGAAGAAGCTGATTAAGTACAGGGTAGTCAGCACAAAGATAGATTCAGAGGAACAGATAGTTGAGAAGGTAATAGAATTGCTGGGAGGACACAAATATGCAAGCAGCAGATAAAAAGCTACCTATTACAGTTGAATTACAGGATATGATGAGCTATTCAAAGCTGGGACTTATAGGTTTTATAGCACTTATAGCCTTGGTTATTCTTATAGTTATCATTTCCATAGTGGTGAAGAAGATTAAGAATGCGCCACCTAAGCCGGTTAGCATTCCTTCGGAATCAAAGATTAAGCTGGCTAAGGAGAAGTACAGTAAGCTTCTTATGAACCTAGAGGCCAGATATCGTATGGGAAAGGTATCTGAGAGAGGAGCTTATCAGGAGCTCAGTAAGTACATCAGACATTTCGTTCACGATGTAACAGGTATTAAGGTTCAGAATTATACGTTAGAGGAGATAGGAAGCTTAAATATACCTAATCTATACTATCTTATAGCAGAGTGCTATGCGCCGGAATTTTCCGCTGATGGCTCAGGTGATTTAGGAGTATCCATATCAAAGGCGAGAGAGGTAATAAACGGATGGAATTAATGTATCCTTTGATAATTTATATAGGTGTTCCCCTTGTCCTTGTTCTTTTCCTTATCAGATTTAAGAAGAAGGATACCTATAGAAAAGGTAACAGGGTGGCGAATGCGGAATTCGTAGAGACTAATCCATACTATAAGAAGCTTATGGTTCAGTACAAGGTGTTCGGCACCATAGCTATGCTTGGCTTGCTTATAGCTACTTGGGTCAGCTTGGTTTTAATGTCAAGACCGGTAGAGGTTGATGTGGTCACTGAGGAGATAAAGAACAGAGATATCTTTATATGTATGGATATCTCAGGCTCTGTAGACGAGACCAATGTAGAGCTTATGGATGAGCTAAAAACAGTGGTGGAGTCCCTGGACGGAGAGCGCTTTGGTATAACTATATTCAATGCCAAGTCGGTGCTTTTGATTCCACTTACCAATGATTATAAATACATTATGGACACCTTGGATGATCTTGAGGAATCCTTCAATGAGAGCTTGCTCTACACCAAATACTTAGAGGGAGAGTATCTCACTGAGGAGGAGATGGATATAGTAAATAACTTTGATTATCAAAAGTATTATTACAAATACGCAGGAACCCTAGGTGAGGAGGGAAGCTCCTTTATAGGAGACGGTTTAGCTACCTGTCTTTATAATTTCTCTGATTTGGAGACAAATACTGACAGAACCAGAATAATAATTATGACCACTGACAATGAGCTTAACGGCACTCCTTTGATTAGTATTGAGGATGCAGCGGACCTGTGTACAAAGCATGATGTAAAGGTGTTCGGCATTGCCCCTTCACATATTGCAAATGAGGAGCAGTTTAAGGGAGCGGTTTTAAGCACCGGTGGAGCCTATTACAATACTACCGACGAGAAGGCTTATGAGAAGCTGGTAAATGATATTAAGGCCACAGATGCATCGGTGTTAGAGAAGACAGAGACTATAGTTTACGACCAGCCTGAGCTTTTGGTAATACTGCTGGTTGTGTTTATGGGTATATATTTTGCATTAAGTAGAAAGGTGAAGCTATGATAATTAGACCGATAATTCCCATATGGCTAATGGGTATAATATGCGTCATATTTCTTGTGCTCAAAAGAAAAGGCGTGTTCAATTACATAAGACAGATTTTAATAGTGGCTTTGCTCTTTGTTATTAATCTTAGAATAATGATTCCGGGAGGACAGGTTACCACCATAAACCCGGATATAGACATACTTTTTGTGTGTGATGATACCATCAGTATGATGGCGGAGGACTACAATGGCAACAATCCTAGAATGGATGGAGTCAAGGCGGACTGTGAGTATATTATAGACCAGTTTCCGGGAGCTTCATATGGTGTGGTTGTATTTGACAGGTCAGTTGAGCTAAAGGTGCCATATACAGTGGATTCAGCCATAACAAAGCAGACCATAGGCTTCTTGGACGGAGAGGCATCATACTATGCCAAGGGAAGCTCACTTAACCTGATTATGGATCATATGCAGGAATATTTGGATAGAGGAAGAGATACCTACCAGATAGTATTCTTCATAAGTGACGGTGAGATAACCAAGGAGGATGAGAAACTTAAAAGCTATCCGAATCTGGCGGAATTTGTAGATGACGGAGCAGTTCTTGGATATGGCACCAGCCAGGGTGGACCTATGAAGGCGGTTACCTTCTCCTTCTCAGAGGATCCGGCAGAGTATATTTACTACTATGATGATAACTTTGACAAGCAACAGGCCATATCTAAGATAGATGAGGATAACCTTAAAAGTATAGCTAATGATTTGGGAGTGGATTATATTCATGCTACCAAGCAGTCGGATTTGCATAAGAAGATAAGTGATATCAAGGACGGTATCAGCGGAGAGGTGAAGGCTGACAGCGAGGACGCAAGAAGCGGATATTCGGAGACCTATTACTTCTTTGTGATTCCGTTGGTGGCGCTTCTTATTATAGACCTTATATATTATAGAAGAAAGCTCTAGGAGGGCTTGAGTATTGAAAAGATTTTTAAAGACAACAGGTATAGTTGTATGGGTGCTACTGCTTTTATTTTGTGGCTGGCTAACATTTAATTATATCTACAATGAGAAGACAATTGAAAAGTATGAGGCTCATGATTACTCTCAGGACGTGGAGCTACTGACAAACACCAGCCTGCTTCAGTCATATATACCTTATTACAATAATGGAAATATACATTACCAGCAGGGTGAGTATGAGGAGGCAAAGGCGGATTATTTGGAGGCATTGGAGCACGACCCACCACATGAGGATGCAGAGTGTGATATAAGGGTGAATCTTGCTCTTGCCATCATCGCTACACTTCCAGAGGATTATGCTGAACCTTCAAATGTGGAAGCTTCCATAGCTACCCTAGAGGAGGCAAAACAGTATCTTTTGGATGAGGAGTGTGCCAAGGATGACGGAAAGGGTCATGATAAGGAGGCTCAGAAGCTTAAGGATGAGATTGATAAGCTTATAGAGGAGCTTAAAAATCAAAACAACAATGGGGCAACACCTCCTGAACCACAGCCTGATGTCACTATTCCGGACGATGGAGAGGATGATATTAGGGAACAGCTTATAGAAATTCAGCATAACTCCATCCAGGAGCGTGAGGAGGAGCTGGAGCTTTACGAGGAGATAGATACCAACAGTACCTATGACTGGAATTCACCGATTTGGTAGATGTGAGAATATTTTGCATCAAGGCCCTATGATTTGCTTGTTTATTTATGCTTGATTTGATATAATCAATTATTATGCTTTGGTAAACATTTAGGAGGAGAGCGGTATGCAAAATAGATACGATAGATGTCCGAACTGTATGCAGGCACTGCCGGCAGGAGATGATGTATGTCCTTACTGCGGCTTTGATGTGGCCGGATACGAGGAAAAAAGCACCTGTCTCAAGCCATTTACAGTATTACAGAATAAGTATATGCTGGGAAGAGTTATAGGTATAGGTGGCTTTGGTATAACATACATAGGTTGGGATTTAAATCTTCAAACATATATTGCTATCAAGGAATACTATCCGGGTAGTCTGGCTAACAGAGATACAACCTCTACAGCTACACAGGTAATTCCAAATGAATCCTCTAAGGATGTTTACGACAAGGGCCTTAAACGATATGTTGAGGAGGCTCAGAATCTTTCTAAATTTTACCAGCTCCAGGGTATAGTTTCCGTAAAGGATTTCTTCTACGAGAACGGTACGGGCTATATCGTTATGGAGTACATTAACGGAATCAATCTTAAGGAATACCTTAACAACGCAGGCGGTAAACTGCCAGAGCAGACGGTGCTTGGGCTTATGAAGCCTGTACTTGAATCCTTATACCAGATGCATAATTCGGGACTTGTTCACAGAGATATCAGTCCTGACAATATAATGGTTGACAAGGACAATAAGATAAAGCTTATTGACTTTGGCTCAGCCAGAGGTCAGTCAACGGAGACTGACAAGACATATACGGTTATACTTAAGCATGGTTATGCACCTGCAGAGCAGTACTATGCTAAGGGTAATCAGGGACCTTGGACGGATATATACAGCTTATGTGCCACTATGTACAAGATGCTTACGGGTCAGGTTCCACCAAATAGTGTAGAAAGAATGGAAACTGATGAATATATAGACCCAAGCGCTATGGGGATTGTTGTGTCCCAGAGAACGGAGGCAGTGCTTAGAAAGGGTCTTGCAGTTAAGTCATCAGACAGATATCAGAATATTGGACAGATGCTTGAAGATTTGTATGGTTCAGGTCCACTTCAAACAAATGTATCTCCTATGCTTGGAGCTGTTGGCGGAGGAGCTCCTATAGCCGGTGCGGGTGGATTTGCAGCTACTAATCCAACTATGCAGTCTATGCATCTTGAAGCAAATTCTAACAACAAAACCAAAAAGAATAATACACCTATAATAATAGGTGCTATAGCGGCGGTGGCTGTTATTCTTGTGGTAGCACTGGTGTTAATCTTCGGTGGAAAGGATGATGACGAGAAAACTACTGAGGCTACAACTACTGAGGCTACAACCACAGAAGCAACTACAGAGGAAATAGTAGAGGACGAGAGTTACCAGTGGCCAACCGAGATGTCAGACAATTGGTTGGATTACACCATAAGCATCGACGGCACCATATATCAGCTTCCTCTTCCTTATGATGAGTTTGTATCAAAGGGCTGGAAGTCAAGCTATTTGACACCTTCGGTTCCTGCAAATAGCTCTCAGATGGCAACCTTTGAGCTTGGAGAGATGGAGGCCAGTGTATATATTATAAATTATGGCTTAAGCGAGGTTCCTGTTGAGGAATGCTATGTGGCTGCCATATCTATGGACCCACGATTTAATAACGTGGATACTTCTATGGCGGTAGAGCTGTCTAAGGGAATAAAGATGGGCAGTTCAACCTACGAGGATGTGAAAAAGGCCTTTGGAGCTCCTGATAGTATTTACCAGGGAGAGCGAAGTGGCTTGGCTTATACACAGGCAGATTATCTGGATGATAATTTTGAATCCGGTCTTGATTTGGAGTTCAATGAGAACGAAGTTTTGGTTGCTGTGAAGATGGGTAACTTCAAGGTTCCGGAAGGAATTGAGGTAAGTGTATCGGATCTTGATTCTGCACCACCGTCAATTAACTCAAATTACAAGGCACCTACAGGTCCAAGCGCTGAGCTTTTTGACCATATTATAACTATCAATGGTACAGAACATTATAAGCTTCCTGTGCCTATGTCAGAGCTTATTGCAAATGGTTGGGTGTTAGACACAGCTACAGACGACTATGTTTCCGGTTATGACTACGTTCTTACAAGTATGGAAAAAGATGGAGAGCGAATTGATATTAAACTGGAGAATTTTACGGCAGATGCTATCAATCCTGCCTATGCAGCAGTTACAAGAATATCTGTAGATACAAATTATTGTAGCATACCGGTAAGCTTTCCGGGAGGATATACTATAGGGGATGACTACAGCACATTTGATGAAGCTTATAATAGCTATGAAGAGGAATATAGCTTTGATGATAGCTATGAGTCAAGTATTTATCTGGATTTTGACTGCTATGATGAAAGCATAGTGGGAGTGGATTATCTCACAGTAAGCGCAAAAGCAGAGCATGAAACCGGAAAGTTAAAAGCTATAGAGTATAATATTAGTGTGGATACTATAGAATAATATGTATTCCAGAAGGAGAATAAAAAGTGGCAGACTTGAATTTTGAAAAAATTATAGATGAATATGTTGAGTACTGTAAGGAATCAGGAAAGATAGATCTAAATCTTTACGAGGAGTATAACGTAAAAAGAGGTCTTAGAGACTCTCATGGTCGTGGAGTATTGACAGGACTTACAGAGGTTTCGGACGTGTTAGCCTTTAAGATTGAGGATGGAGAGAGAGTACCTATTCCGGGAGAGCTTTATTTCCAGGGCTATGAAGTGCAGGATTTGGTAAATGGTTTTAAGAACAGCCTTTATGGCTTTGAGGAGACTACATATCTTCTTCTTTTCGGAGAGCTTCCATCTAAGCAGCAGTTAGAAAGCTTTATAGAGGTTCTTGAGGACTTAAGACAGCTTCCTGAGTCATTTAACAGAGATGTAATTATGAAGGCGCCAAGTAGAGATATGATGAACGTGCTTCAGAAGTGTGTTCTTACACTTTACACCTATGACCCGGACCCAAATGATTTGAGTATAAAGAACGTGCTTATGCAGTGTCTTAAGCTTATAGCTCAGTTCCCTGTTATGGCAGCCTATGGATATCAGGCATATAGACATTATTACTTAGATAAGAGCTTGGTTGTGCATCGTCCTAAGAAGGGGCTTTCCACAGCGGAGAATATATTGAGACTGTTAAGATCAGACGGAAAGTATACAGAGCTTGAGGCAAAGGTACTGGATGTATGTCTTGTGATTCATGCGGAGCATGGTGGTGGTAACAACTCTACATTTACAACACATGTACTTTCATCAACAGGAACGGATACATATTCAGCAGTTGCTGCATCTCTTGGTTCCTTAAAGGGTCCACGTCACGGTGGAGCCAATCTTAAGGTACAGCAGATGTTCACCGACCTTAAGGAAAATGTTAAGGATTGGGAGAATGAGGATGAGATAAGCGAATACCTTCAGGGACTTTTAGATAAGAAGGGCTTTGATAAGTCAGGTCTTATCTATGGTATGGGTCATGCAGTATACAGTGAGTCAGACCCAAGAGCAGTAATTCTTAAGAAGTATGCCAGAAAGCTTTCTGAGGAGAAGGGCTTAGAGGAAGAGTTTGCCCTTTATGACAGAGTGGAGCGCATAGCTGCAGAGCTTATTGCAAAGCAGAGAAAAACCTTTAAGACAGTTAGTGCCAATGTGGATTTCTACAGTGGCTTTGTGTACACAATGCTTAAGCTTCCTATAGAGATATTTACACCGATATTTGCCATATCAAGAATATCAGGATGGTCAGCTCACAGAATTGAGGAGCTTGTAAATAATGGTAAGATTATCAGACCTGCGTATAAGTTTGTGGGTACACACAAGGAGTACAAGGCCTTAGAAGATAGAGACTGGTAATAAATAAATGAGAGGATGGGCGAGCCTAGTTTGCTGGCCGGCCTGCCTGGGGAGGGGGCACCCGCAGACCTAACACGGTCTGCTAAGACCCCCAACCCCGTCGCGGCCGGGAGGAAATAATTAGCGCCCATCCTCTAGTTTGTTTTACAATAATAGTTGAGTTGAAAACGCACAAATTGGGTAATATACTTATTGAATAATATTTGTATGACCTTAATTTCTGTGGTATAGTAATCACAAGTTAATTGAAATACTTTGGTAAAGGTGGATAAATATTATGTGGATTGCAGATAATTGGAAGGATTATGAGATTATAGATTGCTCTGGTGGGGAGAAGCTGGAGAGATGGGGAGATTATATTCTCCTTAGACCAGACCCACAGGTGTTGTGGAATACTCCTAAGAAGAATCCTGCCTGGAAGAAGCTGAATGGTCATTACCACAGAAGCTCAAAGGGTGGAGGCGAATGGGAGTTTATGAATCTGCCGGAGCAGTGGAGTATAAATTACAAGGAGCTTACCTTTAACCTAAAGCCATTTGCTTTTAAACACACAGGATTATTTCCTGAGCAGGCTGTAAACTGGGATTGGTTTTCTGATATAATAAAGAAGGCGGGTAGACCTGTTAAGGTGTTGAACCTATTTGCCTACACCGGTGGAGCTACCCTTGCAGCAGCTAAGGCAGGCGCCAGCGCAACTCATGTGGATGCTTCCAAGGGAATGGTAGGCTGGGCAAAGGAGAATGCAGTGTCCTCGGGCTTGGGAGATGCACCTATTAGATGGTTAGTGGATGACTGTGTGAAGTTTGTAGAAAGAGAGCTTCGCCGTGGAAATAGATACGATGGAATTATAATGGACCCTCCATCCTATGGAAGAGGCCCAAAGGGAGAGATATGGAAGCTGGAAGAGAAAATACATCCATTTATTCAGCTTACCAGTCAGCTGTTAAGTGATGATGCCTTATTCTTTCTGGTTAATTCCTACACTACAGGTTTAGCTCCGGCGGTGCTTACTTATATGATATCAACGGAGGTAAAGTCAAAGCTGGGTGGACAGGTTGTGGCAGAGGAGATAGGCCTCCCTGTAACAGAAAGTGGACTGGTGCTGCCTTGTGGTGCATCGGGAAGATGGAGTAGATAGTAGATTAAAGATTGCAGATAGATTAGAGTATAGGTTTGGGGCTTTTCACGTGAGATAAAGGGGATGATTTCATGGAGAAAAAAAGAGATGTTAAAAAATCTAATATCGGTTCAGCAAATATAGGCAGAAGAGTGTTTATAGCCAGATTAGGAATCACAGTATTATTAATCGTGCTACAGATTTTGCTTCTGATATATTTCTACAAAATAGCCAGAAATTATGTGTTTTACTGGAGAACCAGCGCTATACTTCTTACTATGTTTGTTGTACTTTATATAGTCAACAAACCGGAGAATCCTGCCTATAAGTTGGCGTGGATAGTTCTGGTAATGTCGGTGCCTTTGGTGGGAGGAGCCATGTATGTAGCCCTGGCAGGTAATAGAACCAGGATGAAGTTTATAGAGGATGCCAAAGAAAGCCATGTGGATATATTTAAATATATGCCAAAGGATGTAGGTATTCAGCAGGAGATAAAAACCATAAGCAAAAGTGCCAGTGTGCAGTCTACGTACATTTCCACCACAGTGGGATTTCCAGCCTATAAAAATACCAACGTAAAGTATTTTCCTACAGGTGAAGAGAATTACAAGCGCTTGAAGGAAGAACTAAAAAAGGCAAAGCACTTCATATTTATGGAATACTTCATCATTAAGCAGGGCGAAATGTGGAATGGTGTTTTAGATATACTGAAAGATAAGGCCAAGGAAGGTGTGGATGTAAGACTTATCTATGATGATTTTGGATGTGCCATGCATATGCCTTCTAGATTTATAGCGGAGATGAAGGCCTGTGGAATAAGAGCGGTGCCATTTAATCCCATAGAGCCTATTATCAATCTAAGACAAAATAACAGGGATCACAGAAAGATTACGGTAATAGATGGACACACCGGATTTACGGGTGGAATAAATCTGGCAGATGAGTATATAAATATAGGTTCGAAGTATGGACACTGGAAAGATACAGGTATTATGCTTAAGGGCAATGGTGTGTGGAATCTTACGGTGATGTTTCTGCAGACCTGGAGAATGCTTACTAAGGAGGATGAGGATTACACCCTATACGTTCCTATGAAGCACAAACGCACTCCTATATACACAGATGGATATATTCAGCCTTATGGTGATACACCGGTTGACAACGAGGTTGCGGGAGAGAATATATACTTAAATATGATTAATAAGGCGAAGCACTATGTATATATTACTACGCCGTATCTCATCATAGACAATGAGATGATGACAGCTCTAACACTGGCTGCGAAAAGTGGCATAGATGTCAGAATTATCACTCCGGGAGTACCGGATAAAAAACTGGTATTTATGGTTACTCAATCATACTATTATGAGTTAGTTAGTGCCGGCGTAAAAATATATCAGTACACACCAGGATTTGTACATGCGAAAACAGTGGTGGTAGATGATACGGTAGCCACAGTGGGAACAATCAACTTTGACTATAGAAGTCTGTATCTTCATTTTGAATGTGGTGTGTGGATGTTCAATAGTGCAGCAATATATGAGATAAAAGATGATTTCTTAGACACACAGGCTAAGTGCCATAGAATTACATTGGATGAGCTAAATAAAACCGGAGCCGTAAAAAGGCTAGGACAGAGCATATTGAGATTACTGGCACCACTTATGTAAGAAGAGGAAAAGAAGAATGACTACTAATCAGGAAATACACGGGCAGATTGTTCGGGAAATAAATGATGCAATCAGTGCCGGTTTAAGAAAAATAGTAATAAGCAATAAACAGAATAAAGCCTATGAGTATAGGAAAGTAGAGATAACTCCTGTAAAGGTCAAGGGAGTGAGCAAGTATCAGATAAGCAGCTATACTGATAAGCAGGTATTTCAGGATAATATTAATATAGAAGAAACTGCATCAAGAGTTGCAGAAATATTTCCTGTAGAACTAAAGCAGATGAATATATTTACTGAAAGTAAGGAGATAGCTTTAAAGGGTAGTAAGTCGGGAAAGCTTCTTAGAAATACTAAGATGCTGGTGGCAGGTCCTGTGGTGAATGCGGAAAAAACAGCACACAACAGGCAGAAAAACTATATCCTCAAGGAGGGGACAGTAATACCACCATTGGTTGATATGGGAGTATTTACCAAGGAGGGAAAGGTAGTTGCCTCTATGTACGACAAGTTCAAGCAGATCAACAGATTTATAGAGCTGGTAGATGATGTTTTAAAAAACCACACAAAGGAAGCTATTAATATAGTAGATTTCGGTTGTGGAAAATCCTACCTTACATTTATTCTGTATTACTATCTGGTAGAGATAAAGGGAAAGAAAGCCAATATTGTAGGCCTTGACCTTAAAGAGGATGTAATAAAGAAGTGCAATGCAACTGCGAAAAAATACGGCTACCATAATCTTCAATTTAAGCTGGGAGACATAAACGGGTACAGCTCAGATATGCCGGTAGATATGGTGGTTACACTTCACGCTTGCGACACAGCCACAGATTATGCTCTATACAATGCGGTTCAGTGGGATGCAACCTATATAATGTCAGTTCCATGCTGCCAGCATGAGGTAAATAAGACCATAACAAGCGACACGCTTTCTCCTATGATGAAATATGGCATCATAAAAGAGAGAACGGCGGCCTTAGCAACAGATGCTCTAAGAGGGGTAATGCTTGAGCACTGTGGATACAAAACCCAGCTGTTAGAATTCGTAGACCTGGCCCACAGCCCTAAGAACATATTAATAAGGGCAGTGAAGGCAAATGTAAGCAAAGAGAAAAAGGCAAAGTCCTTGGAAGAGGCAAGAAAAATGTGCGATTTTCTTGGGGTTGAGCCTACTATATTAAAATTGCTGGGATAGATAAGGAATATTCTACATTAGTATTCCACGTCCACCAGCCATAAGCGAATAGCAGGTATTGGAAACCGTAAGAACACGTCGGCCCTTGGCGAGGCAAGCGTAAGCGCAGGCGAGCCTAGTGCCGTTACGTGGGCGCCCGAGCGAGAGCGAGTTTCCAATACCTGCTATTCGCTTGTGGCGTTATGGCGTTATGACGTCATGACGTCATGACGTTGTGGAGCCATTGCAATGCTCTAAAAAAAATACAAAAAAGTTCTTGCATTATATAATCCTTTGTTATATAATCATTCTTGCTGTGACATTGATAGCGTGGAAGCGGAGGTTGCTACTTAAGCAATTAGGTAGGTTTTTCGTGGAGCGAATGTCAATTAAAGATAACTGGCGACAAGTCACTGTACCAAATACCATCCGTCAAAGGACGGAGATGACGTGTGAAAGGGTAGAACTATGTTCGGATTACTGACGTGGATTTTTACGACACACACGGGAAAGTTGTACAGTCACCACTTGTCGTACTACTAATAAGTGCGAAAAGGAGGCGGCTTTTTTTATGGCAAGTCAAATTATGAGAATCACATTGAAGGCGTACGATCACAAGTTAATCGATCAGGCTGCAAAGCAGATCATCGAGACTATCAAGAGTACAGGAGCAAAGGTTAGCGGACCAGTTCCAATGCCTACAAAGGTTGAGAAGATCACAATTCTTAGAGCTGTTCATAAGTATAAGGATTCTAGAGAGCAGTTCGAGCAGAGAACTCACAAGAGACTCATTGATGTACTTACACCAAACAACAAGACTATCGAAGCTCTTAAGAAGCTTGATACATCAGCTGGTGTACACATCGACGTAAAGATGAAGTAATTTCATCACATTTTGAAACAGTAGCGAGAAGCTACATTATTAATAGGAAATTGCAGTACCTAATTACATCCATTACGAGTTGCGGGATGAATTTAGTATGATTGCCAAGGCAATCCGCTGTGAATTAAAAATTAGGAGGAAAATTATAATGAAGAAGGCGATTTTAGCAACTAAAGTCGGAATGACACAGATCTTCAACGAAGACGGTGTATTAACACCAGTAACAGTATTACAGGCTGGACCATGTGTTGTAACTCAGGTAAAAACAGTTGATAATGACGGTTACGATGCAATTCAGGTTGGTTTCGGCGAGAAGAAGGAAAGAGTAACTACTAAGGACGTTTCAGGAAAGAAAGTTATCAGAAACCCACATGGTGCTGGTAAGGCTGAGGTAGGTCACTTCAAGAAGGCAGGTACAACACCTAAGAAGTTCGTTAGAGAGTTCAGATTAGAGAACGTTGCTGACTACAATGCAGGCGATGAGATCAAGGCTGACATCTTTGCAGAGGGTGACAAGATTGATGTAACTGCTAAGTCAAAGGGTAAGGGATATGCTTCAGGTATCAAGAGATACGGTATGAGAACAGGTCCTAAGACTCACGGTTCTAAGTACCACCGTCATGCAGGTTCAAACGGTTCTGCTACTACTCCAGGTAGAGTATTCAAGGGTAAGAAGATGCCTGGACATATGGGTAACGTAAGAGTTACAGTACAGAATCTTGAGAT
>JAFTPO010000076.1 GCA_017463225.1 Lachnospiraceae bacterium | reverse complement strand
GCTACCGAGGGACAAGTCGAGGTTGTAGAAAGTGATATACCTCAGCATTTAGATTACACTATTACAGGGGCATATAGTGATGTAGTGGTAAATGCTGATGTGGTAGTTCCTGATGCTTACAAAAGCTGCACTGTTATGGAGCTAACTAAGAAAACATTTGAGACATCAGATATAGAGTACTATGTAGATTATTTCTTTGATGAGGGCACAGACTTTTTGTATATGCCATACAACAAGGAAGAGTTTGCCGAGATAAAGGGGAATATGGAGCCACTTTTAAAGCAGGCAACAGACCCAAAAGTGATAGATGCATTTGAGTGTGCTATGGAAGAGCCGGAAAGCTATCCTGAGACAGAAGAGGAAATGTTTGACGAGTATAGATTCTATAATATGATTACTGATGAGAGATGTCAGATATTTGGTGCTATAGATGGGGAATATTATGTGTTGTCTTTTTTCAAGGATGAAACTAATTGTGTTATGATGCTAGAGAGATTTGATAATACTTCACCCAACCTATGGCTAGAGGATATAGCAGAAGATGATTACTATCTTAGAACAAGTGGTAATATCTGTACATACACCCAGGAGGAAGCCGAGAAGCTTGCATTGGATTATGTGAAAGAGCTTGGGTATGAAGATTTCAGTGTTATTCAGACAAACAACACCCAAAGTGAATATTGGTTTAAGGAGGGAGATAAGGAGGTTTCTGTAGACGGATATAGTATTTATCTGGGACGAACCTATGAAAATTACTCTTATTTATACTCGACAAGTTACTGTCCGGATTATAGCATTGATGGACATATTGTGTTCGGGGAAAATGGTTCTTACAAAGAAAAGATACATGAGTATATTAGAGTCTATGTTGATAGCAAGGGAATTAGACATATGTATTACTTCAATCCTATGGAAGAGGTAGGTGCTCTGTCCGATGAAGTTGCGTTTCTTGATTTTAGTAAGGTTCAAGCAGTGGCTGATGAAAACTTTAAACGCATGGCCGACCTTGAAATATATGGATATGGTATGGATGTAAATATATCTGAGATAAGATTAGCCTATGGTTATGTCAGCGATGGAGACAACAGGACTTTAATTCCTATGTGGTATTTCCTTAGCAAGGATGAAATCGCAGGTTTTACTGGTGCAAATTACGTTCAGCTTAGAATCAATGCCCTTGATGGCAGCATAGTGTTGGACGCTGATAATGTGGTGTATATAGAAGATATAGAAAGTTTAGAAGAGCTAGAGAATCTAGAAGATGTAGAATTTATTATAGATGAGGAGTAATAGCTAGTTTGGCTTGATACATTTCAGATACATTTCTATAATATAATACAAAATGTGGGAAACACCTAAAGTGAATACTTAATTACAAAGGAGGCGAAAAGGGAGATTCTATATTTATACACTTGGGGAAATTAAAATACAAATTATAAAATAAGGAGAAATAATATGAAGAAAAATGGAATAAAAGCATTAGCATGCTTAATGGTCATGGCTACAACTCTTACCGCCTGTGGGGAGAAGAAGGAGGTAGATTATGTAGATAATCAAAATGTTAGTGAGAGCTCAGCATCTATGGTTGAGGTTTCAGGAGGAACTTCTAGTGAAGCTGATGGGGAGGTAGTGTACGAAGAGGCGCCTGAACACATAACCTATGATGTGGTTTGCGATAGAGTTACTGTAACAGTGGATGCGGATGTTAGCCTGCCACAGAAGTATGAGCAGTGTAAGGTGGTTGAACTAGAAAAGTCTGTTATGTCAGATGAGGAGTTAAAAAGCTATGTAGAGAGCACATTTGACGAGGGTAGCTACTTCTTGTATATGCCTTACAGTGAGGACGAAATTGCAAATGCAAAGGACAAGCTTATTAACATTGCAGCTCAAACTGCAGATGAAAGGCTTAGTAGTGTAATAAATGATGTGATAATACCACAGCTTGACGAAAGTGTTGATACATATGCTGATAGTGATAATACTATTACTGACGAGATGAAATTCCAAAGTTTAAATGTGATAGCAGGAATGGGTAATGAACTGGTGCCATGTGAGATGTGTAATGTCATAGGAACCATTGATGGAGAGTATTACCTAATTGAAGCTTATAGAGATAAGACAAATCAGTTTGTCAGATTAAGCAAGTTAAGCGATGCCGGTAAAGCTGCTACAGATGTGGGACCTGGTTACGCTGAGATGACAGGCGAGGCTAATTCCTGTGAATATAGTAGAGAAGAGGCTCAGCAGCTGGCACTTGACTATGTAAATGGACTTGGCCTAGAGAATATGTCAGTAGTATATACTGCAGATGTTTTAAGTAGTAGTTATGATGCTGGGGAGGAAATAGTTTATATAGGAGAGGGCTATGATAACTCATCAAAGCTTGAGGGCTACAACGTATACCTGGCTCGTAGCTATGATGACTACAAAACTGTATTTACTTCAGAACAGTTTATGAATTGGTATGATGTGGCTTATGAGGATGCAGCTTCAGGAGAATTAGTAACCATGAGAGGAAGCGAGTTCATAAGAGTATGGGTAACCAGTGATGGTATAGCAGCCTATGAAAACTGCAATGAATTAACAGAGGTAAATGTTACGGCGGAAGCGGCTAATCTCTTAGATTTCAATTCTGTTAATGAGGTGGCGAAGGATTACATAATGGATTTTGCCAATACCTATGAAGCAGCATTTGATGTAGATAGAATTACCTTAGGATATGCAATGGTGGAACAGGATGGAAAATATGCAATTATACCGGCATGGTATTACTTTATGTCAGATGGAGATGTTAACAACATCGATGCATATGAATTCCCGGTTGTGGTAATCAATGCATTAGATGGAACTATAGTAGAACTTGTGACAAGTTCTTTACAGTAAAATAAAACCCGGATATATAATGTGTGTTAAAAGCCGGCGGGAGGTAGCTCCTGCCGGCTTTTAAGTTAGTAGATAGTATAATTCAACAATATGGTATGTGTGAAGTTTTTGTGGGTGATGAAAAATAAATAAAGTAACTAAGAGACAGAACTTTGAACCGACCCCCAAAAGTTAGACCTAAAAATCTAACAATTGGGAGGTCGGTTTTTTATGGCAAAATATTCATTTGAATTTAAAAA
>JAFTPO010000002.1 GCA_017463225.1 Lachnospiraceae bacterium | reverse complement strand
CTGTGAGTTCTCCCTGCATAAAAACCTATCTGAACTTTTCCATCTCTATCTAACCCTACAGGAAACTGCATCTTATTTCTAAAGTTATATGGCTTTTCCATACCGTAAATAGGCTCCATAATATCTGCCACATCTGATATTCCACCGATTCTCTCCAGACAATTTCTAACCTTATTCCACTTATAATCAAGCTGTTTTTCATAACTCATATGCATGATAGAGCAACCTCCACAGCGTCTGGCATTAGGGCACACCGGCTCCACTCTGTATGGTGAAGGTGTAATAACCTCCATAAGTCGACCGTAGGCATAATTCTTCTTCACCTTTATAAGCTTAACACTAGCCACATCACCGATTACAGCATCCTTTACGAATACTGCAATACCCTTGTCAGAGCCATCTTCATAAATATGTCCGATGCCCTCACCGTCAGTTCCTATGTCTTCAATTGTAATTTCATATACGTCGTTTTTCTTCATGCCTAAATTCTTTTACTCCCGACCTTTTCTCATTTCCTCAGTCTCTATGTCCCTCTGCTCTGCCAGTTCTTCCTGCTTAATCTCCCAGTGAATAAGGAATGTGAGAGTAGCTCTAAGGGCTATAATTCCCGCAACTATGGCGATTTCCTTCCACTCTCTTACTATAACCGTTCTAAGAATCTCACTGCCCAGCTTAAATTCAAGACCCATGGCAAGACCTTTTGCCAGATAAATTCTTGTGTCAGGTTTCCTGCGAACATACTTAGTCAAGCTAACCAAGCTGGTCCATATAATGATGCCAACTCCGATATACTCGAATATAAGAATTCCCGCTTCCACTATATACTCTAATACTGTTTGTAAAACCTCTAATATCTCCATAGTGAACACTCTCCTTTTCATAAGTATTCCTAATCTACACCCGTATCATTCCATTAATTCATATATTTATATTACTCCGTAATCCTCACATTACTCTCAAACATCTTGATATATCCAAGCCAGCCTGACTTATCCTGATTTCCCTTTATAATCTCAGTAAAGGTCTGAAGCTTAGCGTCCATATTATCTGCATGAGCTAAAGCCATAGCCTCAATAATTCCCGGCTTCTTAGGTGAACCAAACTCAAGCTCACCGTGATGAGCTAATATACAGTGAATCAGCTCATCAGCAAGCACCTTAGGAAATCCCTCTATAGTCTTAATTCTCTCCTTAAGCATCATAGCTCCCATTACAATGTGTCCTACCAGCTGACCCTCGTCAGTGTAATCATTCTCCGGGAAGCTTGAAAGTTCATCTACCTTTCCTATATCGTGGAAAATAGCAGCTGTAACCAGCAAATCTCTCTTGATTATAGGATATGCACCTGCCACATAATCACAGAGCTTAGCCACTGAAAGGGAATGCTCCAAAAGTCCACCCATAAATCCATGGTGTATTGACTTTGCAGCTGAGTGCTCCTTGAATACCTTGATAAAGTCCTTATCATCCACGAAAAAGCTATTTAATAAGGTCTTAAGATGAACATCCTTAACAGTTCCAATTAGATCTGTTAACTCCTTAAACATCTCATCCACATTTTTCTCTGAGCAAGGCATATAATCACTCATTACATACTCTCCCTCATCTGCCACACGAACACGTCTTACATTCAGCTGCAGGGCTCCGTTAAAGCTTGTAACCTGTGCATCTATCTTTATGTAATTCATAGGCTCAAAATGAGCTATACCACTGCTCAAATCCCAAACCTTAGCATCTATGGTTCCGGTTCTATCCTGTAATGTCATGGAATAATAATTCTTTCCCGCCTTAGTCTGAGCAGTAACCTTAGTCTTACAGAGATACACCTCAGATATCATATCTCCCTCTCTCAATGTATTAATATAATTCATGGTAATTTCCTCTACTTTCTATTTTATATTTTCCAAATTTACAATTAGAATAATTTTATCATTAAGTGGGGTTAGATACAAGCTAATAAATGAGTACCATAACCCTTAAATAGATTATATTTATACTCACAGTATTATTGTAATAATTCCATTTTTTTTATATAATTGGTGTAAGTATGCACTTATATATAAAGGAAATGAACTAATATGAACAAACGAAGCTTACGAATACTCGAATACAATAAAATACTTGCCATGCTGACAGAGTATGCAACCTCTGCCATGGCTAAAAAACGTTGTGACAGATTAAAGCCACAGCGGGATATAAATACTGTCAATCAGCTTCAGGAGGAGACCAGAGATGCACTTCTAAGACTTACAAGACAGGGAAATGTCTCTTTTACAGGTCTCACTGACATCGGCGCTTCCATAAAGCGATTAGAGGTTAAGGGTAATCTCACCTCCAGAGAGCTTTTAGATGTGGCAGCAGTTCTTAATGTGGCAGCAGCTGTAAAAAGCTACGGAGACGGTTCAGACTTAGCAGACACCGTAACCAGCAGAAATCGCGGCAGGGGTGGATTAGCCCAGGCAGGTGCTGACTTATCCGATGCGGAGGATACCTCAGTACGCTTTGATTCCCTTACTGAGCGCTTCAACCAGCTGATACCACTTGAGAATATCTCCTCAGAGATTAAGCGTTGCATCCTGGCTGAAAATGAAATTGCAGACGATGCCTCATCAGCACTTAAAAGCATAAGAAGAAATATTCAGCTGACCAACGAAAAGATTCATCAGCAGCTTGCCAAGATGATAAAAAACGAGGAGACCCAGACCAAGCTTCAGGACTCTCTAATTACTATGAGAAATGGTCGTTACTGTATACCTGTAAAGCAGGAATACCGTTCACAGTTCCCTGGTATGATTCACGACCAGTCCCAGTCAGGCTCCACACTTTTCATCGAGCCTATGGCTGTAGTCAATATGAATAACCAGATTAAGGAGCTACAGAATCAGGAATATATTGAGATTGAGAAAATATTAGAAAACTTAAGCTCGATGGCAGCAGCTGCTGTAGAGGATATAGCCTATGATATGGAGCTTCTCACAGAGCTTGACTTTATATTTGCCAGAGGTAAATTTGCCAGAGCGCTAAATGCCACTCAGCCAATATTTAACACTGATGGCATCATAGATATTAAAAGTGGAAGGCATCCCCTTCTCGAAAAGCACAGTGTAGTTCCTGTGGACATTCGTTTAGGAAAGGACTACACACTGCTTATTATTACAGGACCTAACACCGGCGGTAAAACTGTCTCTCTTAAGACCTTGGGCTTATTTTCCCTTATGGGCCAGGCAGGACTACATATTCCTGCAGCGGAGGGCTCAAAGCTGGCTGTATTTGAGGATGTTTTCGCTGACATAGGTGATGAGCAGAGCATCGAGCAGAATCTTTCAACCTTCTCATCACATATGAGCAACATAGTATATATTGTTAACCACGCAGGACCTAACACCCTTTGTCTATTTGACGAGCCGGGTGGTGGTACTGACCCTGTAGAGGGTGCAGCCCTTGCCATATCCATATTAAACTTCCTTAAGAATATGGGGGCAAGAGTTATGGCTACCACACACTACAGTGAGCTTAAAACCTACGCCCTTTCAACTGAGGGTGTTGAAAATGCATCCTGCGAGTTTGACTTAGCATCTCTTAGACCGACCTACAAGCTTATGATAGGTGTGCCGGGTAAGTCCAACGCCTTTGCAATCTCTAAGAAGCTAGGGCTTCCGGAGCATATCATTACTACGGCCAGAGAACAGATAGACAGCGATGCAATAGATATGGAAACTCTTATCTCTGACCTTGAGAAAAGTAAGCTTGCCATAGAGGCAGACCAGAAAGCTATCGAGACCTACAAGAAAGAGATTGAGGACCTTAAGAAATCCTTATCAGATAAAGAGGAAAACTTAGACACCAAGAAGGCGGAAATCCTTCGCAAAGCAAGAGAAGAAGCCAGAGAACTTATCGAGGAAGCCAAGGAGGTTGCAGATAAGACCATCCGCGACTACAACAAATGGCGCAGTAACCCTAACAAAGCTGATATGCGAACTATGGAAGAAAAGCGTGGAAAGCTTCGTGATAAGCTTAACGCATATGACAAATCTGGCACTAAGGCACCTGCCAAAACAGGTAATCACAAGGCCAAGGATTTCCATATAGGAGATACGGTTGAGGTTATTAGCATGAGCTGCACCGGTACCATTTCTTCCCTCCCTGACAAGAACAATATGGTTACTGTTCAGATGGGAATACTTAGCTCAAGACTTCCTATCAGCGACCTTATCATAGTGCAGGAGCCAAGCTTTACCACTGACGCAGCCGCATTTAAGAAAAATGCCAGAACCTCTGTCAGCAAAGCCATGTACATCTCCCCTGAGATAAATGTTATGGGTATGACAGTTATGGAGGCTGTAGGTGAAATCGATAAATATTTGGATGATGCCTGCTTAGCTCACTTAAGCAAAGTAACCATCATTCACGGAAAGGGAACCGGAGCCCTGAGAAAGGGTATCCATGAATTCCTAAAGAAGCAAAAGCACGTCAAGTCCTTTAGAGCCGGCGAGTTCGGAGAAGGAGAATACGGCGTTACAATAGTTGAGTTATAATTTATAGGAGGTTATTATGGACGCAAAGCAAAAGATACTGATAGTTGATGATGACGAAAATATAGCGGAGCTCATATCTCTGTACCTAATCAAGGAGTGCTTCTCCACAGAGATAGCCAATAACGGCAAGGATGCCTTAAGTCTGGTTAACAGCTACAACCCTGACCTTATACTTTTAGACATTATGCTTCCGGATATAGATGGCTATGAGATATGTACCGAGGTAAGAAAGACAAAGCAGACTCCTATCATTATGCTCTCTGCAAAGGGTGAAATATTTGATAAGGTTTTAGGCTTAAAGCTGGGTGCTGACGACTATATGATTAAGCCATTTGATTCTAATGAGTTGGTAGCACGAGTTAAGGCAGTTTTAAGACGTGCTGTGCCTGTTGAGGAGCCTGCTGCTCACACTCCGAGCATTGTAGACACCGACAGACAGGGAGAATATGTTGAGTATGATAACCTGTTAGTCAATATAACAAACTATACTGTTACCCACGAGGGCAAGCCTCTTGAGATGCCACCTAAGGAGCTTGAGCTTCTCTACTTCTTAGCGAAAAAGCCAAACCAGATGTTTACCCGTGACCAGCTTTTAGATAAGCTGTGGGGCTATGACTACATAGGAGATTCAAGAACTGTAGACGTACACATTAAGCGACTTCGTGAAAAGCTTAATGAGAATTACAACTGGTCCATATCAACCGTTTGGGGTAAGGGCTACAAATTCGAGGTGAGACAGTAGTATGAAGCATTCCATATTTGACAAGATATTCTTGGGCTTCCTGGTTGCTTTCTTATGTGCCTTTATTCTGGTTGTAATTTACTCAACCAACGCTTCAAAGGAGGCATTGGTAAAGGAGAAAACTGAGGTTATAACTAATCAGGCATACCTCATAACCGAGCAATCCGTGGCAGGTTACCTTCAGGGTGCTCTCTCGGAGCAGGACCTTCAGAACAACCTAAACTACTACAGCTCCACCTTGGATGTTAGTATATGGATACTTGATTCTAAGGGTGTTGTGGCAGCATATTCTGTAGCAGAAGGCCATCCGGAACCACCTAAGAATATATTTTTCATAGACCAAAATTTCGAACTAACTGAGGCATACAGCTACACCGGAACCTTTTATGACACCTTCACAGACGAAGTTATCTCTGTTGCAGTCCCTATACAGTACATAGATGAGCCTAGCGGTATGGTTATAATACACTCTACCCTGTCCCAGATAAACGAAGTTCAAAGCAACATCATTCGAGTTATATATATCCCATTCCTGGTTATGCTTATCATATCCTTTGCTCTGCTGGCACTTATCTCCCAGAAGATTATGCGCCCTATCAGACGAATCAACACCGTTGCTGAAAGCTATTCAACCGGTAACTTCGAGGTGTCTATGGATATTAAGTCCAAGGATGAGATAGGACAGCTGGCATCCACTCTGGAATATATGGCATCAGAGCTTTCTAAGCTGGATGAATACCGTAAGGATTTTATCTCCAACATATCCCACGATTTCAGATCACCGCTGACCTCCATTAAGGGTTATGCAGAGGCTATTCAGGATGGTACCATTCCTCCGGATAAGCAGGGAAAATACCTTAACATTATAGTAGACGAAACCAAGCGTCTGTCCAAGCTCACAAACAGTCTGCTTGAATTAAATAAATTTGACTCCTACGGTATATGGCTTGTTATAAAGGACTTCGACATTATTAAACCTGTAAAGGCTGCTATGCGTTTCTACGAAGGCACATGTCAGGAAAAGGGTATCAATTTAATCTTAAATAACCATTGCTTAAATACTATGGTTAAGGGAGACCAGACAAAGATTCAACAGGTTATCTACAACCTCTTAGACAATGCAATTAAATTTACACCTTCGGGAAAAAGCATATACCTGACTCTTACAGAGCTTAACGAGAAGATTCTTGTTTCTGTAAAGGACGAGGGCTGTGGAATCCCTTCAGAATCACTTAAGAAAATATGGACACGTTTCTATAAGGCTGATACCTCTCGAGGAAAAGACAAGCAGGGAACAGGTCTTGGACTATCTATCACAAGAGAAATCATCCTGGCTCACAACGAAAATATCAACGTTGTCAGCACCGAGGATGTTGGAAGCGAATTTACCTTCTCCCTGGCTAAGTCAAACGAGGAAGCTACCGAGGAGGAGAGCTAAATTCATAATCAGCCCTTTAGCCTAATGACCACAAAATAAGCAAGGAGGTTATGACGACTATAAAATGTCATCTTAACCTCCTTGTTCTTTGTATGGACACTTTGCTACTTAGACCCCCATGTGTCTACATCCTCACCCATAGCTCTAATACCTAATATCAGGTCAGCACCGTCCTCTTCGTCCACAATCACTGATTGGCATATATAATAATCAATCTCACCATCCATAAGCATTTTTGTACATCTTGCACTCATAAGCCAGTTCATCATATGGGATTTAGGATCTCCTCCATTTCCTCCCAACATTCCCAGCGCTCCTTCTACATCATCCATTGTAACATATGACTTCACTCTATCAGCACCAACTCTAGGCAATTCTTCCACATATTCTAAAGACTTAAATGAGTTCTCGCTTACTATCATCTCGTAATCCGCTTCCACTACATCAAAGCTTTCGTAGCCCTTTGAAGTGACATATATAAAATATTCATCAGACTGATTCTGTCGCATATATCCCTTATCCAAAAGCTCCTCAGCAGAAACATCTGGTGTTACACCATCCGATAACACGAAATCTGTATAAATACTAAACACTCCATTTCCCATTATCACACCATTTACATCTGTATCCATAGAGTGCATGTAATGAACATCTCCTCCTGCATCTCTCCAGTTGTCAATACCACTCTCTATTGAAAATGTATAATACTGTCCATTAATTATTACCCCACCAAATTCTGCCTTATCACTGTCTGTCTTTTTTTCTTCTGTTGTAGCTTCTGTACTAGCCACCTCTGTGGTTTCAACATCCTCTGTAGAAGCAGCATCCTGAGTTGTTGTAACCTCTGCTGTGGTCTCTGTTTTCTCTACAGACTCCTTATTTCCACATCCTGTCAAAGACATAGCCAAAACCATTGCGCCTAACAGGCCACTTATTTTATTACTTCTCTTCATCACACAGCTTCCTTTCCCAAATTTATTCACAACAGCATTCCCCTTTATAATTTATCAAAATGATTATTTTGTGAATCCCATACTTTCTCTGATTTTTTCGCCATTTTCTGCAGAGGTGTACATTCTTATATACAATGTATTTACACCACCATCCAAACAGTATACACCTTCCTCTACTACGTACTGCGCATCATTATTCATAAGCATATCTAACGCCTTACCTCTTGCAAGGAAAAATATCATACCATCCTTATCACTGCCGGCAGGAAAGGTATCAAGCAACATATTCACATCGTCACTGCCTACCGCAATCTTAGCAACATCAGAACCTGCTAATAAAGCACTGTCAATATAATCAATACCCTTAAATGAATTATCTGAAATTAACTTCTCATAATCCTTTTCTATATCATCATAGTCGATAATTCCCTTATCGGTTTTTATAGCATTGTACACATCACCTACAACCATAAAGTCCTTCTTTCCAAGCTCGTCCTTAGTAGACTTATGTGTTGCACCCTGGCTGGTTTCAAATTCTCCGAAAACATTATAGCTGGTTATTGCCAGATTCTTATCGCCAACTCTCATAGTTCCCATATATGCTATAGGATATTTTCCAGCCAGAACATCCATACCACTTATATCCTGAATCTCACCGGATGGTGTACGAAGCTTTCCTGAACCACCGCTATATGTAACTATACCGTCACAAACCTCTTCAACATTAACTATTCCCTCCTCTGCTGAATAGGCATAGGATTTGCCCTGGATTTTTACTTTACCATTTCCAGAACCGCCTAAAAGCAAAATCAAAACCACCGCCACAACAGCTACTACTACAATAGCACCAATTATTACAAATTTCTTTTTACCACCCTTTTTTGTTGTAGCCTCTGTAGACACATCCCCCTGCTCAATGCTTACATTCTCTTGAATATTATTATCCATAGTTTTCTCCTCCTTATTTTCTGTAGTGATATACAATAAAGTGATTATATCACTTAAACACAATATATAAATATTAATTTTAGTACGATATGCTATCTTTAAAGAATTAATTCGTACAATCTACGAACTAATATATACAAAGTCAGTTTGTAACAACGCAAAAGAGGTACCCAATAAGGATACCTCTTAATCATATACTAATTTTTTTACTCTTCTGTGTCAGCCTGAGCCTTTTTTATATCAAGGAATAACTCCTCAAGCTGCTTAGGGTCTACTACATTTGGAGCGTCACTCATAAGACATGATGCATCCTTTACCTTAGGGAATGCGATTACATCTCTGATTGAATCCTCCTTAGCCATAAGCATAATAAGTCTATCAAGACCATACGCAAGACCTGCGTGAGGTGGCACACCATACTTGAAAGCATTTAAGAGGAAACCAAACTGCTCGTAAGCTGACTCCATGCTAAAGCCAAGTGCCTTAAACATCTTCTCCTGAATATCATTCTGGTGAATTCTAACAGAACCACCACCGATTTCAGTACCATTTAATACGATATCGTAAGCCTTTGCACGTACCTTGCCTGGATCAGTATCGATGTACTGTAAATCCTCCTCCATAGGCATAGTAAATGGATGGTGCATAGCCTGGAATCTGTTCATATCCTCGTTCCACTCAAGAAGTGGGAATTCAGTAATCCATACAAACTTGTAAACATTCTTATCAAGTAAGCCAAGCTGATTTGCAAGCTCCACTCTTAGGGCGCCTAAAACGTCATATACAAGCTTAGTCTTGTCAGCTGCAAAGAGAAGTAAATCGCCATTCTCACCGCCCATAGCGCTAATAAGTGCAGTCATCTCCTCATCCTTCATAAACTTTGCAAATGAAGACTTAACCGTACCATCCTCGCCTATAGCAATATAAGCAAGTCCCTTAGCACCGTAGCCCTTAGCAAAATCTACAAGAGCGTCAATCTTTTTACGTGGCATAGCCCCCTGTCCCTTGGAATTGATACCACGAACGCTTCCGCCATTCTCTATAGCTCCCTTAAAGACTACAAACTCGCAATCCTTAACTACATCAGTTACATCACAAAGCTCCATGCCGAATCTAAGGTCTGGCTTATCTGAACCAAAGCGATCCATAGCCTCCTTATAGGTCATACGCTGAATAGGAAGCTCCACATCAACATCGATTGTATCCTTGAAAAGCTTAGCTAAAAGTCTCTCATTTACATCGATAACATCATCTACGTCTACAAATGAAAGCTCCATATCTATCTGAGTGAACTCTGGCTGTCTGTCCGCACGAAGATCCTCATCACGATAGCATCTAGCTATCTGGAAATATCTATCATAGCCTGAGCACATAAGAAGCTGCTTATAAATCTGTGGTGACTGTGGAAGTGCATAGAAGTTACCTGGGTGTACACGGCTTGGTACAAGGTAATCTCTGGCACCCTCAGGTGTTGACTTACAAAGTGTTGGAGTCTCAATCTCCACAAAGCCTTCCTCTGCAAGGAATGTTCTTGTAAGAGTTGCCACCTGGCTTCTCATCATAAGATTCTTCTGAAGGTCTGGTCTTCTTAAGTCAAGGTATCTGTACTTAAGTCTAAGCTCCTCCTTAGTCTTAGAGTTCTCCTCAATTGGGAAAGGTGGTACCTCTGATTCTGAAAGTACTCTAATATCTGATGCGATAATCTCAATATCACCAGTTTTCAAGTTTTCATTTACTGCACCACCACGCTTTGCCACCTTACCGGTAACAGCGATAACGAACTCACTTCTAAGCTTCTCAGCCTTAGCGTAAGCCTCACTACCAACATTTGCCTCTTCAAATATAATCTGAAGAATACCACTTCTATCTCTTAAGTCAGTGAAAATGATTCCACCCTTATTTCTACTTTTCTGAACCCAACCCATAACAGTTACTTCACTGCCTACAAGCTGGTTACTAACCTCTGTACATCTATGACTTCTCTTAAGTCCCTTCATTGACTCTGCCATAAATTAAGTCCTCCTAAATCACTAAAATCTATAATCTTGGTTTTGAGCTTATGTCTCTTGCCACTAGTTTTTAAACTCAGTGGCATAGAACTCCTCAAATACCTCATAGCCCTCAGCCATCAAAAGATCCTTCTGGAACTTCTTATTCTTCTTCATAATAGCAATATTAATCTGCTTGCCAGCCTCTCTCTCCTTCTTAGCCTTATCTAAGATTTCAAGAAGTCTATCAGTTGGCATATTCTTCTCTATTAAGTAAGCTGTCTTAGCACCCTGACTTGGCACTTTATATTCTCTCTCAAGAAGAAGCATTACTATACGCTCAAAGCCGATAGAGAATCCACAAGCTGGGGTTTGCTGACCGGTAAATCTACCAATCATCTCATCATATCTACCACCGCCACCTACAGAGCCACCGAATTCATCCATAGAAATCTCGAATATAGGTCCTGTGTAGTAAGACATACCTCTAACTAAGGTTGGATCAAAGCTCATCTTAAAGTCTGCCGACTTAGTATTATCAACTGATGCGATAATAGTCTCTAAATCCTCTGCAACCTTTGGATCTAAAACCTCTGCTAATGTATCCTTAAGGAATCTTACGCCTGCTATATCATTTGTAACCTTTTCAAATAAATCAAGGTACTTAACTACTGACTCTTCAGGGTAACCATCCTTTATAAGCTCTTCCTTAACTCCATCAAGACCAATCTTGTCCATCTTATCAAGAGTTATGAATACATTGTCATAATCTGCCTCTGCAAATCCACTGTATGCAGCCATAGCCTTAAGAATCTTTCTATCATTAATTCTAATAGTGAATTTCTTAAAATCAAGCTTTCCAAGAAGTGTTGTTGTGGCAAGGATAAGCTCTATCTCAGCTAAGATAGTTGGCTCTCCAAGGATATCTATATCACACTGCATAAACTGACGATATCTACCTCTCTGAGGTCTGTCAGCTCTCCAAACATTACCCATCTGAAGTGCCTTAAATGGGCTTGGAAGCTCATTAGCATTGTTAGAATAGTATCTTGAAAGTGGCACCGTAAGGTCATAACGAAGACCACCATCTACAAGGTCTATCTCCTCCTTTGCAGTCTCAAGGTTAAGCTTCTCGCCTCTCTTCATAATCTTAAAGATAAGCTTCTCATTTTCTCCACCCTGCTTACTGCTAAGGTTCTCTATATGTTCAACACATGGAGTCTCCACTGAAGTGAATCCAAATGTCTTATATGTTTCCTTAATCATTCCTATAACATAATCCCTAATCTCCATCTCCTTAGGAAGTATGTCCTTCATGCCCGTAACAGGCTTTTTCTTCATAGCCATATGTTTCTCCTCTCATCTACATATCTATCACCATATAATATATGGCAAGTATGATTATTACAACTCCACATATTATATATAAAAACACTTCTAAGTCATCTCCTTTAGTTGGAAAATTCCTTCTTCTTACGCTCTAACATCTCATCAAATCTAGCTATATAATCATCCACTGACTTGCAGTTTTCCACTCGTTCCACACGATTTTCGGCGTGGTAGGTAACCTTAGTAGATGCTCCTGCACCAGCTGCTATTATATCTGTTATCTCTTCCATAATCAAGATGTTGTAGAGACATTCTAAGCCCTCCTTAGAGTAGCCCACATTCTCCAGATTACCGCCTATATTCTTCTGTCGATACAAGTAATATGGCTCCATACCAAGCTCTGCGGCAACATCAGATACCATATCAAGCATCTCATTAACATCCTGATGGATTTCCTCAGCGTACTCACCTAGCTGTTGTTTAAGGTTAGCTGCACGCTTTATGGCAAGGGAGTGAACTGTCAGACTCTCCGGAGCAAGCTCCTTAATCTGAGCCAATGTATTCTCCATGCTCTTTATATCCTCACCAGGAAGTCCTGCAATAAGGTCCATATTAATATTATCAAAACCACATTCTCTGGCAAGCTTAAAGGCTTCTACAGTTTGCTCAACAGTGTGAGCTCTTCCGATAACCTTTAAGGTCTCGTCATTCATAGTCTGTGGGTTGATGCTTATTCTACTTATATTATGGTTCTTCATCACCATAAGCTTATCCCTAGTTATACTGTCCGGTCTTCCTGCCTCCACAGTAAACTCTTTACACTGGGACAAATCAAATGTACTGTCAATATGTGTAAGTAGCTCATCAAGTAGCTCATGGCTTATGGATGTAGGTGTACCACCACCTATATAGACCGACACAAGTCTCTTATCTTTATAAACCTCAGCTATGTAATCAAGCTCCTTCTTAAGAGTCTTAATATACTCTGCTGCCTTCTTCTCGTAAAGAGCAATTGGATATGATGTAAATGAACAGTACAAGCATCTGGTAGGGCAAAATGGAATTCCCACATACAAGCAGTAATCATTATCTACATCAATATCTGAGATAAGTGATAGTTCCTTCTCAGCCACCTTAGTAGCAAGCTGTGCTTTCTTATCTGAAACCTCATAAACCTTAACATAGTTTTCTACTGCCTCATCATAGGAAGCTCCCGATTTAAGCTTTGCCATAGCAATCTTAGTTGGTCTAACTCCTGTTAAGTCGCCCCATGGAAGAGTTCTATCAGCGTACCTGCATAGTAAATGATAGGATGCAAGCTTTAGCTTATTCCTAAATTCTGTCTTATCTAAGTAACTACCCTCTATGGTCTCCATATCAGAATAATCATCTAATATTGCTAGGGATGTCTCTGTCTCATCATATCTTGCTACGAATATAAACTTAGGCATTTCCTCCCCCTCAAGCTTTTCCACTATCTTAACTCCTGGGAAGAATGCCATAATCATAGCTCGAAGATCATTATTATATTCCTGTGAATTTTGTTCAAGTAAAATCATAATCTAATATCTAAAATAAGGATTACCCATCTTTTCCTTCTTAATAGTTGTTCTGTCATTGTGTCCCGGATATACCACAACATCCTCTGGAAGTGTGAGAAGCTTGGCACTAATATTAGACATAAGAGCCACCTCATCTCCGGTAGGGAAATCACTTCTACCTATACTGTAGTTAAAAAGTGTATCTCCTGAGAAAAGAAGCTTTTCCTCCGGGAAGTAATAGCACATTCCTCCCTTAGTGTGTCCCGGAACGTGAATACACTTAACCTTAGTACCAAGCAGCTCAAGCTCTGGCTCTCCCTCTATAAGCTCATCTGCCTCTAGAGACATAGAGCTACCAAACATCATAGATAGGTTAAGCTCCGGTCTTTTAAGCACGTCTGCCTCTTCACTGCAGGCGTAAACCCTGGCATCCGGCATTGCATCCTTTAAACCAGTGACTCCTCCGATATGATCCACATGACCATGAGTAAGTAAAATGTACTTAAGCTTAATATTCTGCTCCTCATACATCTTCACAAGATAATCAGCTCTGGCAGCAGGATCAACAACCGCCGCCTCTCTGGTATCCTTATTTACGATAGTGTAACAATTAGTTCCCAGGGAACCTAATATATTTGTTATGGTTATTAATTGTGCCATATTATCTCCTTCTAGCCTGAAGTTCTCTCTATATCAATAATTCCTTCAATATTTCTTATCTTATCTATAACCTTATTTAGCTGTTCCTTTGAATGTATCTGGAACTTTACATTTACGGTAGCTCTACCCTGCTTATTAAGACGCACATTAAGTCCTGTAAGGTTGATGTTCTCCTCATTAAACAGCTTAGTCAGCTTAAATATAAGTCCCTGACTGTCATAAGCATAGATGTTTATCTCGGCTGTATAAAGACTTGTAGCCGGGGATAGGCCCTGCTCCCAGTCTGCCTCTATAAGTCTGGCTCTGTCAAAGTCACTCATATTTATGACATTTATACAGTCTGTTCTGTGGATAGAGATTCCTCTACCTCTGGTTACATATCCAACTATCTCATCTCCCGGAACAGGTGCACAGCACTTAGAGAATCTTACTGAAACATCATGAATTCCCTTTACTATGATTCCGTCCTTACTGCTCTTAACTCCTCTGCCCGGAGTGTTAATCTTATCAACGATTTGTTCTTCAGTAATCTTGCTCTCCTGATCTCTCTTTAACTCCTCTAAGAGTCGATTTACAACCTGACCTTCCTTTAAAGCTCCATAGCCTATGGCGGAAACCAGGGCATCCCAGGTAGCAAAATTATACTTCTTAAGAACTATTTCTCTAAACTCCGGCTTAAGTATATCAGACAATACTATGGATTTACTCTTACAATAGCTTGCTATTGCCTCCTTACCCCTCTGGATATTGTCCTCTTTATTCTCCTGTCTAAACCACTGATTTATCTTGGTCTTAGCCTGAGTACTCTTAACTATAGAAAGCCAGTCTCTACTTGGCCCCTTTGCGTTTTGTGAGGTAATAATCTCAATTCTGTCACCATTCTTAAGCACTGTCTCTATAGGTACCTGCTTGCCATTGACTCTGGCTCCGATAAGCTTATTACCAACAGCAGTGTGAATAGCATATGCAAAATCTATAGGTGTTGAACCTGCCGGCAAGTTCTTAACATCTCCTGCCGGAGTAAAACAGTACACCTGGTCTGAGAACAGATCAAGGTCTGTCTTTACAAAGTTCATAAATTCCTTATTATCAGTAGTATCTGTCTGCCACTCCAGTATCTGGCGAAGCCAGCTTAGCTTCTGCTCCTCGCTGTTTGCCTTGCCTTCTCCACCCTCCTTGTACTTCCAGTGAGCTGCGATACCGTACTCAGCAGTCTTGTGCATCTCAAAGGTACGTATCTGTATCTCAAATGGTCTTCCACCAGGTCCTATAAGGGTGGTGTGAAGGGACTGATACATATTGGACTTAGGCATAGCTATATAATCCTTAAAACGTCCCGGAATTGGCTTGTACTTCTCATGAATGATTCCAAGAGCTGCATAACAGTCTCTCACTGTAGCAACCTTGATTCTGATGGCATGTATATCATATATCTGGTCTAAGGTCTTGTCCTGAGTCTTCATCTTCTTATATATACTAAAAAGATGCTTTACTCTACCATCTATCTCTGCAGCTATACCTGCATCCTTCATACAATCCTTTACTTCACTTACCATCTGAGCGATAAAGTCCTCGCTTGCCATCAGTCTGGTCTTTATCTCCTCAGTAAGGTTTGCATGAACCTCCGGATAGAGGTATCTCATGGAAAGGTCATCTAACTCAATCTTAATCTTAGATATACCAAGTCTGTGAGCCAAAGGAGCATATATATCCATAGTCTCTCTAGACTTCTCTATCTGCTTAGCCGGGGACTGATACTGCATAGTTCTAAGATTGTGCAATCTATCTGCCAGCTTTATAAGTATAACTCTAATGTCCTTTGCCATAGCAAGGAACATCTTACGAAGATTCTCCGCCTGTATCTCTATCTTGTCCTGAGACAAATCAAGTCTGGTAAGCTTTGTAACACCGTCTACCAAAGCAGCTATCTCCTCAGAGAATTCCTTAGCTATCTCTTCCTTGGTCATAACGGTATCCTCTACCACATCATGGAGAATTCCAGCTATGATAGTCTCCTTATCCAGCTCCAGCTCTGCAAGTATCAGGGCAACACAAAGAGGATGTATGATATAAGGCTCTCCAGATTTGCGTTTCTGGTCCTTATGTGCATCATCCGCTATACGATAAGCCTTAAGTATCTGAGAAATATCTGATGATGGATGATACCTTCTAATGGTATCTATCAGCTGCTCAAATAATTTGTCCGGAGGTGTAAAATCCTCTGGCTTGCTTAACTGTTTTTTAATTGGGTCCGGTGCTTTGTATTTTTCCTCTGACATCACTTTTCGCCTCGCCTTCGCTTATGTTACTTAGTCTGTCCAGACTGTCTTTCAAAAATCTTACTCTCCCTCGTACTGTATAACCGAAGCTACATCATAGTTCTTTAGGAGCTCTCTTCCCTTCAAATCTACCAACTCGATAAGGAATATCATCTTAACTACCTTGCCTCCAAGCTGCTCTATAAGCTTTGCTGATGCCTCAATGGTACCTCCTGTTGCAATAAGGTCATCAACTAACACAACCTTATCTCCAGGTTTAATGGAATCCTTATGTATCTCTATGGTCGCAGAGCCATACTCTAAGTCATAGCTCATCTCTACTGTCTCTCTAGGAAGCTTTCCCTTTTTACGAACAGGTATAAAGCCCTTATTATTCATATATGCAAGTGGAGCACCAAATATAAAGCCTCTTGACTCAGTTCCGGCAATATAATCATAATCTAAGCCCTCTAAAAGCTTATTTAATTCATCAATAGCCAGGTGATATCCCTCCGGACTCTCTAAAACACTGGTTACATCTCTAAATATAATTCCCTCCTTTGGAAAGTCAGGAATACTTGTCATATAATCTTCTACTCTCTTCATACTGGCCCTCTCCTTTTCCTTTGTCTATATTATGCCCTATTATATCTCTGAGGCATCAACTGTATAGTCTGTCTTCCACCGTACTCATTTATACTTGGATAGTACATCACATCTATGCGTACCCGATTCGGCAAACCTTGTACCATTTTATCACATTCTTCGTCACTAAACCACATTTTTATGCTTTCTATAAAGCTATTTGAATCAAAATCTACTGCTTCTATAGTATTTCCCTGCTCATCTGTAAGCCACAGCTTTATGGCACTGTTATTCTCTCCCATAAACCTTACCTTTTTTACGCCCAGATTTGCCTGAGCAAATACAGGCTTAGGATTGCCCTTTCCTATAGGCTCTAACAAATCAAGCTGCTTTATAAGATTAGTAGTTATATAACTAAATGGCATAGGCACATCTATCATTATCACCGGTTTTAAGTCATCCGGTGTGAGACCGTGAGTTGCATTAAGTCTTTCTCTAAGTATATCCAACTTGTCCGGCTCTATGCTAAAGCCTGCTGCCATAGGATGTCCACCCATCTTTACAAATAGTTCCTTGTGCTGACTGAGCTTTTCAAACATATTATAGGTCTCTATAGATCTTCCGGAACCCTTAAGCAAACCATTTTCCGCCTGAGCAAACACCAGTGTTGGCCTGTTATATCTCTCCTTAAGCTTTCCTGCAACTAAGCCCGCCAAGCTCTCGTGAAGTTCCGGCATATATACCACCAGAACCACATCATCCATATATTCACGCTCAACCAGCTCTATGGCCGCCTTCTTGCCCTGTTCAGTCATAGTCTTTCTGGTAGCATTAATCTCCTTAATCTCCTCAGCCATATTAAGAGCCTGTCCCATATCCTCTATCAGTAAAAGCTCCAGGCCTTTTTTTGCACTGTCCAGTCTTCCTGAGGCATTTATACAAGGTCCTAGTATATATCCAAATGTATAAGAACCAATCTTTTTGTCCATAAGATTATTCATTCTAAGCAGCGCTTTAAGGCCAATATTTTCAGTGTTTTTTATAAGAGCCATAGCCTTTTTTACATACACTCTGTTCTCGTCTACAAGTGGCATAATGTCACACACAGTAGCCATACCCACCATCTCCATAAACCAGTCATCGTTCCAGCTTAGGTTCATTATCCTATATAAATGATATATAAATTTATACGCCACGCAGGCACCGCAGATTTCCTTAAAAGGATACTCACAATCCGGTCTCTTAGGGTCCACCACCGCATCGGCTGACACAAAATGTCTATATACATTACCACTTTCATCCTCATCTAAAGGTGGCTCATGATGGTCTGTAACTATAACTGTCATACCAAGCTCCTTAGCCAGATTAATAGCTGAAAATGCACCAATCCCGTTATCGCAGGTTATAATAGTATCTACACCGTCACTATAGGCGTCTCTTATTATTCTCTCATTTATTCCATAGCCATCTGTAAGTCTGTCAGGAATCTCATAGGAAACTATAGCTCCCGCGTCCTTTAAGCCACGTAAAAGTATGTAGTTGGACATAACTCCATCCACATCATAATCGGATATTATACGAATTAACTTGCCTGCCTTAATCTTGTCTGCCATAAGCCTACAGGCTTCATCCATATCCTTCATCAGGGAGGGGTCATGAGCAAGCTCCAAGCCACCGTTTAAATATCCGTCAAAATCCTCTTCAGTGACCAAATCTCTATTTCTAATTATTCTGGCTATTACCGGGTCTATATTAAACCTGGCACCCAACGCATTAAAATCTGCCCTCTTGGCATGAATTCGCCAAACTGCCTCCACAAAAACGCCCCCTGTCTGCGTCAAATAAATAAAGCATTATAGCGGTAGCCCTGTCAGACTGCCGCTACAATATACTAATATCAAATTAAAATCCCTTAAGCTTCCTTCTTCTTAAACTTATTCTTAAGCAAGAGCCAAAGTGGTCCTGTAATACATATTGAAGAATAAGCACCACAAACGATACCTACCATAAGGGTAAATGTAAACTCCTTAAGAGAAGCAACACCCATAATGTAAAGTACAAGTACTGTTACAAAGGTTGTAAGTGAAGTATATATTGATCTTGAGAAGGTCTGAGCAATACTTGTGTTAACAATATGCTCGTAACCATCCTTCACAATATCCATAAGCTTCATATTCTCTCTAATTCTATCAAAGATTATAATAGTAGCATTGATAGAGTAACCAACTATAGTGAGCATACAAGCGATAAATGTATTACCAACTGAAAGCTGTGCCACTGAGTAGAACATAAATACCACCATTACATCGTGGAGAAGTGCTAAAACTGCACTGGCACCAAATCTTACGTCTGAGAATCTTACCGCTATATATATAAGCATAAGGATAGATGCAATGATGATGGCAACGATAGCATCCTTCTTCATCTCTCCACTTATAGTAGAGCTTATGCTCTGTGAGCTTATCTCAGATATGTTAAAGCTTTCTCTAAGCTTTACATCCATATCTGTGCTTTGCTGCTCTGTAAGCTCTGCAGTCTTAAATATTACCTGAGTAGTTCCCTCAACAACCTGAATCTGAATAGTTCCAACCTGAATGCCTGTTGCTTCAGCTATAACAGGAGCAACCTCCTCCTCAGCTCTATGCAAATCATAAGCCTCATCAAAGGTAACTGTAGTTGATGTACCTCCTGTGAACTCAAGAGCATAGTTTAGACTTCTGCCTGTATTCGCCTTATTAATAGGCATAAACACAAGACCTAAAATGATTACTATCAGAGACGCAATCATACAGTATTTTGAATTCTTAACATAATTTCTAATCTTAGGCTTCTTAGCTACACCGAAGAACTTCTTGTTTCTTATGCCTAAATTAACTGCTATATTAAGCAACAGTCTGGTAATTGCAAGTGCTGTAAACATAGAAAGGATAATACCAACCATAAGTGTAACAGCAAAGCCCTTAATACTTCCTGTTCCAAGAGCCATAAGAACAAATGTAGCTATAAGTGTTGTAATATTTCCATCAAGAATGGCTGTAAGTGCCTTTGAGAAACCTGCTCTAACTGAATTTCTTACACTCTCTCCTGTGGCAAGCTCTTCCTTAATTCTTGTGAAGATAATAACATTGGCATCAACCGCCATACCTACTGACAAAAGGATACCTGCTATACCCGGAAGTGTAAGTGTGATTCCTCTTATACTTAATATGAGAAGCATCAATACTACGTATGCCACAAGTGCAAGTGATGCCAAAAATCCCGGTACAAGATAGATAACTATCATAATAAGACATACGATACCAAATCCAACTGCACCAGCCTTAAGACTTGTAGAAACAGCCTCCTTACCAAGCTTAGCACCTACAATGTTGTACTGAAGCTGCTTAAGCTCAAGTGGAAGTGCACCAATCTTAATAGTATCAGCAAGGTTTTGAGCCTGCTCAAGAGTCATATTTCCACCTGAGATAGTTGCCTCTCCACCTGTAATAACTGTCTGAACTACAGGAGCACTTACTACTGTTCCATCATATATGATAAATATCTGCTTTCCAATATTAGCCTCTGTTGCATCAGCAAACTTCTGCTTACCTGTATCTGAGAATATAAGCTGAACAACATACTCCTGCTGAATGCCTGAGGTATCAACTAAAACATCTGAATTCTTAACATCTGCTCCATCAAGTGCTGCCTTGTACTCAGCGCCCTGAGACCAAAGCACATAGTTTGTCTCATCTAAGAAGAGAAGCTGTCCAGGCTGTCCAAGCTGATCTAATATCTCGTGAGCGTCATGCTTTTCTGTATCTACAGGAATCTCAACAGTGATTCTATCCTCACCCTCCTGATATACCTCTCCCTCAGAGCTATATCCGTCAACTCTTCTCTGAAGCTTGTCTATGGTTGCATTAATCTCTTCCTGAGTTGGAGCTTCATTTGTTATCTCATAGGTAACAGAAAGTCCACCCTGAAGATCAAGACCCAAAGGAATATCCGATGCTCTTCCAATTTTCTTATCTCCCACTCCGTACATTGCCATATAAACTCCACCAGCCACTAAAGCCAGGAATATAAGAAGGGCAAATACGGCTTTAAACTTTGCTTTTCTCATGTTCTTTCTCCTTTTATTACAAATCCAATTTACTACTGTTCATCAAGCTCAGCTAAAGCTGCTTTTATCATAATTGCACATTCCACTCGCTTTTGCTGAAGCTTACAGCCTATATCGTAAGCATCAAGTATACTTCCGTGGAACTGGTAAGCATTGGCAGCGCATCCGCCACTACAGTAGAATCTTGCGAAGCAATCCTTACATTTATCCTTGGCATATACGTTACAAAGCTTAAATTCCTCAACCAGCTCTGTCTTCTCTATGCCATTATATACATCACCCAGCTTGAATCCGTCAATTCCCACGAACTGATGGCAAGGATAAAGCTCTCCCTGCGGAGTAACCGCCAAGTATTCTGTTCCCGATCCACAGCCGGAAAGTCTCTTGTACACACAAGGGCCTCCGTTAAGGTCTAGCATATAGTGGAAGAAGGTTATAGGCTTGCCTGCCTTATGTCTCTCAATTATATCCAGCGCAAGCTTATCGTACTCCTCACATATTCTGTCAATATCCTCTTCCCTTATAGAATATGGACACTCATCAGGCGATACCACCGGCTCTATGGATATCTCCTTAAAGCCAAGGTCTACCATATGCTTAAAATCCTCTGTGAAATCCAGATTATTTCTAGTGAAGGTTCCTCTCACGTAGTAGCTCTTGTCGCCACGTTTTTCCACGAAATTCTTAAACTTGTCCACTATGACATCGTAGCTTCCCTTACCATTTCTGGTAGGACGCATAAGGTCGTGAATCTCCTTACGCCCGTCTAAGCTTAAGACTACATTGGATATTTCCTTATTACAGAACTCTATAATCTCATCATTGAGAAGGACTCCGTTAGTGGTAAGAGTGAATCTAAAATTCTTCCCAGCCTCCTTCTCTCTCATTCTTCCGTACTCAACCAATCTCTTTACTACATCAAAATTCATCAGCGGCTCTCCACCGAAGAAGTCTACCTCAAGATTGACTCTGTTTCCGGAATTCTCTATCAAAAAGTCAAGGGCCTGCTTACCAACCTCATAGTTCATAAGCTCTCTTGGATGACCGTTATATGAGCCCTCATCAGCAAAGCAATACTGACAGGCAAGATTACAGTCATGGGCAATATGTAAGCAAAGTGCCTTAACCACTGTCTTTCTCTTCTTAAAATCAATCACTACATCCTTATACACATCCTCAGTGAAAAGCTGTCCTGCTTCCTTAAGCTCACATATATCTGAGTATGCATCAGCGATGTCTTCATCTGAATATAAATCCTTGTATTTATTTTTTATCTCTGTAGCAATCTCATCCTTTGATTTGCTCTCAAACATGGCTATCATATCATATACCAGTTCATCTACCACATGAACTGAGCCACTGCAAACATCAAGAACGATATTGTAACCATTATTTTTATACTGGTGTACCATTAAAACATTGACTCCTTATTCACATAACAATGAAAGAGGACTATCCAAGGATTGTCCCCTTTTTCTCATATAGCTATGTATTATTCTTTAAATTACTTATTCTCGCAGCTCTGGTTACCTACTGTACAAGAAGTCTTACATGCTGACTGGCATGAAGTCTGGCACTCACCACAACCACCCTTAACAACAGTGTTCTTTAAAGTATTGTTAGTTAAAGTCTTAATTCTCTTCATAATTTTTGCCTCCTAGATATTTTTCTCATATTAAAGATATATGGGATAAATGTATACATTTCCCCTTATACTCATATTCGCATAACAGTATATCACATATTTTCAAATAATAAAAGAAAAATTTTACGCCAGCATGCCACCTAATGTACCACCTCCGGTGCAAAGCAGAAACAAGCTTAAGCCCTTTGCCGATAAAATATTAATACCACCACTGATTATAATGGATGCCACAACTAATACTACCAGATAGCACAGTCCTACCAGAAAGCCCCACATGAATTTCTTCTCCTTCATAACTCTTCCGATGTAAAAGCCACCCAATGCACTGGATATGATGTAGATAAAGGTAACTGCCGCAGCAATTATATCTTCACTTATCCTCAGTTTAAACATAACAAATGCAAATATTACAATAAGCATTGCTGTCACAAAAAACGAGAGAATCAAAGCCTTAATAATATGACCAACAGTTTGATTCCCTAAAGGATTCTTCCTAATTCCCTTCATAGCTCCTCCACATATATTAAAAGCCTAGCTTTAGGCTAGGCTATCTTAATATAATATATGTGTTTTTGAAGATTTTATTCTCTTAGTTTCCCAAACCATCTACAAAGGATACAGGAAGTGCAAACATTATTCCTGTGTTAGGCTCATCAAGGCCCACCACCTCTTTAATTATTTTTCTGGCTTCCTCTAATTCCTCATCCTTCATAACAAAGAGCATAACCTTTACTCCATCAGCTTCGTCATCATCTGTAAGCAGGGATTTAAGCATCCCAAACAAAGGAAGGTCATCCATCTTCTCTATAACGCTTGCCATACCGGTACCATCTAATATAGTTCCTCCATGCACACCCTCCTCTGCTAATTCTCTGCATATTTCAGTGACTAAGTCAGCTCTTTTTAATATTACTACAAGTAGATTCATATGTCTTTTTGCTCCTTATCATTTTATTAAGCTGCCACAGCATATCTGTAGCAGCTTCACAACCTTATATCAATTCCTTGATACTTATTAATTCTCTGTATATATTTTTAGCCAATGGCTTTATCTCATCATTTGGCTCAATCAAATCTACAACCATAACAGGGTACATACCTGCAGCTGATGCAGACTTGATACCATTGATAGAATCCTCCACTGCCATAGCCTCCTCAGGTCTAACCTCAAGCTCTTCACATGCCTTCAGGTATATGTCCGGTGCCGGCTTACCATTGGTAACCATATCTCCAAATATCAGTTTGTCAAAATACTTATATATATCGTGATCAACCAGATATTTTATAGCTCTTTCTTTGATGGTAGATGTAGCCAAGCCAATCCTTATGTTCTTTGACTTAAGATATGCCAGAACTTCCTTTACTCCCGGTTTTAGCTCTACACCATAGGTATTGATATGATAATCCAGTCTGGCCATCATCTTTTCACGATACTCAAAATACTCAATCCCTCTGCCTACCATAGCCTCAAATTTAGGCTTGTTGGCGTATTTATTGCCACCTGCTATGGCCTCGCAGACCTTTACCATCTCCTCATCAGGAATTCCTCTAAGTCTTCCCTCTTCCAGCTGGTATCTTCTATATAATTTTTCGGTGTCAGTGATAACACCATCCATATCAAAGACTACTGCCTTAAACATATCTTTCTCCTATATTAAAGATTCTATTAATTAAGCTTTACACATATTGCTGAGTAATTGTCAGTTCGAGTCATATCCGCTCTCTGTAGTACAAGCTCCTCCATAGCCCTTAACCATTCATCTGTTGACTGTGTATTTCTTAAGAGCTCCATCATCTCTTCCTCTAAGACATACTCCCAAAAACCATCTGTCATAAGTGCAAAGGCCTTTGGTTCGCCTCTTTCAAGCACTGCGCTAAGGTCAAAATTTTTGGTGCTCCACTCCGCGCCCATAACTCTAAGCAGCTTGTTTCTATCCTCATGATGGCGCATCTGACCCTCATCTATCTCGCCCATATCCTTAAGTATCTGTACCATACTATGGTCTCTGGTTCTCTCATATTTTGTGAAATCTCCATAGAAATGATACAATCTGCTATCACCAATATGAGCCCACTTTATCAGCTCTGATGTAACCACCAGCACTACCATAGTGGTTTTCATAGCATTGGTCATGCCCCTCTCCTCCTGAAGCTTTAACAAGCCCTGCTGAGCCTTGTTAAATGCATCAGCCAGAAAGTTAGGACTATCTCCATATAGGCTAAATTCCTCTGCCACAACTCCTGCCACGTAGGCAGACGCCACCTCACCACAGTCATGTCCACCTAATCCATCGCACAGTATAAAGCACATATCATCTCCATGGCTGGCCTTAGTTATGTAATCTTCGTTGTTATCTCTTCCCCCTGGTAATGAAAGCATAGAATATTCTATCATATATTATCCTCCGCTAGTCTGCTATACCAATACTGCGTTTGTTTTCCGCATATAGAATTATTTTACAACATATGAATTAAAACTACAAGCAAAGAAATGTGGGTATGGACTGTGGTTTTGAATCCGCGGCTGTGTCCCTGAACCTGCGGCTGTGTTCCTGGCAGGGGGGGTGAAAACCCGCTTTCGCTCGGGCGACCACGTAGCGCTACTAAGCTCGCCTGCGCTTTCGCTTGCCTCGCTAAGGACCGACATGTTCTTACGGTTTTCACCCCCCTACCAGAAACATGTCCGCGAATAAGCAAAATACCCAAGATACTCTCACCAGACCAAACTACTTACACACCCGTCAAAACATTTTTTACACAAAAAAGGACCGTGGATTCGTTCATTGTCCACGGTCCTTATATATTGTTTATGTTCTTGGAGCTACCATAGCCCTGTATGAATTATTCCTTATCCTTCTTTCTATTCTTCCAGATTATGAGGAATATGATAAGAAGTAATACTGCTGCGATGGCAACTATTAACCATATGTTAAATTCTGCCTCTGCTTCCAGCTCGAATTCGTACTCTGCTGAAGCTGTATTTCCAGCCTCGTCAACAGCCTCCATATAGAGCTTGTACTCGCCAACCTCAGTAACGTCTATAGTTGCAGAATCATTAGTTACTGCAATTACTCTGCCGTTTAAGGTTACTGTTGTAAGTGTATCCTCATCCAGCTGAAGAGATACTGTTATGTGATATGGCTCTTCTAATCTCTTCTCCTCATCCTCAACACCTGTTACGATGAACACAGGACCCTTTGTATCAAGCACGAATTCCACGCTCTTTTCTACTTTGTGTCCAAGCTCATCCTCGGCTGTAATAAGAAGTACGTAGGAACCATCCTCCACTGCATCCTCACCATTGTACTCCTGTCCATTTAAGTACATATGAACATCGCATACTGTAAGGTCAGATACCAGTTCATCCAAATCCTTATCCCACTCAAAGGATGTAAGCACCTTTCCATCTATATCTGACAGGTCTCCGATTACCGGCTTTGTCTTATCTATGATGAAATGTACGCTTGTTGAATGGCTGTTACCTACAGAGTCTCTAGCTGAGATAGTAATGTCATATATACCATCCTCAGTAAATACCTCGTTGATAACTGTTGGGTTACTTGCAGAATTGAAGTTATTGATAGTAAGGTTATTTACCTTTCCATCTATATCTGTTCTGGTTCCGGTAACTGTAACTGTCTTTGATGCATAGAAATCATCATTTATCTCTGCATTGATTGTAACTGTCTGGTTTGTTACATCATAGTTGTTTACTCCAACGAGAGTTACCTGTGGCGCATCCTTATCGATAGTAAATGTCTGTGACAGGGTTGCTGTATGTCCAACTCTATCTGATGCATTGAACTCTACTCTATATATACCATTATCGCTAAGAGTTCTTGATACTGATGAGTTAGCTGATGTTGGATCGTAGTCGATGGTCTCCATCAAGCTCTCTCCAAATCCGTCTGCAGCCTTTCTGTATATCTCAACAGTTCCTGTAGCATCTTGCCAGAACTTCTCCTGCATGTTAAATGATACTGTAACCGGAGTTGATGAATTTCCACCATCACCGATTCCACCTATTGTAAGTGCAGGTGCAGCAGTATCTACACGGAAGTTTACTGTGTTAGTTAAGCTCTGGTTTCCTGCCATGTCTATAGCATATGCATTTACTGTGTACTCAGCCTCATCTGCAAACGAGAAGCTTCTGTTTGTTGTAGGAAGGTATTCTCCAACAGCAGCAGCTGTATCTGGCTCCTTCTTGATTATCTGAATATTGAAGTCGTCGGCATCCTCATTACTATCGCTTACTGTATATGCTACAGTCGTATTTGAGGTAAGCATAAGCATACCCATACTCTCAGTATATGATATACCACCATTGATAAGGGACTGTACTGTAGGACCATCTCCATCTATAACAAAGCTTATGGTCATAGGCTTTGACTTGTGTCCTGTTAAGTCCTCTGTAAGAATTGTTATCTCATGCTTTCCTGAACCACTGATTGGACAGCTTCCAACATACTTATCTGTTTCTCCTACCTGTTTGAATGTCACATTGACAGGATTTGTACCATCTGTAATTGTAACAGTCTTCATATTCTTCTCTGTGTAAGTAAACTCAAGTGTTACCGCATCAGAATAGAAGTAATCTCTGTCACTACCATCGAAGTTCTTAGACGGCTGCTTTCCGGCAGTCTTTCCTGATACAATCTTAACAGTATTAGTAGGATCTGTATTATCAACCTCAAATGTCTTTACAATAGACTCTGACGCATTGTCAGCCTTATCGTAAGCAACTATAGTCACCTCATATAATCCATCAGCAAGCTCAAATGAGTATGTCTCATCTATCGCAAGCTCCTCAGCACCTATCTCCTTAAGCGCCTCACCTGAATCATATGTAAATCCGTCACTAATCTTCTTATCTCCATCTAACTGCTTAACATCTACTGTAATCTTTGAAAGTGTAAGATTATCTGTAGCATGTATATCCAGCTCGATATTTGGAATTATAGGTACATCCGGCTGCGCTAAATCATTGATAGTAAAGTCAACCTTAGGCTCTGTGCCATCCACTCTGATAACACCTGTTTTGTTGTCAGGTAAGTAGTTACCAGCTCTATCATACGCCTCAAAGGCAACAGTTGTACCTGTTACTTCCTTAGACTCTGCCACAAAATATGCAAAACTCATATAACTAAGCCCAGTTTCTTCGTCTGCATTCTTTGTGTATTCGCCATTTGGTTCATCACTGTTAATTATACCATCGCCCTCTACAGAGCCAGCTACGGTAAGAGTTGTATTAACTATATCTGTCTCAGTTGCCTGCTTACCAGGATAGATGTTACCCTTTAACAGGAATTCCTGATACCAGGTCTCATCATCTATAAGCAAGCCATCCTCATAGCTTGTGGCTTCAAGGTAAGGTAGAGTTGCATCATAGAATAAAGTACCTAATGTCTCTTCATAAGCTTTCTCGCTTCCTTCATCAACCACCGTAAGAATAATATTCTCAAGCACCTGATTGTTTATAACTCCGCCATCTATAGCAGCTACAGGAATAGTTATCTCCTTAACAACTGTATATCTCTGTGAATGCTCATCAAAGCCTGCAGCATTCTCCTCAGCTGTTATGGCAACAGATGTCACAGGCTTTGCCTCAGTACCATAACCATAAGTCAATGTGTAGCTTGTAAGGCAATATGGTGATGAAGCCTCTACCACTAAAGTGTACGCCTTATTTGTAAACGTATCATCTGTTCCGTTAATGCTTATAACAGTACCTTCCTTGGTATCGCTGTTATAATCCTTGTATAAAACAGCCTTAACCTCTAGGTCTATATCCTGTGCCTGTACAGCGAAAGCTGCAGGCTCATTATCTGCATCATTTTGTGCACGGTCCTTGGCTGATGCCATCATCATAAGCTTGTTGTCACTTCCACCGCCATATGAATTAATATGCTCAATGAGCTCAGCTGTAGTAAACTCTGCATAATACTCATAGCCCGTAGCATCTTTGAGAATCTTTTCCTCACCTACTGCAAGGAGCATATCTTCAATATAAGTGTAGTTGTAATTAAATCCACCCTGGATCTTTAAGCTGTCCTCGTCAAAGCCTGAGGTAAGCTCCTCCACCTCATATACATATCTGTATGTATCATCCTTTGTGGCATTAACTGTATACGCACCGTTGCTACTTAAGTTACTCTGGGTTATCTGAGTCCATGTACCGTCACTGTTCTGCTTGTATAAGCCCTTAAATTCTATCTCCGGCTTAGTAGTATCATAGATAAATGTTCCAAGCTTTGCTTCCTTAGTATTTGCAACCCCACCGGCCTTAATCTTAGAGTCTGTCACAACGATTCTAATGTCTTCATATATGCCATCATTGCCATTTGCAGGAAGTACTATATTACGAGTCACATAGTAAAGCTCTTGATTCTTTGGCTTATCTGCAACCTGAAGTCTCTCTGAATAGATAGGTGTTGTGCTTGTTCCGCTATATATATCTATCTTAGTTGGCTTGTAACCAGACTGGATATTTACCACTACCTCATGCTTCTTGTTGCTGATAGTAGGCTCATCTGCAGAGCCAAAGGTTGTACCAATGGAAGGCTTGTAGTACTCGCTTTCTATTCTACTTACATTTGTATTAACAGTAAGAGCACTTCCAACTGTAATTTGCTTCTCTACAGGAACTGATTCGTTGCCAGCCTTATCTGTAGCAATAAACTGAACTGTGTAGGTTCCGTCCTCTAAGTTGCTGAAGTTTAAGCTGGTATCAGTATACTTGCTAATATCCCATGTATATGAAACATCCTTTATAGCAACTTTCTCTCCATCTGAATCTATAATATTTACTGTAAATTTATCAAGCAACAGATTATCCTCTAGCTCTGCCTCTAACCATATGTGTGAGCCAATACCAGCCAGCTGATTATCATTTTTGCCATTAATCTTTGTGGACTTAACCTTAGGAATACTTGTATCCACCTTGATAGTAACACTGTTATTCTTGTCAAGAGTGTTTCCAGCCTGATCTTTAGCATTAAAGGTAATGGTTGTACCATCCTTTGTAGCTGACTCAGGTACCAGAATAGACATAGCCACTTCAGCCTTATTTTCATCATCTACTGTAGTAGGTATTGTTCCATCAGCCCCATTTGAATTGCTTACAGTATATGAAGCTGATACAAGGTCTGCCTCAGTATCCTGTGGACCTGGAGTTATGATTGCATTAATAGTCTTTTCATCTTCTGCATTGTACCATTTATCATCTACTACAAACTTTCCATAATTTACATCAGACTCATCAAGTGTAAGAGTATCCTTATTCACAACGACTGGATCAGTGTTATCATAAAGGAGTTTACCTAACGATGTTTCCGGTGCCTTCTGACCTTCTACATCCTCTGCAGTAACCTGTGCGTTATTCACTATTGTGTTTACATTAACATCACTTGGTATTGTTATGGTCTTTGTTACTGTATAACGCTTAGCTACTTTACTAAATGTATTTTCGCTATCAATTACCTGCTCAGTCTTGCTAAATGTTCCTTCAGAATCTCTAATTGTTATAGAATTTATCTTATAGCCTGAAGATACAGTTATTGTAACCTTAAATGCTGAATCAGAGTAACGGTTGGAATCTTCTGTATTCTGAATATCAACTGTAGCACCATCTTCAGTCTTAAGCAAAGCATCATTTACCTTAATTTCAGAGCTTGAAAGGGCAAACTTCACAGACTTCTCTTCCTTAGCACGTCCTGCTTTGTCTGTAAATATTGCTGTGATTTCCAAATAATCTTTGTCTTCTCCTAAGAAGTTTTCTATATCAATCTTAGAAAGAGTAGTACTATACTTAGTATATCCGTCTACCACCTCTCCAACAGCAAGGTCCTTCACATTAGCCGCATCATCTATATAGTACTGAGCTTTATCGATACCTGAAGCATCATCCTTTGCCCAAAATTCAAATCTATATGAGTTTGACAATGTTGAATCCATTATGTATACATTAGTCTGAGCATCCAGATTCTCACTACCAAAAATAGTTTCTGTAACGTCTGACGCACCGGTTGCAAATGTATAAATATCACCAGTTTTCGCTTCCGGGTCATTTGTATCTAATATAAGGGTACCACACTCAATAGGAGCTAAGGTATCCTCTTCATCTTCGAATACCACCTGAACGTCACTATATACGCCATCTTCACTAAATGTATAATTGAAGTTTGTTTGGTAGATAGTGTTTGTTGGCTCAATCTCCGCCAATCCATCCGTAATTGTCTTACTCTGCTGTACACCATCCTTATCCTTGTATGATACAGTTGCACTTACAAGCTTATTCCCTGATGATACAGGAATGGTTATGGTGTGTGCTTCGCCACTAATTGTGTTGCCAAATGTTCCACTGGTACCTCCCACTGGTGTTGGAGTAATAACAGCAGGGCCTGCTTTGAAGGTTTTGTCTATAGGACAGATTGTGGCAAGAAGTTCAGCGCTACTATTTTTTGCATCATCCTCTGCGTAAGCCTTCACTTCATATACATTTCCTACAGTAAGACCTGTTGTAGAGATTGTTGCTTCATACGATACCCTACTAGACTGGACAATTCCCGAAATAGGCTCGCTTACTACAGCCTCTACACCTCCCTGCGGATATATCTGAATTTTTGTCTTGCTTGTATCCAAATTAGTATCTTCAAGCAAAAACTGAAGTATATAGTTTGAATTAGCATTAACGCAAATAGTATCTCCATAAGTGTATCCAAAAGCTGTACCTATAGTTGAATATCCTATAACATAGTATTCTGAAGGTACCGCAGAATTATACATTTTAACTCCGTTATTTTTTACTAACTCAGGGAAAACATTATCAATTTCTACAGAATCTAATCTATAAACATATCCTGGTGTTGTCTCATTATTAGCAAATACACCAATAAATCCATAATAAGTTTTACCATTCTCATTTACAGTAATTGGGTCTGGAGATGCACCAGTCCAATCAGTTGGTTCTGTATCATTCTCTGACACAATATACTTCACTGTATCAATACACTCAAAGCCAGGTACTATAGTTGCAGAACTTGCAAGATTACCTACATTTGCATCTCCATTTTTCCATACAGCATTGTCAAATGACATATCTCCCAAATTGGTAACATTAATAACAGCAACCTTAGGACAGGTATCAAGTACACGAGTATATATATCTGTTCCATTCTCATCAAACACTTTAAAGGACTTTAAATATACATATATTGTTTTATTAACGGAAACATCTATTGTAGAACTACCACTGATACTTGAGTCATTTGAGGCAATACTATCACCTGGATCTGTATCAGCAGCAACATAATACACCTCTGCATTACCAACACTGTATGGAGTAGTCGATTCTGAATCAATTGTCAACTTTCCACTAACTCTAATACCAAAATTAACATTCTTTGCAAATGTCGCAATATTTATTTCAGCCGGTGTTTCTACAGTAACATTGCTATTAATATCATCACAAGTTATGCCTTCAGCAAATGTTACTTCTTTACCATAAGCTGATTCTGCTATTCCAGTACTCACCAACAACGGACTAGCCGCCTTCGTAGGATTCTTAAATCCTGCATTCTCAAGCAGTGGTGTCATCATCATAATGAATGCCACCCACAAAGCTATAAGCTTGGCTATTGGTCTGTCCTTTCTGAATAATCGTTTCATCATTTTCCCCCTTAAATCTTTTCGTCTGTATTTACAACTACGATATTGTAGATTACTTTCGCCTTCTTGGCTAACTTCATGTTCTTGTTTGAGGATAGCACTGTGGTTGAGTCGCCCTCGTCTAAGTCACCCTCTCTCAGGATATCTGTGGCATCTAGGTCATCCTCGTCTCCCCTTAAGATGTCAGTTGCATCTTCCTCTGGTTCTGCATCCTCTGTTCTTAATACATCTGTGGCATCCTCGTCTTCCACATCATCTTCTGCCCTAAGAACGTCTGTAGCTTCATCCTCTTGTTCTGTATCATCTGATCTCAAAACATCTGTTGCTTCATCCTCATTTGAATCAGCCTCATCCATTACGTCATCCTTTAGAACATCTGTGGCATCCTCATCATCTGCTGAAGCATCACTGAGAACCGTAGTTTCCTCTTCACTTTCAGAATCCGACGAATCCTGTGACTTAACATCTTCACTCTTTAATTCCTCTGAGCCTAATACCGATGTCTCATCGTCGCCATCCGCCTTTCTTCCTGCCTTAGCTATCATCTCATCCAACTCATCACTGGCGCTAAGCACTGCAGTTTCGTCTTCATCAAACTGAGGCGTAAATACAGGTTTCTTCTCCTTTTCCTTCTTCGCTGCAAGTCCCTCTGTGGTGTCATCCTGGTTCTTCGCTCTGGTTTCCTTGGAAACTGTATCTCTGGCCTTAATTTTTCCGGAATGTTGATTGTAATATTTTGCCTGCTCCTTCTTAGCTACGCTGTCATCCGAAGCATTTGCATTTTTCTTTTCTCTTATGCCCTTCTTGGCTGCACGTCCTGTTAATTCTCCAAATACCTTAGGTATCTTCAAAACTATAAATAATACTATGGCTAGTATGAAGAGTATTATGGATACTATCAGTCCGCCGTAAAAGCATATCTCATACACGTTACTCATATCCATCACTCTCCCATCTGTCCATCTTCAGTTTCAGTGTCCTCTAGGGTTTCATCTACATCATCAGCATCTGTTTCCTCATAACGACCATATTTAAGCATCTCCACGGTATCCTTACGCTTGTTCCAGGTTCTGTTTGTGTTTATTCCCTCAACATCCTGGCCCTCATCGTATACTGCAAGAAGATCATCATGCTCATCTTTGCATAATCTCTTCCAATTAGCAGGATCCTGATTTATATCTACGCAGTATGAATAAATGTAATCCAAATGGTCTGCATAAACCTTATTGCTTAATACGTTGTTCTTTCCAAGCACATCCTCTATCTGAGTATAAGTGGCAACAACGTTATCGTACTCACCCATAGCCGCATAGGCATCTGCCTTGCCGGACATAGTGTTGTAATAAGCTGTATTGAAGATGTTGTCGCTATCACCACCGATGGTTAATCCTTCATTCTCTGCCAGCTTTATGTTAAGAATAGTCAGGTACTCATCACTGTATGTAATTACATATGAATTGTACTGATTCTTCAGATTTTCATTGTCAGTATGGTTTGCCAAATATTCATTTATAACTATAAGATTTTCATAATATGAGTAGAAATAATCATTGGTATCCAGAGTAGTTCCATTGTACTCCTCCAAATCCTCTATGGCCTGATTCATCACCTCATCTGCGTTCTCTGCCACACCATCCTCATTTATATATGTAGCATATATACGACCTATAGTCTTATAATTTATGAACTTAATGTCATTTTGATTAGTGTATTCACTTTGATTGTAGGCAGCAAAGCTATCTATCTGCTCCATAAGCTCTGATGCATCAATATTAGTACTTGATAGTATTAGGGATACTGAACCATAGTAACCTGCCAACTCACCATATTCATCATCCTTAGGGTCTATCATATTGAAATACTTGCTGGCCAGTTTATAATCTCCCAGCTCGTCGAAATATGTCATAGCCAGCTTGTAAAGCACCTGATCATTCTTATCTACTGAATCATGTCCTGCTTTGATTCTGTTAGCAACGACATTTAGACCTGTCTCAAGCTGCAGGTCTGTGGTTCCATCCTCTCTTACCTCATTGGATGCGTCAATATATACTTGTATGTATTTTTCATAAGCCTCCGCATCACTACCATCCAGCTCGAAGGCTTTCTTGTACTCCTCCGCAGCCTGAATATAGTTACCCTCAGCTCTGTATTCATTTCCAATCTCTATGTAAGAATTATAGTTATCGAGCTTTATCTTCTGCAAGCCTGTATAGCCCACCAGCGAAGTAATGCCCGCCACAACAGCCAAAGATACTGTAGCCACAAATGCAGCCATCTTGTTCTTATTCTTCTTTTTGTAAGCATCATCTAACTCTGTATAATGCTCCAAAGCGTACATAAGCTCTGAACAGTTCTGATATCTGTCATTAGGGTTTGGCTGTGTACACTTTAATATAATCTTTTCAAGGCCTGACGAAAGACCTGGATTCCACTCTCTGATTGGTCTCATCTCGTACGGTGGCTCACTAGGATTCTTGCCTGTTACGATATGATAAAGTGTGGCACCCAGATTATAAATATCTGTTCTAGCATCTGTCTTATAGATTCCACGTCCCTTAGAGTCTCCAAACTGCTCCGGTGCAGCATAGCCTCTTGTTCCAAGAGCTGTGGTATCTGCATTATTTTCAATAATATATTCCTTAGCTGTACCAAAGTCGATAAGCTTAACTCCACCCTCCGGCTTAATCATGACATTAGAAGGCTTCATGTCACGGTATATTACAGGTGGATTCATATTGTGAAGGTAGTCAAGAGCACTGGCAAGCTGCAGTCCCCACTCGATAACAAGCTCCTGTGGCTGAGCTCCCTCCTTCTTTAAACGGTCACTAATAGTGGTACCCTCTATGAAGTCCATTACTACATAGATTGTCCCCTCCTGATTAATGATATCTACTATTCTAGGTAAAACCGGATGGTCAACATTCTTTAGAATGTTCGCCTCTCGTTCAAGTCCCTTAAGCAGCGTTGTGGTAGACTTAGAGCCATCGTTTTTTATCTCCTTAACAGCCCACTGCTTGTTAAGACGATTATCTCTGGCAAGATATACGATGGACATTCCACCTCGTCCAACCTCTTTCCATATCTCGTATTTACCGTCTAATACTGTACCTTCCTTAGTCATATGCCTTCGTTCCTTCTAATTTAGCTTATACAGTCTTAATTACTGTCACTGTAATATTGTCGGTTTCCTTTCTGTTCATAACTGTCTGTGTAAGAAATCGACAACCGTACTCCATATCTCGCTCATTGCTTACTACTGCAGGCCCTATCTTATCTAGCATCTCCTGCTCAGTTATGTGATGTCTAAAGCCATCTGAACAGAGCATATACACCGCTCCCTTAGTTACCTGGCCCTTTGTAAATTCCGGTTCAACTACCTGAGATGCGCCCACACATTGTAGTAACACACTTCGTCTAGGATCTGTCTTTGCCTGCTCCTCTGTCATCCTTCCCGCCGCAATCTCTCTTGCGATAAAGGTCTGATCCTTAGTGAGCTGCAAAACCTTATCTGTGAGGCAATATACTCTACTGTCTCCTACGTGTACTATGTAATATGAGTTCTCAAAGAGCAATATAGCCGAAACTGTAGTTCCAAGCATAATTCCATGCTCCTCACCATATTCTCCAAGCCTCTTATTTTGACTTTGAATAATATCATTCCACTGTGTGACCAGTCTCGCTTCGCTAAATCCATCCTTATTTACATCGTCTATAAGGACATTATCGAACCAGTCACTGAAGGCCATAATAACCTCCTTGCTGGCCAACTCTCCCTTAGATAAGCCTCCCATACCATCACACACTATTGAAAATGCGATTCTTCCTTTTTTAGTCTCAACAACCTTTATAGCAAGGGAGTCCTGATTGGTTTTCTTACTTATACCTATATCGGTATAATATGCCGCAATATAATCCATCTTTATACCTTACTCTCCCTTTCTTAACAAGAACGTAAACTCTTCATCGCCAAGCTGTATAACAGTCTTGTTCTTAAGCAATACCTCCTTGCCCGGCTCTAGCTCAACACCGTTAACATAGGTGTGGTTAGTTGAGTTATTGTCCTTAATGTAATTTACTCCATCTCTCTGTACGATTATACAGTGTACTCTACTGATAGCAGAGTTGTTCTCTATAGCATAATCTGCCTTTGTCTTTGACTTACCAATAGAAAACTCAGGCTTTGTAATGTTTATAGCCTCTCCGGTATTTTTTCTAATAATATGTGGAACCGGCTTTGAACCTAACTGACCTGCTAATGCACCCATAGTAAATTCACCTGGCTTAGCCTCCTGTACAGGAGCTGGCGATGGAACCGTTGGCGCTGCCGGTGCTGGTGCAACAGGTGTTGGTGCTACTGGTGTTGGCGCTACTGGTGTTGGCGCTGCCGGTGCTGGTACAACAGGTGTTGGCGCTACTGGTGTTGGTGTAGCCATTGTTGGCATTACAGGTGCAACCGGTGTTGGTGCAACTGGAGTCGGAGTCTCTGGCTTATCCTCAGCCTTTAACTCTGCCTTCTCCTCCACTTTCTCCTCTATTTTCTCTTCTACTTTCTCCTCAACCTTTTCTTCAGGCTTTTCCTCCTCCTTAATTGGATCTGGAGTTGGAACAGGAATAGGAGCTGGTGCTCCCGGCATTGGTCCTGGCTGGCCCATCATAGGTGGCTGGCCCGGCATTGGCGCTGGTGCTCCTGGCATCATTCCCGGCTGGCCCATCATAGGTGGCTGGCCTGGCATTGGCGCTGGTGCTCCTGGCATCATTCCCGACTGGCCCATCATAGGTGGCTGACCTGGCATTGGTGCCGGTCTTCCTGGCATCATTCCCGGCTGACCCATCATAGGTGGCTGACCTGGCATTGGTGCCAGTCTTCCTGGCATAGCTCCAGGCTGTCCCATCATAGGTGGCTGTCCTGGCATTGGTGCTGGTCTTCCTGGCATAGCTCCAGGCTGCCCCATCATAGGTGGCTGTCCTGGCATTGGTGCCGGTCTTCCTGGCATAGCTCCTGGCTGTCCCATCATAGGCGGCTGCCCTGGCATTGGTGCCGGTCTTCCCGGCATCATTCCTGGCTGTCCCATCATAGGTGGCTGTCCAGGCATTGGTGCTGGTGCTCCCGGCATAGGTCCCGACTGACCCATCATATTATTCATAACACCAATTTTATTTACCTTAATATCATTATTCATAACAGGTGCTTTACCAGCTGACATATCTGTAAGTCCGTTGTCTTTGCTTACAAAATATCCCATCTGCTCAAGCTGACTGTTAGCAAGCTCCTTAAGCTTTGCTACACTAAAATCATCTGAATTAACAAGGGTAATAAGCTTAGCTGCATAATTATCCTTATCACTCTCATCATATCTAATATTGGAAAGAACCTCTCTGAAAAGCTTTGGAAGCTCTGACATTGGCATAACATCCTGCTTAATAGGCAAAAGTATGCATTTTACTGTAAGATTTTTCTCATTCACATATATGTAATTAGTATCTCTTACGATATATCCTACAGGAACTCCCTGAGCGCCTATCTCAAAGGCTGATGCTAATCCGCTCATTATAGCAAGAACAGTCTTCTTATCTAATGTCTTCTTGAACATAAGCTGAAGGCTTGTTCCTTCCTTCACATAAGATGTAATACTTCTTTTTCCATCCTCATCTGAATACTGGAATGCAACGATGCTGGCAATCTGATTAACCTTATCAGCAACTCTATCATCATATACATCTGCGCCCTTAAGCTCGTATCTAACAACATCTAAGTTGTTCTGCTTTGTTACTTCCAAATCTATCTTCTTCATAAAATTCCTCCCAAACATTTATCCCTACTTATCTAATCTTGAACAAGAATTCCTCATCTCCAAGTCTTATTCTTGAATCATGTGTAAGAATCTCTTCAACCCCATCTTCAACTACCTTGTCATTGACATATGTGTGGTTTGTTGACTTGTTATCCTTTATATAGCAAACTCCGTCCTTCTGAGTGATTATAGCATGCTGACGACTTATAGCCCCATTGCCATCCACAGTGTAATCCACACCTCTTGAAGCCTTACCAATCTTAAATGTAAGCTTGCTTAGCATAATTCTTTCCTCTGTGTTTACACGGATAAGATATGGCATAGCCTTTGGAGCATTGAAAATAGATGCTCTAGGAGCCTCTGTAACTGTCTTGCTTAAGATAGAATTACTCTTTGGCTTCTCCTCAGGAGCCTCCGGAGCAGCTACCTCCTCAGGAACAGGAACTGGTCCCGGTCCTTCAAGCTTTTCAGTCTCTCCCTCATGCTCTGCAGCACTCTGAATCAAAGCTGCTCTGTTAACCTTAACAACATTTTTCTTTATAACAGGTGGCTTGTTGTGTCCAAGCACACTATCCAAATCATCCAATGTACGAATCTCCGGAGCCGGCTCCTCCTTAGCTCTAAGCTGTGGAACCTCTCCCACAAGTTCCTTGATTCTACTCTTAATTACATCTATATCTGACTCCTTAGACTGTGGCTTAGCTGGCTCTACTGCCGGCTTTGCTATAGGTTCTACCTTAGCTACAGGCTCCTCTATCATCTCAGTCTTTGATTCTTCAATCTCTGCTATAGTAGGAATCTCCTGCTCTTCCTCCTTAACTGCAGCCATACCTGCAGGAAGGATACTGTCAAGCTCCTCATCCTCAGTCTCAGAGGTCTCAGTCTCCTCATCCTCGTCATCACCGATCTCAGGAAGTGCCTCATCAGAATTAATGTCACTCATAAAATCTGACACATTAGGTTCATCAGCGCTAAGCTCAGGCTCTTCACTTACAACCTCAACACCGTCTGCATCTATAGATCCGGCTGACTCAAAGCTAAGTCCCTGCTCCTCCATAAGAGCCTCAGCAAGTCCAACTAAGCCTCTTAAGTTAAAGCTATCTCCATTGATGTAGGTAAGAAGCTTTCCTACATAAGAAAGTTCCTCATCTACGTCGTATTTCATATTAGCTAAAAGCTGTCTGATGAAGCTCTTAAACTCAGCTGCAACTGCCGCCTTGCTCTCCACAGGAAGACAGATGAACTGAAGCTCCATATTCTCGCCCACATATACATAATTTCTGTTGAGCAGAATATATGATAACTGTATAGCCTGCTCCTTAAACGAGATAAGATTTGACGCTACATTTCTAACAAGGAATAAAACCTTCTCTGACTTCATCTCCTGACTCATATAGTCTTCAAGTGAAACCTTTCCGGTTACATCATAGGTAAGGTAGTCATAATCCTCATCCTCTTCATAGATTATATCTACCAGCTCCTTGAGATTGTTTTCCTCGCAATAATCAAGCACATCCTCATCCAACTCGCAATCCTCTCCCATAGTGTAGGTGAGGTACTTTGCATCTCCGATATTCCTTGCCTTGAAGTTAAATACTCTCATAACTTCCCTCCTCATGTATATTAGTCTTTCGCTATATTATTCTTCTCCCTCAGTTTCTTCCTCACCCTCTACAGGAATTCCATTTGGACCACCGATAATCTGTGTATCTATGTGCTCCTCATAGGTTTCAGTAAATATGTGAGTGCCTGCCTCTTCGTCATCCACGTGGTAGAAATAGTAGCTATGCTGCTCCGGATAGAGTACCGCATTGATACAATCAAGCCCAGGATTACAAATAGGTCCAACAGGCAAGCCTGAATTCAGGTAAGTGTTATATTCTGATTCAATAGACAAGTCCTCATAAAGAACCTGGCTCTGGTCATACATTCCATCGGTAAGTGGATAAAGCACAGTAGGACACATCTCTAAGTTCATACCAGAGTTTAGTCTGTTGTTGATAACTCCTGCTATGGTTGCTCTCTCCGTAGCTACCTTAGCCTCTCTCTCAACTATGGACGCCCTGGTTACAACATCGAAGGATGAATAGCCAAGCTCCGCAGCTCTTGTCTGCATATCCTCAGTGTAGTAATTATCAAAGGTCTCCAGCATCCACTCTACTAAAGACTTAGCTGTAGTATCTTCGTATATATCGTAGGTTGCCGGGAATATATATCCCTGAAGCTTATACTTAACCGGAATACCTGCCGGTATATCCTCCATGTATGGGAAGTCTGCTGATGTAACCGAGCTTACCTCTCTTAAAAACTCATCTGCTGAGCAAATTCCCTGCTCCTCACATCTTTCGGCAATCATCTCTATGGTGAAGCCCTCAGGTATAACCAGCTGGTCGATAGGAAGTATCTCCTCGTAAGCCGGACACATAGCCGCCATCATATCAAGAGTTGTCATTCCCGTATTCAAAGTATAGGTACCACTTCTTAAACGACCTCTGTACTCTGAATCCTGTAATCTCTTTATAAATGCCTTAGGATACTGTATAAGCCCTTTATCCTTCAGTATATTTGCAATCTCCTCTGCAGAAGCACCCTCTGGAATAGTTACTACAACATCTACTCCCTCTTTAGTCTCTGTTCCCTCAACCTCATACTTGTATACATCATAGAATCCCTTCACGTAATCCTTAACTATGGAACCTAGGGAAACCACCGCAACAATCAGTATGATTGCCTTTACAAATCTTGCTATATTATTCGCTGTATTGTTCACTTTTTAAGCCCTCTTTTTTGTTCTAGTTTACATAATATTTTATAAAATTACATACTTGAAGTAATTTTACATTAGTGCTATTATGATAACATCTTTTTTATGAAAATACAAGAAAATATGTTATTTAGAAAGGACTCATTACTATGGCAAATCCAATTGTTACAATGACTATGGAAAATGGGGATGTTATGAAGCTTGAGCTTTATCCTGAAATCGCCCCAAATACTGTTAAAAACTTTATCTCACTTGTGAAGAAGGGCTTCTATGATGGACTTATATTCCACAGAGTTATAGAGGGATTTATGATTCAGGGTGGTTGTCCTGATGGCGTTGGCACAGGCGGACCTGGCTATTCTATCAAGGGAGAGTTTTCAGATAATGGCTTCGAGAATAATTTAAAGCACGAGCCGGGTGTACTTTCAATGGCACGTTCTATGATGCCTAACTCAGCAGGCTCACAGTTCTTCATTATGCACAAGACATCACCTCACTTAGATGGTTCTTACGCAGCTTTCGGTAAGATTACTGAGGGTATGGATGTAGTTGACAAGATTGCTACATGTCCAACTGGCTGGGGTGATAAGCCTCTTCAGGAGCAGAAGATTGCAAGCGTTACTGTAGACACTATGGGTGTTGAGTACGAGGAGCCTGAGAAGTACTAATAAAGTTTTACGCCAAACAAAAATAAGGGTTGTAGCCTAGGCTACAACCCTTTTATATTCTACACTTCCCAGAAGCCCTCCAGTGTGGCAAAATAATCCTCCACTGTCTCCGCTCTACGAATCATCTTTACAGTTCCATCCTCTTTAAGCAAAAGCTCTGAGGATTTAAGCTTTCCGTTATAATTATAGCCCATAGCAAAGCCGTGAGCTCCTGTATCATGAATCACAAGATAGTCCCCCTTATCAATCTTTGGAAGCATTCTATCTATAGCAAACTTGTCATTGTTCTCACAGAGTGATCCTGTAACATCATACTTGTAATCACAAGGCTCATTTTCCTTTCCAAGAACAGTGATATGGTGGTACGCACCATACATAGCAGGTCTCATAAGATTAACTGCACAGGCGTCTACACCCACATATTCCTTATGTGTGTGTTTCTCGTGAATTGCCTTAGTTACAAGGTGTCCGTAAGGTGCCAGCATGAATCTGCCAAGCTCTGTATATATGCTAACATCACCTAATCCTGCAGGTACTAAAACCTCCTCAAAGGCCTGTCTAACACCCTCTCCTATAGCCATAATATCATTTGGCTCCTTGTCAGGAGTGTAAGGAATTCCTATACCACCTGAAAGGTTGATAAAGCTAAGTGATACACCAGTTTGCTCCTTAAGCTCTACCGCAAGCTCAAACAAAATCTTGGCAAGGGTTGGATAATATTCATTGGTCACTGTGTTGCTGGCAAGGAATGAGTGAAGTCCAAATCTCTTGGCACCTGCCTCCTTAAGCTCCACATAAGCCTTGAAAAGCTGTTCCTTAGTCATACCATACTTGGCATCTCCAGGGTTGTCCATGATAGTAGTGGATATGGAAAATGTTCCGCCCGGATTGTATCTACAGCTTATAGTCTCAGGAATACCACAGGTATCCTTCAAAAACTGTACATGAGTATAGTCATCAAGATTAATAGTCGCACCAAGCTTTCTCGCGTACACAAACTCCTCAGCAGGTGTGTCGTTAGAGGAGAACATAATCTCATCGCCAACTATCCCCACCTTCTCAGACATAAGAAGCTCTGCGTAGGATGAACAGTCAGTTCCGCAGCCCTCTTCATTTAATATTCTTAAAATTGTTGGGTTTGGAGTAGCCTTAACAGCAAAGTACTCCTTGTAGCCCTTATTCCATGAAAATGCAGCCTTAAGCTTTCTTGCATTCTCTCTTATGGCCTTCTCATCATATATATGAAATGGTGTTGGATAAGACTTTACTATGTCTTCAACCATTTCCTTAGTTACAAATGCTTTCTTCATAATAAACCTCCGGTACAAAAATAAGCTATTTCCTAATCTATGTAGAAATAATGAATTTGTCAATAGCCCAAAGGCAGTTTTTTCACCAAAAGTTTACATTGAAACTTAAGTCACGGGGTGGAAAATAGAGTTTTCTTGTGTTATTATGTTTGTTGTTGAAATGATAAAATTACACTTTGTGAGGAGTTTAGATATGTCAGTAGAAGGAATGAATTATGATAATATGTTTATCAGAATACTTAACAGAGTCGGAGATTGTATGATTCTCTCCCTGTGCTTTTTGATAGGCTGTATACCAATATTTACCATAGGAGCATCAGTGACAGCCACCTATTATGCAGCTATGAAGGGAGTCAGAGGCGATGATGGATACGTCTTCAAGAATTACATCAAAAGCTTCAAGGAAAACTTTAAGCAGTCCACTATAATATGGCTAATAATGGCAGTTATACTTTTCGTATTCGGCGTGGATCTGTGGTTCTGGCTTAAGCAGTGGCAGGATGCCAGAGCAGACATAGCTAAGCCTATGATAGCCATAAGCGTTATACTTTTAGCAGTGGCAGTCTTCATCACTATGTATGTATTTCCACTTCAGTCCAAATTCGACAACACCATTAAGGTTCAGATTAGAAATGCATTCCTGCTTTCTATCAAGAACTTCCCTATCACTCTTCTTCTGGTGATTTTAACAGTAATTATAGTATGGTGTTTTTACTACCAGACAGCTATCGCAGTGGTTGGATTTGCAATATTTGGATTTGGAGCATGCGCATATATATATGCTTATTTCATGAGTATATGCTTTAGGCCTTACCTAAAGCCCGCACCTGTTGCTACTGCTGATGAATGGCATGTAGAGGATGAAGATGATGATATAAATGAAACTGATGAGGTTGATGAAACTGTTGATAAGGATGGCAAAACTGACGAAGCCGTAGATGCAACAGAGTAAACTGAAAAAAACGAATAAAAAACAAAATGCGCAGGGAATCCTGCGCATTCTCTTTATAAAAATGTTTTAGCCTCAGAGTCAGCCAAGTCATATTGCTTAACTAAAGCATCCACTATGGCACAATCCTCTGCATCTAGTTCTCGCAACGTTGCCACCAGCTTACGTATGCCAGCAGCACGTTCTTCCTCGATACCAAGCTCACGGCCTTCTTCAACCATATCATTAAATGCTTTACACACGTTAACACCCCCTGTTTCTGTAACCCTATGAAAATATCATCATGGGGTTATATCAAAGTCAACGAAGCTTTTTATCTAAGCTAACATAATCATTCTGTTTCTATATAACATTCAAATAAATGTTCTCCACCTGTACCTTCAGATAACTTGTACAAAGCTGAACCCAGACCATTTTCCATACAATTCTCAACTACTTCAATACTTTCACTATCTCCGCCTTCCATCATATCCCACCATTCAATACACGCAAACCTAAGTGCCTCAATCTCCTTGTCAGTTAAGTAAATTCCTCTTGTTGATTTTTTGTTGTTATTTTGATTTTTCTTCATAATAGTAAATCACTCCTATGTAAAGGGGACTTTTTAAGTCCCCTACTGTGCCGTATAGGTGTACATTGTATTTCCCTGAAGGCTTAAAGCCTCCTCAAATTCATCTCTTAGTATTCTTACCTCTTCGTCAAGAATCGGATCGTAGTATCTCACATAAGCCTCATTATAGCTTATTACAAGCACATATCTTCCGTCATCTATGCATGCGGCAAATGGTATATCTCTGTCAAGGAAATATAGTGCCGTAGACAGGTCGATGCCGGATATATTTATTCCAACTCCAAGAGTGTGAGTTTCAAAAGCATCCTCCCAGCTGTCGCAGGCCATAACCTGCTCATACTCCACTCGATTGCCCTCATAGTCTATACACATATATGCGCAGGTAAGCAAAGAATCATCCACTGACGTACAGGATACCTGATAGATTGAATCTGCCACCGTGTTGTATGAGTCTGCAGCAATGCTTCTGTAGATAGCATTTCCCTTGCTGTCTACCACCTGTCCTGTACCCATCTCGTTTACCTCTATAATGGCCGCACCTGCGCTGGCAAATTCGCCCACATAGCCCACGTTGTCAAACACGTAGAAGGACTCCGGATTGGTGCTGGTCTTTACCTCCATAGCCTTGTATCTGTCATTTACCTTTGACTTGGTCATTATTATGTTATTTGTGTCACTTAAATATATATATGATGGGAATACCAGGTGCTGCTCGTCGTATGCCGCCATATCGTAGAAAGTTTTCTCTAACATAGCGTTCTCATTTTCCTTTGGCTTGTAGGATATAAAGTCAGGCTCTGTATCCTCGAAGAAATTATTTCTCTTTAAGCCTCGCTCCAGGTATATCTTATCCGACTGAACCAGAGCGTCCATAATATAAACTCCATCCTTGTGATATTCCTTTAAGACATCACCCACAGGGTTTAATATCATCAGCTTGTAAAATGGTAAAATAGCCTCACCGTCTGAAGGCACATATACATCTTTCGCATCTGCCACTCCACAGATAAGGTCGTCTCCCACAAAGCCCAATGCAGCAAATCTGTCGCTGTCTCCACCTGTCTCGTAGGTAACCTCTCCTGTAAGGAAGTCGCGAATTACTATGGTATTGGTTTCCTCCTTCAGATTACTGTTAGGATAAGCCACCACTCGTCTATTTTCCGATACCGCATATTTGTCAGAGGAAAGACCCTCAGATATGGTGGTCTGCTCCATAGTTGCCAAATCCACATCATATATAGCTCCGTCCAAAAGATAGTAAAAATGTCCCTTTTGGTCGTAGTAGGTAAACCTTCCGGTCTCCTGCTGCATAATGTCAAACGGCTCATCAACACTAACGAAGAATAACTCCTCAATCTTATAATCCTCAGGACTGAAGTGATATAGGGATATACCATTTTTGCCCTCGTGGTCACCACGACACATATATCCGTAAACAACGAAGTATATCTCACCTGCATCATTCATATCAACTATATTGATATCCATATCACTGTTCATACTTCGAATATCTGTATAGTCTCCCTGATTAAAAGTAAATACACTGGTAACACTTGTGGTTCCATAGTCGTAATACCACAGCTCTCCCTCTCTTACAAAGGCAAGCTTTTCGTTGTCCTCTGCAGTTACATACTCCACATCATCATCACTGGTTACACCGAAGGCCAAGCTGTTACTATCCTTGTAAATGTACTCTGTATCAAACATAGACTCCTGATATCTGTGGTAATCGAGAAGCTCTACATTTCCACTACTCTTATCATAAACTCCTGTATAGTATTCATCCACGTTGTAATAGTGAAGAGAGCCTCCTGACTCCGCCTCTATTACATATTGAAGATGAACAACCGTATAGTCCTTGTCAATCTCAGTTATGGTTGTTGCAACCTCTGTTATCACTGTAGGCTTAAGGTCACCCCAGGTCATAAGCTTATAGGATGCCGCAATATCCACATGTGACAAATCATCATAATAATCAAAGCCCGTGTATTTTAAGGCATCATATACCACATTATTTGCCACTGCACTGGAGGTTTTCTTGATAGCTGTGTTGTGGAATTCATGGGCGTATTCCACTATCTTATGGGCATCATTATCCTCCAAATCAACAACTCTGGTATAGTATCTGGCAACATCTCCATTCTTGCCTTCTACAATGAATACCAGCACATATTCCTGATTTTCTCTCAAATCCATTCTAATGGTTACAGGGCACTGTCTATAGCCGCTTACCATAGAACCAAGAGAAAGTTCTCCTTCCTCAACTAAGGAGTCACCGGCGATACTTCTAAGCTGGTAGGAGTATTTCTTGCCGAAATCGTGTTCATCATCCACCAAAAGATTCACTCCATGATTCTCATTGAGAGGAACTACACCGTCTCGCATAAGACTGGTGGACATGACCTGAGTGTAGCCAAACATTCGGTTGACAACCTCTCCATCTATCTCACAATACACTATAGGCAGAGTTGGTTCACTCATCTCCTTAGATATCTTATTTAATCCCAGGTTATTTAATTTATTTACCAAAAAAGCGGTCACAGTAGCTGTTAATATAAATACTATAACCCTTAGTATTATTTTCTTCTTCATAGTCTCAAAGAATTTCTCCCGTTATATCTAAATCCTTACATAAAGAATTTTCTTCTTCTCATATATCTGCTGCGCCTCACAAAGAATTCGTCGCAGAGCATTACATCTATCATCTGTTTTAGGTGCTCATCTGTCCTATCACAGCACACCTTATAAAATATTCTTCTGGATATTCCCAGAACTGTCTCCTTATCCGGATATGGGGCAAACATAGGACTGCCCTCGTATTCTAACTTATCGCACTCATCCTCCACCATAACCATTATTAATCTGGCCTTAGCAGGGTATAGCTGTATCATATATTCTCTGTCATCCATAAGCTCCCTCTCATCCACAAGCTGAAGCTCAGGCATGGCAAATCGTTTATCAAAATAACCCTCTAATAATTTCTCTTTCATGACTACCTCACATATTTTATTTTTTCACAAACAGACAATCAAGACATAATATCCTGATTGTCTGCTTATGATAATATATGTGATTGTCTTCTAAGATGTTAATCTCCGAAGGAAATTCCTAAGGTTTTTGCCTCTTTGATTATCTTATCATCAGGTGATACATATTTAAGCTTTCCAGCTGTCTCTGAAAGTGGTATAGCATCTACCTCATTGTTCTTCATAACAACAAGCTTACCAAAATCCTTCTCTTTAATAAGCTCTGCTGCCTTTGCACCAAAGCGGCTTGAGATAACTCTGTCGTAAGGAACCGGACTTCCACCTCTCTGAGTATGTCCAGGAACTGTAACTCTTATGTCCATACCACAGAATTCCTTAATCTTATCAGCAACCTCGTAAGCAACTGATGGATACTTCTCAGCAGCTGCTGCTATAGCAGCCTTTCTCTCCTTCTTAGGAAGATCCGCAACCTCCTTAGAGATAGCACCCTCTGCCACTGCAAGGATAGAGAAGCCCTTTCCTGCCTTAGTTCTCTTCTCAAGAGCCTTTGCAACCTTCTTTATATCATATGGTATCTCAGGTATAAGGATGATGTCTGCTCCTGAAGCAATACCTGCATGAAGTGTAATCCAACCAACCTTATGTCCCATTACCTCAACTATAAATACTCTGTTGTGAGAAGCTGCAGTAGTATGAATACAATCAATAGCATTTGTTGCTATATCAACCGCACTCTGGAAGCCGAAGGTCATATCTGTTCCCCAGATATCATTATCGATAGTCTTAGGACAACCGATAACATTTAAGCCCTCCTCACTTAAGCGGTTAGCTGTCTTCTGTGAACCATTTCCACCTAAAACAACCAGACAGTCAAGCTTAAGCTTCTTATAGGTCTCCTTCATCTTCTCAACCTTGTTGTAGCCCTCTGGTGTAGGATTGTCAATCTCCTTAAATGGTGTTCTTGAGCTTCCAAGAATTGTTCCACCCTTAGTAAGTATTCCCGAAAAATCATCGGCTGAAAGCTTCTTATAGTTTCCGTAGATAAGACCCTTATAGCCCTCAAGAAAACCATAAACCTCAACCTCATCAAATGTGTTGTATAACCCCTTAACAACACCTCTCATTGTTGCGTTAAGTGCCTGGCAATCGCCACCACTTGTAAGCATACCAATTCTCTTCATAGTAACTACCTCCTTATCGTTATTTCTCACGCACAGGATGTGCGGATGAACTTACTGGTCGGTCTAGAGTTCCAAGCATGGTCTGTGCATAATATACATACTGGCCGGCCTGCCTAGGGTCGGTCCACACTGACACTAAAACGGTCAGCTTAGTCCCGACCCTGTCGCGGCCGGAATATAGTTTGTTGGCACAGACCATGTTCAGTCTTCTTGCGTCCGAAATATAGTTTGTTGGCACATCCTGTGCTGTGTATTGTTTACATCAAGGTTAATTTTGTATCGTCTACAGTCGGCTCATCTTGCATGTTCTATAGGTCAATTCGACCCTCTAGGGCACGAAGTAATGTTACCTCGTCTATGCACTCTAGGTCGCCACCTACAGGAACTCCGCTGGCGATTCTGGAAGTTTTAATTCCAGATGGTTTTATAAGCTTAGAAATATACATAGCGGTAGCTTCTCCCTCAACGCTGGAGTTAGTGGCGATGATAACCTCTTCAACATCCTCAGCCTCCAGTCTTAAGATTAGCTCCTTTAGCTTTATGTCATTGGGACCCATACCTATAGCCGGATTCATAACACCGTGCAACACGTGATAAATCCCCTGGTATTGTCCACATCTCTCATAGGCAGCCAAATCTCTTGGACTTTCCACTACCATTATTAGCTTATGATTTCTCTTTGGGGAAGAACATATAGGACATTCCTCCCTATCAGTGATAGTATAACAGGTTTTGCAATATTTTATGTTGGTCTTGGCTTCAGTTATAGCCTTCGCTAAGCTATTAACTCTTTCCTCAGACATATTGATTATGTGAAAGGCCAATCTCTGAGCTGTCTTCCCGCCGATACCCGGCAGTCCCGAAAGCTCCTCTATAAGCTTGCCAACCTGACCTCCGTAAATATCCATTAGAAAGGAAAACCTCCGCCTAAGCCGCCAGTGATCTTGCCCATCTCCTTCTGATGATCCTCGTCCTGCATTCTAATAGCCTCATTTACTGCTGAAACGATAAGGTCCTCAAGCATCTCGATATCATCCTTGTCTACAACTTCCTCGTCAAGATGAACTGAAACAACCTCCTTCTTACCGTTAATCTTTACCTTAACAACTCCACCACCTGCTGAAGCCTCATACTCCTTCATCTCCAGAACCATGGTAGTCTCCTCCATCTGTTTCTGCATCTTCTGAGCCTGCTTCATAAGATTGTTCATGTTACCAGGCATCATACCTCCTGGATATCCACCTCTTCTTGCCATTTTTTTAAATCCTCCTGTTAATCTTATTTTAATTCTATGTTATCAAAATTGATTTTTGACAAATCACATTTTCTAACCGGGTCACTCTTCATCTCCTTAGCACCTAGCTTCTTGAAATTCAGATGAACATGTCTCTCGGTAATAGCTGCTATCTTGTCCTCCAGATGATCAAGCGTTTCCCTGTCATCAAAGTATCCTATAGCCAGCTCATTCTCCGGTTTGTTCTCCAGAATTATATCTATGGTTCCCGGATTATTTACAGATGGTACTATACTGGCATCCTTAAAGAAATCTCTGGCCAGTCTAATAACCTTCTGCTGAACCAACTTCCAAGCCCTGCATATCTGCTTTAGCTCTACCAGCTCAGCCTCATTGTAGCGCTCCTTAATATTCTTGATTATCTCCTGCTCAAGCTCAGGACTAATCTGGGATGAATCCTGATCATCTGACTTAGCGTAAGTATTCGCTCCTGTAGCTACCGGCTGCTGTATGGCACCCTCGGGCACCTGGTCACTGGTTACATATACAACCCTTTCTCCACCTGAGCCCTGCTCCAATCGTTTCTCCAAATCAGCTATACGCTCCTTAAGACCCTCATCAGTGCTTCTCATCTGTGGTGTACAAAGCTTTATAACAGCCACCTCAAGAACGATTCGCTTAGAGGATGCGTACTTAATCTTTCCGGCAGTCTCCTGCATAATATTGATAAAGCTGATAAGCTTTTCTTCCTCTATGTCAGCTCCTGCCTCTATAAGTCGAGGAAGGTTTTCGCTGGTCACATCAACTGTAGCACCTGCGTTATATTTTAACATAAGCAGGTCTCTTAAAAATGTAGTGAATTCATTTACAAATAAGGACAAGTCCTTGCCCGCCCATATGGCATCATTGACTATGCTTAGAGCCTCCTTAGTATCTCTTGCCTTAATGGCAGTAAACATACTTAGGTAAATGTCCAAATCCACAGAACCAACTATCTCTAATACCTTGTCATAGGTAATCTCCTCACCTAAGTTAAAGGCGATACACTGGTCTAATATACTTAAGGCGTCTCGCATAGAGCCATCTGCCGCCTTAGCCACATAATTTATGGCATCTCTTGTGGCAGCTATGCCCTCCCTGCCTAAAAGCTCCTCTATTCGGTCTGCAATTATATCCAGAGATATTCTCTTGAAATCATATCTCTGACATCTGGATAATACAGTAACCGGTATAGTCTGCACATCTGTGGTTGCCAGTATAAACTTTACGTACTCCGGTGGTTCCTCTAAGGTCTTTAGAAGGGCGTTATAAGCCGGATTGGTAAGCATATGAACCTCATCGATAATATACACTAAATATTTACCCGACGATGGCGAATATCTCACTGCATCATTAATCTGTCTTACACTGTCTACACCATTGTTAGATGCTGCATCTATCTCTATAACATTCATGGATGCTCCGGCAGCTATGGCTTTACAGCTTTCACACTGATTACAAGGACTTCCATCTACCGGATTCTCACAGTTAACTGCCTTTGCAATAAGTCTTGCTATGGTGGTCTTTCCTGTTCCTCTGGTTCCACAGAAAAGATAAGCATGACCAACTCTATTATGTTTTATCTGGTTTTTAAGGGTGGTAACTATGTGCTCCTGACCCTTAACCTCCTGAAATTCATCAGGACGCCATTTACGGTACAATGCCACGTATGACATATTATGCCTCACTCTCTATTACTTGGAATATCTAAATCTAAATATCTGGTCTAACATTCTAAGGGTCTTAAAGTTACCCTTAGCTGTTATCTCTCCGGACATAAAGCCCTTCTGGAAGGTCATCTTACCGGAGATAATATCTCTCATCATATCACTGTCTGCCTTAAGCTTAACATCTGCCTCACAGTCCTCACCATATTGACAAGTAAGCTCCTTGTCAATCTTGACTATAAGAGTCTTTCCAATATCCGGAATCATCATAACATAGGTTGCCTTAAATTCCTTTTCAGGATAATAATTCTTGAAGAAGGCCTCAACTATATCATCCTCGTATACGCTCTCCTCCTTAGGCTCGTCATCTCCAAGCATCTGCTTAAACATAGCAGCCAGCTCCTCGATGTCCTCCTTCTGCTTCTTAACGTATCCGTCATCTGCCACGAACTTAGAAAGCTGCTCACTCTCCTGTGGTGTAAGATTTATACTCTTAGTCTTGATAATATTATTCTTAACTGCAGTACTGCTGGTAGGAAGTTTAACCTGCTTTCTATTCACATACCTGTAGAAGTTTGAAGCCATATCCTCTATGTATGCCAAGTAAGCAGAATTTTTCTCTAAAACCTCCTGTGACTCTACATAGGTGGCAAGTCCATTTACGGATATTCCTCCAAGTACATCCCAGGCCTTTCTAAGATGTATCTCTGCATCCTGTTCACCGTATGCAGTAGCAACTACCACCGGCATCATATAAATGCTCTTAATCTTCTCCTTGTCTCCATACAGCCAGCACATATCCAAAAACTGCTGCATAAATCCGCCTATACCAAACCACTCCACGCTAGACGCAAGGATTACACCATCGCAATCCTTCAAAGTGTTGGGAAGTGTAGCTATACCAGCCTTATCCTCATACATATTGTATCTTGTAACTGTAACTCGAAGCTCCTCTAAAACCTGGATTATCCTGTCTATAACAAACAGTGTAGGATCCTCTAATAAGCCTCTTCCTCCATAGTATACATTAACCTTCAATTTTTTCACCTCTATCCAGTACTACTGACAAATTTACATATATAATTTAATATACCAAAAAAACGGACTAAATACAATCCTACAGCATAACAAAAAACACCGATATTATACTATTCTCTCACAGCATATTTTGTTATAATGTATACATTAAACTGATGCGAGAAAAAGGAGGGCCTATGAATAATTTTAGATTTCATGCGTACACAGACATAAGATTTGGTAAGGGACAGGTAGAATGTCTCCCTGAGCTTGTAGCCCCATACGGAAAAAATATCTTAATGGTATACGGCGGAGGAAGCATTAAGAAAAATGGCTTGTATGACAAAGTAAAGGAATTACTTACTGATTACAATGTAGTTGAACTTTCAGGCATTGAGCCTAACCCAAGGATTGAAAAGGTACGAGAAGGCACTGCTCTTTGTAAGGAGCATAGCATCGACATGGTGCTTGCTGTAGGTGGTGGAAGCACCATCGACTCTGCAAAGGTAATCGCAGCGGGAGCATGCTATGAAGGAGACCCTTGGGATCTGGTGGTGGACAGCGGTAAAATCGGAAAGGTGCTACCTATTGTGACCATACTTACTCTGGCGGCGACCGGTTCTGAAATGAATAAAAATGCTGTAATCTCCAACATGGAAACAAACGAAAAGCTTGGCACCGGCTCACATTACTTCAAGCCACAGGCATCCATCTGCGATCCTGTGTATATGTACACTCTTCCTGCCAAGCAGACTGCTGCCGGAACTGCAGATATTATGTCCCATATATTTGAGCAATATTTCCAAAAGGATTCCGGAGCCTATATCTCAGACAGATTTGCAGAGAGCCTTCTAAAGACCTGTGTAAAATATTGTCCTATAGCATTAAAGGAACCTGATAATTACGAGGCGCGTGCCAACCTTATGTGGGCCAGCACCCAGGCATTAAACAGTCTGCTTAGCTGCGGAAAGGGGGGTGGCTGGACCTGTCATCCTATAGAGCACGAGCTTAGTGCATACTACGACATCACCCACGGTGAGGGACTTGCAATCATAACACCAAGATGGATGCGATACATCCTAAACGACCAGACAGTTGATAAGTTCTGTGAATATGGTCGCAATGTGTGGGATATTACAGAGGAGGACAAATTCAAATGTGCTAATATGGCAATCGATGCAACAGAGCAGTTTTTCAAGGATTGCGGCATTCCTATGACCCTTAAAGAGGTGGGCATCGACAGTTCAAAGCTTGAGCTTATGGCAGAGGATACCATTAAGTACAACAATATGGATGGTGCATATGTGGCACTTAACAAGGAGGATATTCTTGCTATTTTAAAGGCTTGTTTATAATTTAAAGATTATAGATAAGAATCAAATATATAGAAACAGACACCCTAATGCCAGATATATAATATCTAACATTAGGGTGTCTGTTTTTCGTCATAACCCTTATTCCAATGTTAAATCCTTAACATTTACGCCTAAGGCTGATAGTTTGGCTTCAATTCCCTTGATTTGATACTCAAGCTCTGTATTCTCTACACCGGCATTAGCTTTCTTTATTCGCTGCAATGCCATATAGCTATCTATCGTTATAGTAACCAATTCTTTATCTGTCATACCTTCCATCCTTCCACCGCCTCTCATATTGATAATAATATTATAGCGGATTATTTTCATATATGTAAAGTTTTATTTTGAATTATTTTTAATGGCTCTACACCGCAAAAAATTCCTCATTTGCAAAATTAATTATATCTCCCACATTTATAAGCTCCTGTTTTAATGGCTCTAATCTTACGGAATTAATAAATGTACCATTTGTAGACTCCCTGTCCTCCACGTATATATCATTACCACGAAGATATATGCAGGCATGAACTCTACTTATCTGGGTGGTGGGAATCCTGTAATCTGTCTCCCTCTTTCCACGTCCCACCAAAATCATCTCATCAAATTTAGAAAGAACTATCTCCTTTAATGCTCCGTTTGTAAGAGGAACCAACTTGGTTATAGGTTTTTTATTACTCTCACCTGTTTTCGTACAACCAACAACGTCCTTTATTTCACTTTGCTTAGCTACCTTTTCAGGATGTTGTTTCTCATCATAATTAACACCATCTATATCAATCGGTGTCTCCATCAGTGACGGACTGTAGCATTGGGTCCCACTGCCATCTGCAGGCAATCCATTATAGGAGAAATCCTCTATAGAAAATGTATCCTCACAGATTAAATCATACATACCATACATATATCTAACCCCAGCTTCATCTCTGTGGTCAAATATCCTCATAACGTATTCCAGAAAGCTTTTAAGCTGAAGCTTAATATTAACTCCATAACCCGGTATATATAACAGCTTTAAGGATTTCTCTCCCCAGTTATAAAACATATATTCCGGCTTAAGCACCACATCATCCGGATCCAAAAGAAATGCTCTTATTCTGCGCAGCAAATTCTCAAGCTGCTGCATTATAACCCCCAAGAATCCTCCATCCGGCTTTATCCTAAGAAACAGTCTGTCTAGCACATAGCAGGAGCAGGTGTTGAATTTTAAAGTTGGTCTTCCATCCAACTGACTTACCACAGGTCTTATAAGTCCCGGGATATCATTTTCCTCCAAAATTCTAAGTCTATAGTAATGAGGAGAATCCACAGCTATTATCCCCTCCCCAAGAGTAGTCTCTATAAAGTTATCTATCCCCTTACTCCCATATAGTATCTCCATACAGCTGCCACCTCCTTAGTCTGTCCGAGCACCTATCCCGTTCACGCCTACATGTCTGAACCGATATACTTTCATCATCTCTATAACCTTCAGCCACCGCATATATCTCCTTTTTCTCTATAACCAGACTTCCTTCAAGCTTGTTCAAAATCATCTTATGCTCTAACTCCTGATTTTCAGTCCCCGGATTATCACTGCACTGATAAACCTTAAGCTGACTTATACCCAAAGCCGTACCCTCATTTGCTCCCCTTACAAGTAGCATAATAAGCATCATAACCACGGCTATAACTATAGGCATAACCATACACATCTCCACTGTTATACTGCCTCTATTATCAAATCTACACTTTTCTAATAACCGCATCTTTGACATGCCCCCAATCCTTCCACCTGAGATTTTTTCACTCTGTACAGAGTCCTTTTTAAACCACCACAATTTCTATCACTGTGATATCTGTCTCCCCACTTTGTAACATATATGGTATCACCCTCACCTTTGCAGAAGCTACAACTGGTATAACCCAGATATTTTGCTGCTTTTACTGAGGACATTGATATAGTCAAATCAAGATGAGTGCAATGTCTGCTCATATGATATGCCTCTCTATTGTCAGTTATATAAACATATATATCATCATCTGACAGTTCCCCCTCATCAGGATTATCCTCAGCTACACCCACATAAGCCTTTTGCCTTACCACGTAGCTTCGCTTACCACGAAAGCTACCTAACAGCGGAACATTAACACCATAGCCATAGCTTACCTTAAGACACACATATCCATCCTCATCCAGATAATCAGTACCTATAAAGCTCACACCATCTACTCCGCCCTGTATGTAATTGTCCACCAATTCCCCATTGTCAACATATCCCTTGAAGCAGGTCTTCGGTACCAACATGGAGCACTCCGATAAATAGCTAACCTGAGCCATATATTCTACAGTTTCTACTGCTGCCTCATACACATATGCCTCTGCCATCCTTAATCTTATGAAGCCAAATAAGCCCAACAAAACAAATATAAAAATGGGCAGAATAAGCGTTGCCTCCACCGTTGCACTTCCTTGATTTTTCTTCATCAGTATATCACCTCAAAAATCCCCACCTATAATATAAACAGCTACCACATCTTAAGCTCTACATCCCTTAAGATTCTCTGCCCGCGCTTCGCTAATTTGGAGAGGTTTGCTGTTATTGTATGGACGAACAGAAAACCTTAAGGGCCGCAGAGCCTTGTAGCTAGTAGCTAATATTTTCTCTATAATAAAACTGTCTTCCTCCGTAGCTGGTCGTCACATCTAAGGTCAACCCAACTGCGGCATTATTCATATCAAATTCCCGATAATGTTGCTTGGTGTTAAGCTCAATAATATCGAGCATTCTATAGTAGCCATCCTCCATATCCAAAGCCAGCAGTATAAGAAGATAATCCTTATAGCAAAGTCCCGTATCGCTATCCTCACCATCCATATTCAAACTATCTTCAAGATTATTTAAGTCCGTCTTCCAGGTTGCAGAGGATTTGAAAAAATCCTGTCTGTCTCCCTGAAGCAGACATCTCACATCAAATATAGACTCCACATAAGCCCAACAGCCTGCTATGAGATACCTGACTATAGGCTCAGGAACCAGAGTCTGTATGGCTATAGGAATAGATATTTTCTTAATCTCCCTCATCTTTGCAGAAGAAGAAACCAAGTAACTATAATTAACAGGAAATCTAACTCCTATAAGCCTGTTTACTGTAGACTTCAAATTCTCTCTGTCAGATTTTTTTCCACAGATAATGTACTCAAGCTCAAATGCAAACACTGTATCCTCTTGAACAGTTTCAGTGGCACAGTTAAATACATGACTACTATAGAGTAGTCCTGCGCCGGCACTTTTTAGCTGGTCCTTCCACGAATCGTATTTTCCAATATCCTTCTTTAATATATCTATGTCATCAAAATCATTGTCTATGGAATAATCTGTTAACACATAGCCCCACCTTTCCACCGAAGGTGTGGATGATAAATCCACTTGGGATGAATTTATCTCCATATCCTCAGGAGCCACTATTGCCAGTATTCCCTCCGAGGTTAAATCTTCAGTAAAATCTCTGGGATCCTCTTCATCAAACAAGGGCGCTAAAGTTTCGTAAGCCTCAGCAAGCTCCGGGTCTTCAATCTGTGCCTCTGTGGTCTGTTGACTCATATCAGTTTCCTCCACAATTGCGTCACTGTGGTTAGCCGCATCCATGTCCTCATATATGGCATCTGATACTGTTCCGTCCTGAAAACCTGTAGACTCCAAAATGTGTTCCACGCCCTGACCTGCCAGACAATAACCGCTATGTTCCACAATCTGGTCCTTAAAGGCACTACAGTCATCCTCCAGTAAAAGCTCATAGTCATCAACCCTCAGCTCCTCAACTGCATATGCATCTCCCAGATTATGTTGAATGTCACGGGTAAGTCTTTCCTCCACATATGCTTCACCTCTTCCATTACCATTCTTATCAAAGAGGAGAATATGATAATTCTCAAATATGTAGCTGTTATAATCCGCCCTAATTCCCGATATCGAAGATCTAACAGCCATAGCGCCCTTACTCTCAGCAAGCCTATACTCCACCACACCAATACAGCTTAGAGCCAGTAAAAGTATAGCTCCCAGCACAAGAGTCAGAAATATTGTCACGCTTCCTTTGTTATTCATATTCTCCCCCCAGTTCAATTATTGTTTCAATTATTCAATCTTTCTATTATTCCACTAAAATTTCTGATTCACTATACCTAGTAAATCTTCTCTGCGCTGTCTTCGATGGAATCCCATATCTCATCTACGAGATCTTCTATTTCATCCTTAAAGATGGCCACCATAGCTACTAAAACCACTATGATAAGTATGATTTCCACCACACCCATAGCCTCCTCATCCTTCATAAAGCGCTTAAAAAGTTCCATAAAATTCGCCTCCCTCTATAGCCCCATCATAGCCGGGGCAATGATTATTATCATAACAACCATCAGCAAAACAATCATTGGGAAAAAAAGCTTGGTAGAGGCCTGCTCCCCCAGACTTTTAGCCGTCTCTCTTCTAGAATCCAGTGCCATACTTACCTCAGTCTCCATAAGTCCTTTCAAATCCTTAGTGCCCATCTTTAGGTTCTGACTTATATGTCTCATAAGGCTTCCATACACCGGCAGTCCAAGTCTGCTTCCTAATTCGTCATACGCCTCATATTCCGACTGCCCTGTAGCAATCTGGTTTAGAGTATATTGAAGCTCCTTAATCAAGTAGTCCTCACTATTCTTTGAGGTAGCTCTATCTACGTATTGACCAAGAGCCCTTTTGATGGTCATCCCTGACTGAATATAAAGCCAAAGACTATCCACAAAGTAAGGGTATTCCTTTGTTAATACTGTGTTCCTTTTCTTCTCCTTTTCTTTAAGTCTGCTAACTCCTACCATAGGAATCAGGCAACCTATCACCACTCCAAAAAGCAGGTAGATGCCCTTTTCTTCTTTAGGTTCTTTTACTCTTAGTCTCATCCCCTCCAAATCAGAAGGAATAACCAGCTGACGCTCACCAACCGTAGCCTGCTCCAAGGAAACAAGCACCTGAGACAGCTTCCCCGAAATCTCTTCTTCCCGGGACAGCTCTCTTGGTCCCACCAGCAGGTTAAAGGAATATGTAGCACTAAAGTCAAAATAGCTTATAGTAAGCCTCATACAGGCCTCCCTGGGTTTTCCCTCAAGCTGTTCATTTATCCCTCCCCGAGAGGATATAAGCTCGGGATTCTCGGATTCCCAGCTCAAGGAAAACGCGCCTTCTCTATAGCTGACCGGCAACTCCATAGACTCTGAAATCACCTTATCGCCATTAAAATATTCTTCCTCCAGCTCCACCGCCACCTTATCAGCCTCCATAAGGAATTCCTCCTCCTTAAGTCTTATAGGCGACACCTGAAGTACTACCTGGCCTTCCTGTCCTGACATCTCATAAAATATTTCTTCCTCCTTGTATTCTCCCTGATAGGATTCTCTTTCTATAATTATTTCTCCATCCCATTCATAATGCTTTGCTAAAAACACCACTCTGGCTTGTCCCACCAATTCCACAAGATTACAAACAAAAAATACTGTTAGAGCCATTCCCACACACTGGGCCAGAAATACCTCCCTTTCCTGTTTAAGCCTCTTAGGTGAGATAACCTTTCCTCTTCTAAGCAGCTTCTCAAGGGAGGCCTCAATCCCCTCCACCGGCAAAACCCTGCTTATCCAATTCCAGGCACACTCTCCCATAGAAAGAACATGACCTCTTACAATACCAAGCAAGCCCTTCCCATCCTTGTATTTACTGAAATGCTTTCTACTAATGATGGCAAGTGTCACATAAAGCACTATTATCACCGTATTTATGTATATCATTTCTACACCTCTATTCTTGTAATTTTTCCTATCACCGCGGCGCAAGCCATAATTACTGCCAATGCCAGAGTAAGCAGAATATTCCCCCATGCAGTACCGTAAAGCTGTTCTATATAAATTCCATTTGTAAACCTCATATAGACCATTATGGCAAAGGGCATAGCAATCATAATATGCCCCTCTAGTCTTTTGGCCGACACAAGAGTTTTTATCTCACACTCCACTGCAAGTCTGTCATTTAGCTTCTTTCTGGTTTTATCAATTAAAGCATTGATATTACCTCCATACTTCTTGGCAATAATAATCAGCCCTGCAAAATCCTCTATAATACTTTCCTCACATCGCTTACCCATAGCGGCAAGCAAATCCTCCGGAGCTTGATTGAGCCTTAAACCATTTACAACCATCATCAGCTCTCTATCTATAAGGCAAAACCCTTCATCCTGTCTAAGCTCCTCCCAGGATTTTATTATCCCCTGTTCTAAGGAATATCCGGCTCTTAAATCCCCTGATAGAATTGTAATAAATTCCTTAAATTCTTCTCTTAACTTCTCCTTAATTTTCTCCCTATACACTGTCTCATCTCTTCTCCAAACATATATACCCAGCGGGAACAGTAATGGCGCCACCCACACCCTGTCGTAGAAAATCCAAGCCACCGCCATACATATTCCAATTACCTTTGCCATCTCGCAAAAGCTCCACCACCTGCTAGGTCTATAAAGGTAATATTTCTCTTTCTCCCTCATCATACAGCTCCTTCATATTCCATCTAATCAGCTTGTCAATATTTGCCAGATCATTGACCTTTCTCAGTCTTCCCACAAGTCTGCCCTCTGACTCACTGCTTTCAACAAACTCAAACAGAGTATTTAAAACAACCTCTCCACCTTCCACATTAAGCACCTCACTAACCTTTAATACCTTTCGGGATTTATCCCTCATACGTCCCAGATGAATAATGATATCCACCGCTTGAGATATCTGTCTCCTCACTGCCTGCAAGGGAATATCCACCCCGGTCAATACCATAGTCTCCAGCCTGCTGATCATATCCACCGGTGAATTAGCATGTCCCGTTGAAAGAGAGCCATCATGTCCTGTATTCATAGCCTGAAGCATATCTATGGCAGCCTCATCTCTAACCTCCCCCACTATAATTCTGTCCGGTCGCATCCTAAGGGATGCCTTTATCAAATCCCTAATAGACACACTGTTTTCCCCTTCTACATTTGCATTTCTAGCCTCCAGTCTGACAAGGTTTTCCACCTGCTTTAAATTAAGCTCTGCTGAATCCTCTATAGTGATAACCCTTTCATCTGGTGGGATATATGCAGATAGTGCATTTAAAAATGTTGTCTTTCCGGAGCCGGTACCACCAGATATGAAAATATTGTACTTTGCCCTCACCAATGCCTTCATAATCTTTGCAAAGCTTTCATCAAAGGCCCCCAGTTCTATAAGCCTGTCTATTCCCATAAAGTTTTTAGAGAATCTTCTGATGGTAATAGTGGTACCATTAAGACTTACCGGGCTTATAACTATACTTACTCTGGAACCACTCTTTAATCTGGCATCAACTATAGGACTACCCTCATTCACCCTTCTGTTACAATCAGACACTATCTGTTGGATAAGGGAGTGCAGCTTCTCCTCCGTGGGAATAGCTTTATCTGTCTTTATAATTCGCCCCTTCTTTTCCACGTATATGGGAGATGTTCCATTGACCATTATCTCAGTAACCTCATCATCCTCTAATAGCTCTGTTAAAACATCCAATCTTCTATATGAATTAAATAGCTCTGTCCTTAGCTGCACCTTTTCTTTGATGGGAATATACTCCTCTTTTGTCTCCTCTAAGATACAGCTGTCAATCAGAGCTCCAATCTCAGAGTCGTCTACAGTCATGCTAAGGTCCATCTCATCTACGATTCTTTTCCTTATCCTTTCCCGAAGTCCTATATCCACCCCTACAGCTCTCCTTTACACACAAAATCCTTCATAATCTCCGAGCTAAATCCACAATTTGGCACGCTCAGATAAACCAGCTTCTCACTTATTCCACCATAATCATCACCCTTAAGCACCTCTCTAAAAGCCTGAAGCTTTATCCCTGAGGCTTCATCCTCCAACACAGGAACGTAGATTCTGTCCATAACACCTAAAATATCTAGTGACCAAAGGGCTGCCGCCCCTATATCAAAAACCACTCTTCCATAATCACCTATCATAAAAAGCTGTTGCTTTAGCCAGCCTATATTCTCTTTCTTCAATAATCTGATATCCTGATAGCTGAGAATTCCCGTTATTTCCTGAAATCCATATTGATTATTTTTCAGCCTTCCTATTAACTGAATCAGGCTTTCATTTTGAAATACCAGATTATACAATATCTCCTCACCTAAGGCATTTCTCCTTCCATATTCCTCCATGGATATATAAAGAGACCGCTGATTGTTACAGCATATCCCCTTGGCCAGCTGAGTCTTGCCGCATCTTCCTAAAGGAGAGTAAACTGCCAGAAAAGCTCCCCCTTTACAGGCATCCTCTTCCGACACAGTCAACACCTTCAGACATCTCAAAATATCCTCAGCTATTGCCTCTCCACTTTGATACTTATATACACAGCCCTCTCTTAGGACTCTCCGTTCTGTCAGTCGCATAACACTGACTCCCTCAATCTCCTGGCCCCAGATTAGACTTTCCCCCAGCATTATTCCATCCAGATAATTTCTGTCCAAGTACTCTCGAATAGCCTCCACAGAAGAAAATGCAACCATATTTACCCCTGTATCCTTCCGGGAATTTACAAACTCCATAAGATTAACCACATAATGGTAATCTCCATCGCATATTCCTATCCTATATCTCAAGCCATCCGCCTCCCCACATAGTCTTTATTGCGTATACTACAAAGCCGAGTCCTATAAATACCGAGAAAGCAACCCGGGTATTTCCTCTAAAGCCCGCGACCAAATGCTGTAGCACATTGGTCCCATCACCCTTTCGCAACCTCCTCAAAGCTACTGTGGCACCTCTCAGCACACCGTACAAAGCACAAAGCAAAAAGCTATACACTATAACAGGAATAACCTGCATCCCCAAAAAGCTTCCAATTGCCATAAAAAGCTTTATATCCCCCGCACCTATGGCTCCCAGCTTAAACAACAGCATAAGTCCTAAAAAAGGAATTCCTATTCCTAAAACGCTGTTTAGTAATCCACCGACAACAAACAAAAGACTGTACAGCATCCCATATATCATCCAGCACAGATTGTAAGTGTTTGGAATCTTTCCTGACTTAAGGTCCAGGCAGATTGCTATAGCAAGCATCAGCAAAATATTTATAATCAAGATAAAACTCATATCTCCTCCTAACACAGAGGATTTACAGTAGCCCGATGGAGCCTGGGTTATTGCTCTCATCTGATTTTTATGGGGATCTTTTAATTTTTTGGGATTAATTAATAAACACTTTTACAAAAGGATTTTTTGATTTTGAGAAATAGCTACTGTAAAAACCTTGCTGTAAGTGGACTATAGCACGACATCATTTTTAGAGTAAAGAGTAAAGAATTACACAAATGTCACAATTCCATACATTCTGTGATTTATCTGTGAACAGTTTATTTTTAAACCTATAATATTTCATCTTGAAAGTCTTGATTTAAGCCAGCTTGAAGCCAAAAACAAAAAAATCCGCCGAACTAGATTTCTCATCTAATTCGACGGATTTTTTCGACGATATATTATTTATTTTACTCCGTTTACAAGCTCATCTAACATCTTTGGAAGCATCTCATCCATGTTCTCATCTGTAAACTGGCAGGTTCCAACCTTCTTGTGACCACCGCCACCATACTTAAGCATAAGACTTCCAACATCTACTGTTGATGTCTTGTTGATGATGCTGTAGCCTACTGCTGCTGAACAGCCTACTCCACCCTTACCATTTACTATCCAAGCTGAAATGTTCTGCTCTGGGTAGAGACTGTATATCATAAATCTATTTCCGGTATAAATAGGGTCCACACCGCGAAGGTCTGTGATGATAACATCCTTCTCTATCCTAGTGTGCTCCTTTACCATCTCCTTGAACTTCTCAGTCTGCTCGTTATAAACTTCGATACGCTCCTTAACATCAGGAAGGTTAAGAATCTCCTCTGTAGTCATAGTTCTGCAGGCATCTATAAGCTCTTCCATAAGCTTGTAATTAGGTATAGTGAAGTTTCTCCAACGTCCAAGTCCTGTTCTAGGATCCATTAAAAAGCCTACCAGAATCCAGCCTGTAGGATTTAAGATTTCATCTACTGTAAGGTTACCTGAATCAACCTTATCAACAGCCTCCATCATCTCGTCAAACTGTGGAAATCTATCCTTACCACCGTAGTACTCATATATTATTCTGGCACATGAAGGTGTGATTCTGCTCTCGCCCTTATACTTACCCTCAAGCTCTAGTCTCTCATGCTCACTTGAGTGGTGGTCAAACCAAAGTCCACAACCCTCTACAAATGGCACATTTGCCAGACAGTCATTCTCAGTTACAGGTACAAGTCCGTCCTGCAAATCCTTTGGATGAGCAAATGTCCAACAATCAATAATTCCTGCCTCCTTAAGAAGCGCTCCACAAGCTAAACCATCAAAATCTGAACGTGTAACTAATCTCATTCCCTAACCCCTTTTCTAGTGTATTTTAATTTAGTAACCTATTCCTCCTGAACTATTTTTAAGCCCAATACATTGCAAAAAATAGTTCATTTCTATACTATCCTATTTTGAAACAATTTTCAAGGATATATTATGGTTCCAAAGGGTACTACCACAGCATAATTGAGTAGTCACCCTGACTTGCCTCTCTCTCCCTCATCTTCTTGTGAAGAGTGTTAAGCACATGCTTCTTATTTCCTGACCAGGTAGGTGCTATAAGTATATTCTTAGGTCCGTCCCCTGTCACGCGGTGAATGACAATATTAGGATTGATTCTCTGCAGACAGTCTATAACAAGCTCCAGATATTCATCCATCTCCATCACCTGAAATTTCCCCTGTCTATAATCTTCAGCCAGGTCTGTATCCTCCAACACATGGAGTAGCTGCAGCTTTATGCCAAAGGGCTTTATCTTGCTGTGACTGTCCTGTTCAAACACTCCCTGTTCCACATAGAACACTGTCTCCAGCATCTCCTCCCTGGTCTCACCGGGCAGTCCTAAAATTATGTGGGTAATATAAGGAATCCCCAGCTTATCAAGCTTCCTAACCGCTGCCTCATACTCTTCTAAGGGATAGTGTCTCCTAATATATTCCACTGTTTTATCATGTATGGTCTGAAGACCCAGTTCCACCCAGATGAATTTGCTCTGACCATTATTTTCCACACAATACCTCTGACTTAATTCATCCAGCACATGTAGAATTTCATCTCCCAAGCAATCCGGCCTGGTTGCAATAGAAATCCCCACCACGTCCTCCTCTTCTAAAGCCTCTGTCCAAATTCTTCTAAGATAATCAGGATTTCCATAGGTATTAGTAAATGCTTGGAAATATATAACAAACTTATCTCCTGTTTCCTTGTTATACCTAGCCTTGCCTTGAAGTATCTGCTCTTTGACAGAAAGTTGTTTTAGCCCGGTACATACATTAGATTCATCCTGACTCTCACCAAGCTTCACCGCAAAATCCCCACTGCCACCCCTGCTACAAAATATACATCCTCTTGTATCAAGGGTTCCATCCCTATTTGGACATGAAAGCCCTGCATCCACAGCGATTTTGTATATTTTCTGACCATAGGTATGCTTGAAATATGCATTTAACGAATAATATGGCTTGTCCAACCAGTTAATATGCTCCATAATTTTTCCTTTCACAATAAAATACAGTCCTTCGCCTAGATTATCTCACAGCAAAGGACTGTATTTCAATATCATTTATGATTCATTTTTCTTTAATCCAAAGATAATTGCAACACACATTACCATAAGCATAGCCGCTGGTATAACTAAAGTATTATCTCCTGTAGCAGGACTTGAATCATTGTTTGAGTTATTATCACCTGCTACATCTCCATTTGATGTGGTTTCATCCGACTTTTCCTCCACAGGTTCATCCACCTGCATCACATTACCGCAATCCACACATTTATTATCCTTATATGTGTGCTTTACACTATCCTTAGCTCCACATATTGTACATTCTCTGGCATGAGTTCCATCACCTGCATCCTTCCAGTCAGAATAAGAATGAGCGCATTCTTCATTGAAGAAGTAACGTCCTATAGATACCTTATCCCCCGTAGACACATTTTCCTTGTTCAACCTTGTATCATTGACTATTATCTGCAACTCCTCTGCAAATACATAACCTGCTCCTGCAAACACGTGGAAAACCACACCATAATTACCGTCCTCCTCAAATATTCCTGAAATATACTTAATAGAATCCACATTGCCTTCTATCCAGTGCGGAGGCTGATTTGCTTCACTTCCCACTCCATAGTTTGCTCCCTCCGGAACTGTTACAATGGGATCTATGGTTGCTGACTGACCTACCACAGGAGACTGTATTGTCAGCTCAATCTTATCTATGGCCTTCATCTCCGGTGAAAAAGGCAAACTATAGTCTATGAAATCCGGATAAATACTTGCGTCTTCACATAAATCCCCGTTGGTATAAATCTTTGTACCAGTAGAATCAAACATATACTCTTCGTCGTCAATCCTTATTCTTACAGACAGGAGATACGACTCACCAGCTTTAAAAGCTCCTGTGAATGATTCATAAGACTTATGCTCATCATCCCAGATTTTCCACACAGCCTGGTCTATGGAATACTTTGCACCCTGCGGAAGCTTTACATCGTTAGATGGCATATCTCCTACAGCAGGCTTCTGAATATTATCAAGTCTTACTTCAGGTACAACCTCCTTAAACCAGTAAGGAATATCAATATACAGGTCGGTATCATATATATAGCACATGTCTGTAATATCTTCTCCATCAAGAAGCACCACCGCATCCTTTGAGAATTCATAGCCATCATCAGACATAATACAAGTCTCTAGTACATACGCATTCCCTTCCTCAAAGGAGGTAACTTCATCCCATGTATAATAGTCATACCATGCTTTTGCATCAATCTTGTAATTGGCATTATCTGCCACCTTTATACTATCCACCTTGGCAGCCTCACCTATGACAGGCTCCTTAAAACCGGTTATCTCAATCTTTTTAATCTTATCTCGAAATGAATATTTAACCCTATACATTATGGCTTTGCCATTATTTCCACCTTCAATAGTATCAGGCGAATATGTAACTCCATTGATTGTAATCAGTGCGTCATCTGAAAACCTACTGTCCTCATCAGCTGCAGCAATCACTATTAAATGGTATGCTTTTCCCTCTTCAAATTTACCGGTAGCTACACTGTTATCCGAGTTGCGCCACATACCCTTTGCTGTATATCCTGTTCCATCAGGTACTGTTAATTCTATAACATCTCCTGTGCTTCCCTTAGGTATATCCTGTCCTATCTTTGGCTCCACAATTCCTGCAACTACAGCTTCATCTATAATTGTCTTAAAAGACTTGTCTTCACTGCTTCCAAAGCTCACTCCATCGCTGTATACAAATTCATTATTAGCCTTCAAATCTTCCACAAAGCAGTAGCCCTCGTTGGCTGCCACAGTGTAGTTAAAGCTATAGTCCTTACCTTTTTCAAAAATCGAAGGTGTATTGCCATCCTCATCAATCCAGTATCCGTATACGGTATAATTGCTTCCCTCCGGAACTGTCACAGATACCTTAGCGCCATCATAGGTATCTCCTACCTTTACATCCATGGCGCTGGTTAAATCGTAGGTGACACTGCTTATCTCCTGGGCATGTGACACTGTTTTTTTATAACCTGCCCACACTGCGGAGTAACTGCAATCTGCTTTCTTCCCATCAGCTTTAGCTGTTAAATCTTCAGCGAACTCATATCCTGCATTAGGATAGGCCTCTACCTCAAACTGATATACATTTCCTGAGGCAAATGTATGAGTAGAGTCTATCGGTACCCAGTATTCCAAGCTTCTATCATATATGTTCCACCAACCGGATACAGTATAATTTGTACCATTTAAAGAATATTCATCTGCTGTCTGGCCAATATCCCCCGATGGCAGATTTCCAAAATCAATACTATCAACAACTCCCAGAGCTGTCGGATACGTCGTATATTCAAATGTAGAAGCAGGAATCTCAATTCCTCCAACCATATTTACACCTGACACATCTTTGTTAACTCTTACTATAGTATTTTCTGTCAGGGTATACCCGGAAGTGGCCTGAACATCAAATAATGTGTAATAAATATCCCCGTTATAGAAATAATCTGCATCATTAGTTGCGCTTCCATCCTTCCAATTAGCATCACGCACTGTCACAGTATAGCCTGCCCCGTCCGGCACGCTATAGCTTACCTTAATATCATCCTGTCCCACAAGAGGTATGGTAATGGTTACATCCACCACCGCAATCTCCATATCCTCTGCCTGAACAACCATATATTGTCCCCCAAATAAGGTTATCAGCATCGCCAGCGCTACACATAAGCAAAGTATTTTTTTAGTAATCCACTTGTTTCTTCTCATAGCCTTATCTCCTTTCGAATTTATCCTGCATATTTCACAATTATAAAGTGAGTTAATTATATCAAAAACGTCTATAGGTTACAATATATTTGTGGGGTTGTTCACACTTTTACGACATTTTTTACTGTGTCTTTAGTGAAGTTCAATATTTTTTACTCCAAAACAAACAATCCCCTGACAACAACATTATTTGTCCGGGGGATTGTTACTCTATCTGATTATTATTAAATTACCACTCATATCTATGGAGCTGTCCCTCTTCTTCAAGGCCGGGAAAATCCTGCTGTCTTAATGCCTCGTATACCATAATAGCCACTGAATTTGAAAGATTTAGTGATCTTTCTCCCGGCATCATAGGTATTCTCACACAGGTTTCCTTGCTCTCTAAAAGTATCTCCTCTGGTATACCTCTACTTTCAGGGCCAAACATTATGTAGGCATCCTCTGGATATGTCACATCGGTATACTTTTGCTTGGACTTTGTGGTGGCCATATATATTACTACGTCAGGATTCTTTCTCTTAAAATCCTCAAAATCTGAATATACGGTAACATCAAGCCTTGGCCAGTAATCAAGACCTGCTCTTTTTAGCTGCTTATCATTTATCTCAAATCCCAGAGGCTCAATCAAATGAAGACGCGCACCTGTTGCTATGCAGGTGCGCCCTATATTTCCTGTATTTGCCGGCATCTCTGGTTCATATAATACTATATTTAGCATAATAAACCTTATCCTTTATTTGTTTCTCAATCTCTCTATAAAGCTACCAAGTCTCTTCATAGCTTCCCTAAGCTCATCTATGGAGTAGGCATAGGAAATTCTAAGGAAGCCCTCACCACAATCACCAAAAGCAGTTCCAGGCACCACTGCAAGCTCCTCCTCCTGAAGTAGCTTTGTGGCAAATTCATCTGAAGTCATACCGAACTCCTTAATACATGGGAACATATAAAATGCTCCAAGCGGCTCAAAGCAAGGAAGTCCCATCTCCTCAAATGTCTTCATAAGGAAATGTCTTCTCTGATCGTATGATGTCCTCATACGCTCAATATCCTTGTCCCCCTCCTTGATAGCGCTTATAGCAGCATACTGGCTGGTGGTTGGCGCACACATAATCGCAAATTGGTGAACCTTAGTCATCTGCTCTGCAATAACCTGAGGTGCAAGGGCATATCCAAGTCTCCATCCTGTCATAGCGTAAGCCTTAGAGAAACCATTTATAATAATTGTTCTCTCCTTCATGCCAGGAAGTGAACCGATGGTACAATGCTGTGCGTCTCCATATGTAAGCTCTGAATAAATCTCGTCAGATATAACAAATATATCCTTCTCCTGACAGATTTTAGCTATAGGCTCAAGGTCTTCCTTAGTCATTATAGCTCCTGTAGGGTTGCTAGGATATGCAAGTATAAGAATCTTAGTCTTGTCAGTTATAGCGTCAAGAAGCTCCTCCGGAGTAAGTCTAAACTGATTCTCATTCTTAAGTGCTATGGTCACAGGCACACCACCTGCAAGCTCAACACAAGGAACATATGATACATAGCAAGGCTCAGGAATTATAACCTCATCCCCTGGGTCAAGCATAGCTCTAAAGGCAAGGTCTATACCCTCACTACCACCTACGGTAATAAGCGCTTCCTTCTTGTAATCATAGTCCACGTTGTATTTTCTCTTATACCACTTACAGATTTCCTCTCTAAGCTCAAGGAGACCTGAGTTTGAAGTATAAAATGTTTTACCCTTTTCAAGAGAGTAGATACCCTCTTCTCTTATATGCCATGGTGTATCGAAGTCAGGCTCACCAACACCAAGGGATATTGCATCCGGCATCTCGCTTACGATATCGAAAAACTTTCTGATGCCTGATGGCTTAATATTTGTAATTGTTTGTGATAATGGATTTCTCATTATGGTACTATTGCCAACCTTTCATCTTTCTTAACCATGTCAAACTT
>JAFTPO010000075.1 GCA_017463225.1 Lachnospiraceae bacterium | reverse complement strand
GGATATATAAGGAAGCTTGAACACCTTGCAAACTCTGGCTACTATAGGCTGGAAATTTACTGAGAATACACAGTCCACACCTGGGTTTGCCTGTATGCAGTCGGCTAAGTCCTTAAGATATGCCTTATCGTAGTCCACACTGTCAAAAAGTCTGTGAAAATCCACTATATCATGGTTAAGACGTTTGAAGGCATTCGTAATTCCGTCTTCGCAGATGCTTCCCCATCTGCAGTATATTATCTTCATAACTTCATTCCTTTCATTTGTAGTTCCGTTTATATATTCTACCTAAATTTAAATTATTTGACAATAAAATGAACTAAATAATATCACATTTTGTAGAATTAATATTATGGATTAGTCTGTCTTGCATAGAGATTTTTTGTGAACTATTAAAAAGTTATTATGTAATAAATGTTTTGCTCTTGTTGGAGGAATATAATTATTATATAATATTTTATGGAGATAGAGCTTAATCTAGGAGTGTTAGCTTTGTGTTTTGTTAATTAGTGAAGATTTTTTGGAGGATATAGGTTGTGAAAGAGGGAATAAACAGCACAAATGAGTTTCTTGACAAGATGGTTTATATAATAAATTCACAAAGAATGAGTTTTGATGATGTAGGAGAATTAAAAAATGTTTTGGAGCAAGTTGACGGTTATTACAAGACTGTTATCAAGTTGGATGATTTTTATTACGAAAAGCTCTATAATGTATTAGGACAGGATGTTGAACTATATTGTCTTGTAACATCTGCTATTTATGATGTCACAAACGATTCTCGAGCGATTGTAGCTATAGAGGATGTATTATTAAGCAGTGAGGTAGAACCTTATACAGCTGACAAAATACTTTCCAATGTAAATATATTGAAATTTGCACATTTTGAAATTCCTAATTCTTACAAAAAAAATAGAGAATTAAATAAAAAATATTTGGATAAATATGAAGAAAAATATCCGTGCAAGTGTTTGTACATACCATTTGAAGAAAGGAATAAGAATAGAATTGTAATTGAAACAAATACCTTGCTTGAAGTTGGACATGCACCTACGAGGATGGTTCTTAATATTTGTAAATATTTACAAGAAGGCTATGGATATGAGGTTTTTCTTATTGTCAATAGATCTAATTCGAGATATGAAGATTTAGCACAAGTGTGGAATGTTCCTTCACGCTATAATTATAGGGAGGATATAGAAGGACGATTCGGATTGAATTATGAAGGAACTTTGATTAATGGGTTTCAATTTGAATGGCATAAAGATAAAGTGGATTTAAAGGATATGGTTTTAGAATTTTTATATGAATGGAAACCATTGTGCGTTTATCATATTGGTTCACCGTCATATAGGCATGACATATATAGAAAGGTAACAACATTATTGTCTATGCCGTGCAATAATGGTTATATTGAATCGGAAGCTCAGGTTCTTGTCAGCTACCTAAATAATAATTCGAAGTTTATTTTAGATTCACTAGAGTATATAAATAAGAGAAAACAAGCTGTAAAGGATATAGGGCCATTAGGCGGATTAAGGGAATCAGAGGGGAAGAACTATAGCAAGAAGTCACTTGGAATTCCTGAAAACAAATTTGCTGCTTGTATTGTGGGAAACAGATTAGATATGGAATTGTCCAATGATTTCATGGAAATGCTTGTGAGAATTGCTGAAAGAAAAGACGATATACAGTATGTGATTATAGGTAAATGTGACAAGAATGTTTTCCCAGACCAGTTGCAAAATAAACTTACTTTTTTGGGATATCAGAGTGCTTTTTTGGATGTTATGCAACCAATGGACTTGTTTATAAATCCAATACGAAAAGGTGGCGGTGGCGGTGGCGTATGCGCGTTACAGATGGGAACGCCAGTTGTAACTCTAGGCGAATGTGATGTTCATGCCTTAGTGGGAGATGCATTTGCTTGCAAAGATTTAGAGCAAATGGAAGAAACTATAATAAAATATATGGACGATAAAGAATTTTATAATTCGCAAGTAGAACTTGCAGGAAAGTGGCTAGAAATGAAAAAAAAGAGGAATTCCAGTGATATTTTTGGGAAACTAATGGAAGAAGTAAAAAATGATTTAGCAAATGGCCTTATATGATGTGTGATGGCTTTGTCTAAAATAGTAGTTATGTGTATATTTCATTAAATTAAAATAGATAAGATAAGGAAAGTGAATTATGAAAACATTGATACTTGCTGGAGGGTATGATCAAATTCGGTTAATTAATGAATTTAAAAACAGAGATTACGAGACCATACTGGTAGATTATTATGAAAATCCGCCAGCTAAAAGTTATGCCCATAAACATTACCAGGTTAGTACTCTGGATGTTGAAGCAGTAAAGAAGATAGCTATTGAAGAAAAGGTAGACCTTGTGATGACGGCTTGTACAGATCAAGCATTGGCTACAATGGCTAAAATATCTGAGGAGCTTAAGTTGCCATGTTATTTGTCCTATGACACAGCGTTAAAGGTTACCAATAAACAGCTGATGAAAAATATTATGGTTCAGAACAATATTCCCACAGCAAAACACCAGATAGTAAAGTCGAGCGGAGAAATAGGACATATGTCTTATCCGTTGGTAGTAAAGCCATTGGATGCTAATAGCTCAAAGGGAGTGACACGTGTCTATGATAGGTCCGGATTGGATGAAGCGGTTGTGTCTGCTAAGACATATTCAAGATGTAAAGAAGTTTTGGTTGAAGAATTTAAACAGGGTGAGGAGTTGTCTGTAGATGTATGGGTAAGTGATGGTAGAGCTAAGCTTTTATGCGTTTCGCAGTCCGTAAAAAAGAAGGATAAAAAGTCATTTACTATAATACAAAGCAAATATCCTTGCAATATACATGCTGAGAGTGAGATAGTTGATATAGCTAATAGAATTGCACAGGTATTTTCTATAGATGACGGTCCTATGTTGATTCAAATGATTAGTACACCAGAAGGCTGTTTTGTTATAGAGTTTAGTGCAAGGTTTGGTGGTGGAACAAAATATAAACTTATCGATGCTGTATCTGGTATTGACTCTATGGGAGCATTGGTGGATTTATCTGTGGGTAAAAAATTTGTAGGAGATATAAGGAGAACAAACGGGCATATTCATATGAATTATGTTTATTGTGATTCTGGTATGATAGGAAGCTTCGAAGGTTTTGAGGAAGCTTTAGAGCAAAAGGTTATAGATGATTTCTTTTACTATAAAACTCCGGGAATGGAGATAGAGAAGATAGAGAACAGTAGTGATAGAGCGGCAGGGTATATGGTTTCAGGAGATACTTTGGAGGAACTTATCTTAAAGGAAAAGAAAGCTGAGGACATGATTGCTGTAAGAGATTGTCGAGGTAAGAATATTATAAGGGGATTACTGTATGAATAAGAAAACCATTATAGGTGCATCAATCGGAAATTGCGTACATGTTGCAGGTGTGATACATTTTTTGGAACTGGCAGAGGACGAAGGATATAATTCCATTTTTTTAGGACCAGCAGTGTCTGTTGATGAATTGTTTGAAAATATAGATATATATAGACCGGATATGGTAGGCGTGGGTTACAGACTTACTCCGGAAAATGTGGTTCCACTTCTTGAGGAGATTAACCGTCGTCGTGAAAAATTGAGCTATAACATTACTTGGGTGTTTGGAGGGACTATGCCGGTAGCCCATATAGCTCGTAAATATGGTTTTTTTTCCTTTGTATCAGATGGAACAGATGATATAGTTGATTCCATAAGGTTTTTAAGAGGTGACTCAGGTTCGGATAGTGTTATGGCATACCCGGATAATATAGTTGACAGAATAAAGGAGAATTCGCCATATCCTGTTTTAAGACATCATTTTGGATTGCCGTCTCTAGAAGATACAATAGACGGAGTGAGAAAAATTGCAGAAGCAAAGGTGTTAGATGTTATATCTATTGGACCGGATCAAAATACCCAGCAGTTCTTTTTTAAACAAGATAAGATGAATAAAGAATTTGATGGTGCAGGTGGCGTACCAATTAGAACAAGAGAGGATTTTAGACGGTTAAAAGAAGCTACTATGTGCGGAAACCAGCCGTTGCTTAGGTGTTATAGCGGAACAGAGGATGTGTTTGAGTTTGCAGAGCTATTATTAGATGAGATAGACAATGCATGGACTGCAATACCATTGTGTTGGTACAATGAGTTAGATGGAAGAGGAACTAGAGTATTAGAGAGTTCTATAGAAGAGGCGCAAAGGCTTATAAAGTGGCATGCAGAAAGAAATATACCTGTGGAAATAAATGAACCTCATCATTGGGCGATGAGGGATGCTCACGACGTTATGTCTGTTGTTATGGCATATGTTAGTGCCCTGAATGCTAAAGAATTAGGGGTTAAGAATTATATTTCACAATATATGTTTAATGTTCCTAATGGACTGTCTTTTTCTATGGATTTGGCTAGAGTGCTTGCAATGATTGAAATGGTGGAATCTTTGGAGGATAAAACATTTAAAACATATAGACAGACACGAGCAGGTTTACCATTGTTTTCTTCTGATTTGGATGTGGCAAAAGGTCAGCTGGCTGCTTCTACTTTTATGCAAATGTCAGTTAAACCAGATATAATGCATGTGGTTGCTTTTACTGAAGCCAATCATGCAGCTACTGCTGAGGATGTTATAGCCAGTACAAAAATTGTTAAAGGAGTAATTAAACATACATTAAAAGATGCTTTTTCTATAGAAAATAATAAGGAAATACAATCTAGAAAGAATCATCTTTTGTCTGAGGCCAGATATGTTATTGATTTTATAGAAAAAAAATATAGCTCCTGTAAGAATCCATTAACTGATTCGTTTGTGTTAGCGGATTGCATTAAAAGTGGAATAATTGATGCGGTGCATATATTAAAGGGAAAGAAGTTTAAGGGAGATTTATACACAAGGATTACAGGTGGAATGTGTGAAGCATGTGATAAATCTACAGGAGAAATAATTGACGAGGCTACTAGATTGAATAATAAAGTTTAAAGGAGTAGAAAACCATGAGGATAACGGTTGTGGGAGCTGGACATGGTGGGCAGGCTCTAGCTGGATATTTGGCAACAATGGTAGATGATGTTGTGCTTTACAACAGAACAGAAAGTGTTGTTGAAACATTGAATGAGAGAGGAAACATTGAAATTCAAGGTTGTGTTTCAGTGGTGGTGCATAATGTTAAGTTCACTTCTGATATAGAGTATGCTATTAAGGATTCTGAAGTGATAATGGTTTGTATTCCTTCTAATAATCATGAGGAAATTGCAAGAAAAATGGCCCCTTTTTTAACAAAAGGACAAGTGGTTGTTTTAAATCCGGGAAGAACTATGGGGGCATTTCTGTTTTCTCAAATAGTAAACGCTTATGAAAAGGGTGTTATAGTTGCAGAAACAGATACATTTTTACTTACAGCTAGAAAAGTAGAGGATGGGGTCAGTAAAATCTTTTCATTAAAAAAGCAGGTATATTTGGCTTGCTGCAGAAATGAAGAAACTGAAAAAGTTTACCAAAAATTGAAAAATTGGTTGCCAATGCTAAAAAAAGCAGAATCAATAGCATATACATCTATGGCAAATATTGGTGTGATTTTTCATCCGTTGCCAGCACTGTTAAATATTGCAAGAATAGAATGCGAAAATGACTTTTTGCATTATAAGGAAGGGATAAGTCCTGCAGTTGCGACATTATTAGAAAAACTTGATAAAGAGAGAGTTCTTTTATCGAGAAGACTAAATCACCCGGTTTTATCAGCCAAAGAATGGATAGAGAGGGTGTACGGAAGCAAAGGTGATAATCTATATCAGGCAATACAAAATACCGGTGCGTATGATGAAGTAATAGCACCTAGAGAAATTAGTACAAGATATATATTTGAAGATATAACTACGGGTATAGTGCCTATGTATTGTATGTTAAGGCAATTAGGCGAAGAATGTCCAATTATGGAATTAATAATAAACCTGGCAAATGAGTTGTTTGATTATGATTTTGTAAATAAAGGAAGATGTGATGTAACGGACTTTTTGGACTGTGTTTTAAATGAGGTGTAATGCTTGTGTATTATCCGAATTGTAGAAAATATGCATAAGAAAGGTTATATACAATTGTAAAAGGAGAAGTATATAAACAGGTAAAAAAATGGATAAAATATTAGTTACAAGATCGGCTATGCCGGAATATGAAGAATATATAGAGATGATTAAGCCATTGTGGGACTCTCATTGGCTTACTAATATGGGAGTGTATCATAAGGAGCTTGAGGCTAAATTAAAAGAATATATGGATGTGCCACAGATTTCTCTTATGGTTAACGGACATATGGCTTTGGAGATGGCTATGCAGGCGTTGGATCTTCCTGCTGGAGGGGAGGTTATTACTACACCCTTTACATTTATATCTACAACTCATGCCATTATTAGAAATAAGCTGGTTCCGGTTTTTTGTGATATAAAAGAAGATGATTACACAATAGATGAAAACAAGATAGAAAGTCTTATTACAGAGAAAACTGTTGCTATTGTTCCTGTTCATGTTTATGGAAATATTTGCAATGTTGAAGTGATTAATGAGATAGCTAAGAGATACAACTTAAAGGTTATTTATGACGCATGCCATTCGTTTGGAGAAGCGTATAAGGGCGTGAAGATTGGCAATTTTGGTGATGCTTCTGTATTTAGCTTTCATGCAACTAAGGTATTTAATACCATTGAAGGTGGTGCAGTTACATTTAAGACGGAAGAGTTATATGAGAGGCTGTATAATCTAAAGAATTTTGGTATTAGAGGAGAGGAACACATACAGGATGTTGGAGCTAATGCCAAGCTCAACGAATTTTCAGCTATAATGGGTCTTTGTAATCTAAGACATGTAGATGATAATATTCGATTGAGAAAAGAGAAGGTTCAACAATATATCCAGCATTTAGACGGAGAAGAGGGTATTACAATCCAAAGATTTGATCAGCCGAATGTAGTTTATAATTACGGATATTTTCCTGTTAGATTTCAAAATGAAGAAATTAGAAATAAGGTTTATATTGCGTTGAGAGAACAGGATATTTATGCAAGAAAGTATTTCTATCCACTAACCGCAGACGCTGAGTGTTTCAGAAATAAATATAAAAAGGATGATTTAAGCGTAGCAAGAAGGGTTTCTAAAACTATATTAGTTTTACCTCTTTATCCGGAGCTTGAACCAGAACATATTCAAAGAATATGTGAAATAGTGAAGATGCATTTGTAAAAGGTATTTTGGTGCATTGTTCCCAATTGTTAACTAAATTCTCATTCACAATTTCAAAAATTTCTTACACAAAGTTTTAAATTTGTACATACTTTGTTAAAAATTATGGGTTATACTAAACATAGTTCATTTCATAAATTTAAATCTTTTCTTTAAAACGCAGGGAAACCTGCAACGCAAAAGAGGCCGAAATTAAGTTTTCGGCCTCTTTTGCGTTGTAGGGATAGATTTGCTTAGGATTTTCCTTACGAAACACATTGAAATACCTTTGATTTCGTGATAACCTATCCTTGTTGTAAATTTAAAGAATAGTGGTTGATAATACATTTTACAAATATTTATTTAGACGGAGGGCAAATTATGTTAGCTTTAGGTTGTGACCATGGTGGTTTTGAATTGATGCAGGAGGTTAAGCTTCATCTTGAGGATAGAGGCTTCGAATACAAGGATTTTGGATGCTACAGCACAACATCTGTAGATTATCCTAAGTTCGCTAAGAAGGTTGCTCATGCAGTAGCTGAGGGCGAGTGCGAGTTTGGAATTCTTATCTGTGGAACCGGAATCGGTATCTCCATCGCTGCAAATAAGGTTAAGGGTATCAGAGCAGCTCTTTGCTCCGATTGCTTCTCAGCTCAGGCTACAAGAGAGCACAATGACGCAAATATCCTAGCTATGGGTGCTAGAACTATAGGTCCCGGACTTGCGCTAAAGATTGTAGATACATTCTTAGACACACCATTTTCAAATGATGAGAGACATATTAGAAGAATAAATATGATAGAGGATTAAGACGTGACTTCATGCAACACCATCCTTCTCAATGGAAATCTTCCGGAATCCATTCAGGAGGCAGCTAAAATATTGAATAATAAGGGCTTGGTGGCATTTCCTACAGAAACTGTGTATGGCCTTGGCGCCAATGCTTTGGATGAAGAGGCAGCAGCTAAAATCTATGAGGCTAAGGGCAGGCCTAGTGACAATCCTCTTATAGTGCATATAGCTGATATTGATGCAGTTTATACGCTGGCTAGCGAGGTGCCGGAAAATGCAGTGCTTCTTATGGAAGCCTTTTGGCCGGGACCACTTACTATCATACTTCCTAAGGTGGGTATAGTGCCTGATGGCACCACTGGAGGACTTGATACGATAGCGATACGTATGCCTTCCCATCCGGTGGCTTTGGAGCTTATTAGGGAGAGTGGATTATATATTGCCGCCCCTAGTGCCAATTCTTCAGGAAGACCTTCGCCTACATTGGCAAGCCATGTTATGGAGGATATGGATGGTCGCATTGAGGCAGTTATTGACGGTGGAGCAGTGGGTATTGGAATTGAGTCCACCATAGTGGACCTGACAGGAGATATACCTACAATACTTAGACCGGGATTTATAACCAAATCCATGCTTGAGGCTATAGTGGGAGAGGTGGCTATAGACCCTGCTTTGGTGGAGCCTGATCCTAATCTTAGACCGAAAGCTCCTGGTATGAAATATACTCATTATGCCCCTAAAGGACAGCTAACCATAGTTGAGGGACATAACGGTGTGGCAGAGAAAATCAACTCCTTGGCTCAGGAGAAAGCCTCTCAGGGATATACGGTGGCGGTTATAACCACCAGAGAAAATGCTTCTGCTTATGATTGCCCATATGTGCTGGTTGCCGGAGAGCGAAGCCATGGAGAAACCATAGCTGCTAATCTATATGCAGTGCTTAGACAGTGCGATGACCTAGGCTGTGATTATATTTATAGCGAGGCCTTCGGAGACAGTGAGCTGGGAGGAGCTATTATGAATCGCTTGCTTAAAGCGGCAGGTCACAGAGTGATAAATGTATAAAATTTGGCCAATCTTATAGGTTGGCCTTTTATTTTTTCATTGTTGTGGGAACAATAAGCAATAGCTGTAGTTAAGAATGATAAATATTTGTCAGATTATTGTGCTATTTAATTGAAAATTACTGAAAAATCATATATAATAGAGTCTTAGTGTAGATGGATAAATGGAGAGAAAAATATGAACCAGAACCAGAGTCAAGTAGTGAAGATGTTATTCCTGATTTCTCAGATAGGAATTACCATGCTGGTTACCATATTTTTGTGTATAGTTATAGGTATGGCCATCGATAGATTTTTTAATACTAATCTACTGGTATGGTTTATCGTGTTGGGAGTAATCTCAGGATTTAGGTCCGTTTTTATATTAGTTCGTGGATATATAGGTGATGATAATGGGAATAAAAAAGACTCTTAAGCGGATGAGCAAAAAGCCCGAAACCAGAACCCTTTTAGAGCTTTATGTGGGTATAATATTCAGCTGCATATTAATGCTTGGAGTGGGACTTATATTTGCCAGACCTGTTTGGATGTATCTGGTAGGAATTATAGGCGGAGCCTTAGGAGCCGCATTTCAGCTATATAATATGTACGATACCATAGATAAAGCGTTAAGCATAGATGAAGGCAAGGCAAGAGGGTATATGACATCAAAGAGTATGTTCAGACTGATAATCGCAGCTGTTATTATGGTTGTAGCCTATTTTATAGGTCTGGTTGCTTTTATCGGTGCCATATTGGGATTGTTTTCTCTTAAGATATCAGCCTTGATTAATCCTCTGGTAAAGAAGCTATTGCCTGACTATCAGTAATATTTGATCCAAGGAGTGGGAACAACACTCTTAAGATATAAATTTAAAAATTAAATAACTTAAAGGAGGGTGAACATATGACTAATGGTGTAGCCATTGGGTTGCCTATGGTAAGGCCCGAGGTAGATTTCTATATACATCAGCTTTATCCAATCAACTTCTTTGGCACAACGGTATATATTACCACCACCCATGTTTGTACATTTATAGTTTTTCTGTTTATAGCTATATTAGCTATATGTGCAAGAAGAAGTGTACTAAAGACAAAGGACAATCCAAGCAAGTTTGCTACAGGAGTAGAGATGGCCATAAGCATACTGGTTAACTTTGTTGACGGAACCATGGGCAAATGCGGTAAGAAATATACCAATTACATTGGTACGCTGTTTATATTCGTGTTCTTCTCGAATATATCTGGCTTGTTTGGCTTAAGACCGCCTACAGCGGACTTTGGTACAACATTTACTATCGCACTGGTTTCATTTGTAATGATTCAGTACGCAGCCATTAGATACCAGAAATGGGGTTACCTTAAGGGAATGTTTGAGCCTATATTCTTATTCTTCCCTATCAACGTAATCAGTGAATTTGCAACACCGATTTCACTGTCACTCCGTCTCTTCGGTAATATTATGGCAGGAACAGTTATGATGGCACTTTACTATGGAATGCTTCCTTGGTTTTTCCAGCTTGGTATACCATCAGCCTTGCATGTGTACTTCGACGTGTTCTCAGGTGCTATACAGACATATGTATTCTGTATGCTCACTATGACCTTCGTGGCAGACAAGAGAAATGTAGATGCATAATAAGGTAACAAAGACTATGCTCATGCATAGCAAATAATAATTTTACAATTTTTAAAATCAAATGGAGGAATTAAAAATGGGTAATATTGATAACGAAGGATTTATTAATGGATGTTCAGCAATAGGTGCAGGTCTTGCGGTTATCGCAGGTATCGGTCCTGGTGTAGGTCAGGGTATTGCTGCAGGTTATGGTGCGTCAGCAGTAGGTCGTAATCCAGGCGCAAAGGGTGATATCATGTCAACTATGCTTCTTGGACAGGCAGTTGCAGAGACAACAGGTCTTTACGGTCTCGTTGTTGCACTTCTTCTCATGTTCGTTAAGCCTTTTAAGTAAGATTAAGAGATTATTTAAGTGTAGGTCTTAGGGAACTGAATTCCTAAGGTCCGAAAGGAGGATTAACGGTGACATTGAAAAGTGCTAACTTTGATATGGCAAATGTAAGCTTAATGGCAGAGGCAGACCAGGGACGTATATTTGGTCTTGATGCCCAGCTTTTGTTTGACATATTAATTCAAGGTTTGGCTGTTTTCTTACTGTTTTTATTCTTGTCATATATATTAATCGAGCCGGTTAAGAAGGTTATCGCTGACAGACAGGCTAAGATTAAGGGAGACTTAGACAGCGCTGCTAAGGATAAGGCAGAAGCTGCAAAGCTTAAGGCTGAGTACGACGAGAAGATTAAGCAGGCAGATGATGAGGCTGAGGAAATTCTCACAGCCGCTCGTAAGAAGGCAGTTAAGAATGAAGAGAATATTGTAGCTGAAGCTAAGGAAGAGGCTGCTCGTATTATAAAGAGAGCTGGTCAGGAAGCTCTTCTTGAGAAGAACAAGGTTAAGGATGAGGTTAAGCAGGAGATTATCGGAGTTGCAACTGCTATGGCAGGAAAGCTTGTAGAGGGTAGCTTAGATGATGCAAAGCAGGCAGAGCTCATCGATGAGACCTTGAAGGAAATGGGTGATAATACATGGCTAAACAAGTAGATATAACCTATGGAAATGCTCTTTTCGAGCTTGCATTAGAAGAGGGAAAGCTTGACAGTCTCTATGAGGAGGCAGTAGCTCTTATTCAGATATTGAAGGATAATGAAGAGCTAATTAAGCTCCTTAGCCATCCGAAGATAAGCAAGGATGAGAAGCTTAAAATCGTTACAGATACATTTGACGGCAAGGCTTCAGACGAGCTTACAGGACTTATGGTTATGGTAGTAGAGAAGGGTCATGTGAATGAGCTTATTTCAATCCTTAATTACTTTGTTAAGCAGGTGAAGAAGGAGAAGAATATTGGCGTTGCCACAGTTGCAAGTGCTGTGGAGCTTAGTGATTCTCAGAAGCAGGCTATAGAGAAGAGACTAATTGAGACTACAGTCTATGAAAGTATGGAGGTTGACTACTCAGTGGACAAATCTCTCATCGGAGGACTGGTAATTAGAATTGAGGACAGAGTTGTGGACAGCTCAATTAAGACAAAGCTTGAGAATATGTCCAGAACACTGGCAAATGCGTAATTAGCGTAGATAAATCACATAGAAAACTCAGATAGAAAGAAGGTGTTTTTTGTCCATGAATTTAAAACCTGAAGAGATCAGCTCAGTTATTAAAGAGCAGATTAAGAATTATAAACTTCAGCTTGAAACATCAGACGTGGGTACAGTTATCCAGGTTGCTGATGGTATAGCACGTGTTCATGGTCTTGAAAATGCTATGCAGGGCGAGCTTCTTTTATTCCCAGGTGAGGTATACGGAATGGTACTTAACCTTGAGGAGGATAACGTAGGAGCCGTTCTTCTCGGAGATTCAAAGAATATTAACGAGGGAGACATAGTAAAGACTACAGGTCGAGTTGTTGAGGTACCTGTTGGTGACGCAATGCTTGGCCGTGTAGTAAATGCATTAGGTCAGCCAATCGATGGAAAGGGACCTATCGAGACAACTAAGACAAGACAGATAGAGAGAGTAGCATCAGGTGTTATTGCTCGTAAGTCTGTTGATACTCCACTTCAGACAGGTATTAAGGCTATCGATGCCATGGTGCCAATCGGAAGAGGACAAAGAGAGCTTATTATCGGTGATAGACAGACAGGTAAGACTGCTATCGCTATTGATACAATTATTAACCAGAAGGGTCAGGGAGTTAACTGTATTTATGTAGCTATCGGACAGAAGGCTTCAACAGTTGCAAATATTGTTAAGACTCTTACTGAGTACGGTGCTATGGAGTATACAACCATCGTTGTATCTACAGCCAGTGAGCTTGCACCACTTCAGTATATTGCTCCTTATTCAGGATGTGCCATCGGTGAGGAGTGGATGGAGAATGGTAAGGATGTACTTGTTGTATATGATGACTTAAGTAAGCACGCTACAGCATATCGTACACTTTCATTGCTTCTTCGTAGACCACCAGGACGTGAGGCATACCCTGGAGACGTATTCTACCTTCACTCAAGACTTCTTGAGAGAGCTGCAAAGCTTTCAGATGAGTTTGGTGGCGGTTCACTTACTGCACTTCCAATCATCGAGACACAGGCAGGAGACGTTTCAGCGTATATTCCTACAAATGTTATATCTATTACAGATGGACAGATTTATCTTGAGACAGAGATGTTTAATGCGGGCTTTAGACCAGCGGTAAACGCAGGTCTTTCAGTATCACGAGTTGGTGGTGCTGCACAGATTAACGCTATGAAGAAGCTTGCTTCCCCTATAAGAGTTGAGCTTGCACAGTATAGAGAGCTTGCAGCTTTCTCACAGTTTGGTTCAGAGCTTGATGCGGATACAAAGGACAGACTTGCACAGGGTGAGAGAATTAAGGAGATGCTTAAGCAGCCACAGTATAAGCCAATGCCGGTTGAGAAGCAGGTAGTAATTATCTATGCGGCTACTAAGAGATACCTTATCGATATTCCTGTAGATAGAGTACTTGAGTTTGAAAGTGGATTATTTGAGCACATTGCTACTAAGTATCCTGAAATCTTTGAGACTATTAAGACTGAGAAGAAGATAACTGATGAGCTTGAGTCAAAGCTTGTAGAGGCAATTAACGAGTTTAAAGAAACATTTTAGTTTGTGAGGTGAAAAGTCTTGGCATCAATGAGAGACATAAAGAGACGTAAGGAAAGCGTCCAAAGCACTCAGCAGATAACCAAGGCGATGAAGCTTGTTGCTACAGTAAAGCTTCAGAAGGCCAGAGGAAAAGCAGAGAGCAATAAACCATATTTTAATATGCTCTATGATACCATCTGTTCTATCCTTTCAATGACTAAGAATGT
>JAFTPO010000015.1 GCA_017463225.1 Lachnospiraceae bacterium | reverse complement strand
TTGCTAAAAAGTTAGAGCCTCCTCCACGAGATAAATATTCAAGAACCATTTGCTTTTTAAATTCAAATGAATATTTTGCCATAAAAAACCGACCTCCCAATTGTTAGATTTTTAGGTCTAACTTTTGGGGGTCGGTTCAAATTGAAGGGGTTTTATTTTATCATCCTATCGAACAAAAAACCCTCCGAAATAGAATTTCAGAGGGTTCTTAAATAACTTAATATTTATATAGTCCTAGAACTTACCAGCTGTAGCAGCTTCCTCGATAGAAACTGCAACTGCAACAGTCATACCAACCATAGGGTTGTTACCAGCACCGATAAGACCCATCATCTCAACGTGTGCAGGAACTGATGAAGAACCAGCGAACTGTGCATCTGAATGCATACGTCCTAAAGTATCTGTCATACCGTATGAAGCAGGACCTGCTGCCATGTTATCTGGGTGAAGTGTTCTACCAGTACCACCACCTGATGCAACTGAGAAATACTTCTTGCCCTGCTCGAGGCACTCCTTCTTGTAAGTACCAGCTACTGGATGCTGGAATCTTGTTGGGTTAGTTGAGTTACCAGTGATTGATACGTCAACACCCTCCTTGTGCATGATTGCAACACCTTCGCAAACGTCGTTAGCGCCGTAGCAGTTAACCTTTGCACGAAGACCCTCAGAATATGACTTTCTGAATACTTCCTTTACAGTGTTTGTATATGGATCATACTCAGTCTCTACGAATGTAAATCCGTTGATACGAGCGATGATCTGAGCTGCGTCCTTACCGAGACCGTTAAGGATAACTCTAAGTGGCTCCTTACGAACCTTGTTAGCCTTCTCTGCGATACCGATAGCACCCTCAGCTGCTGCGAATGACTCGTGACCAGCTAAGAAAGCGAAACACTTAGTCTCCTCCTCAAGTAACATCTTACCGAGGTTACCATGTCCAAGACCAACCTTTCTAGTATCTGCAACAGAACCAGGGATACAGAATGACTGAAGTCCCTCACCGATAGCTGCAGCAGCGTCTGCTGCCTTTCTACAGCCCTTCTTAATAGCGATAGCAGCACCTACTACGTAAGCCCACTTTGCGTTCTCGAAACAAATTGGCTGAATGCCTTCAACCTGCTTATATACATCAAGACCTGCGTCCTTAGTAATCTTCTCAGCTTCCTCTATAGAGCTGATACCATACTCAGCAAGCTTAGCCTCGATCTGCTTAATTCTTCTCTCATATGATTCAAATAATGCCATCTTCACTTACCTCCTACTGCTCTCTTGGATCGATGATCTTAACTGCATCTGCAACACGACCATACTGTCCCTTAGCCTTCTCCCAAGCTGTGTTAGGATCGTCACCCTTCTTGATAAAGTCAGTCATCTTTCCAAGACTAACGAACTGGTAACCAATAATCTGATCATCAGCATCAAGAGCGATTCCAGTAACATAACCCTCAGCCATCTCAAGGTAACGAGGTCCCTTCTTAAGAGTACCATACATAGTACCAACCTGTGAACGAAGACCCTTACCAAGATCCTCAAGACCAGCTCCGATTGGAAGACCGTCCTCTGAGAATGCACTCTGAGTACGTCCGTAAACGATCTGTAAGAATAACTCTCTCATAGCTGTGTTAATAGCGTCACAAACAAGGTCTGTGTTAAGAGCTTCCATAACTGTTCTACCTGGAAGAATCTCAGATGCCATAGCAGCTGAGTGAGTCATACCTGAACAACCGATAGTCTCTACTAATGCTTCCTGTATAATACCTTCCTTAACGTTAAGAGTAAGCTTACAAGCACCCTGCTGTGGAGCACACCAGCCTACACCATGTGTTAAACCAGAAATATCCTTTACTTCTTTTGCCTTTACCCACTTTGCTTCCTCAGGGATTGGTGCACAACCATGGTTTACACCCTGAGCAACTGGGCACATGTTCTCTACTTCATGTGAATAAATCATTTTGAGACTCCTTTCAAATGTATATATTATCTTATGGGATGTTCCTCTAATGCTAGAACATCATCGCATATATTTTCTCATAAAGCGACGAAATAGTCTACCTTTTTTTGATAATTTTTTTCAAAAGAAAAAGACCATATGTATTTATATGGTCTTTGCGCACACATATATGCTAATTCTTACATTACTCAGCGTCGTCGTCCTTAACTACTGCTGAACCAGCCTTCTCAACCTCAGCGATAGCGCTCTTATGCATAGGAATTCTACAGTTCTTGTTGTTACCGAACTCTACGATTACTGTAGTGTCATCGATATCAAGAATAGTTCCGTAGAAACCACTTGTAGTCATAATGCTGTCACCTGGCTCCATAGCGCTGTAAAGCTCTTCCTTAGCCTTCTGCTGCTTCTTCTGTGGCTTTATAATCATAAAGTAGAAAAGGATAATCCAAAATCCTATAAGTAATACCATACTTAAAATTCCACCACCTGCTGTAGCTCCTGCACCTGCTGCTGCCTCTAATAACATATCATTTCCTCCTAAATATTTTTCTTCGATATTATTACATATCGTATTTCGCTTTTATATATTAGCCCTTAAAGCCTTCTAGCTTCTTGCGCTTATACTCCAAGAAGCGATGCTCCTCTATAGCCTCTCGAATCTCCTTCATCATATTATTATAAAAATACAAATTATGCAATACACAAAATCTCATACCAAGCATCTCTTTAGCCTTTAGCAAATGTCTAATGTAAGCTCTTGAATATCTCTTACATGCCGGACATCCACAGCCCTCCTCTATAGGTCTGTCGTCAGTCTCATACTTTTGATTAAAGAGATTCAGCTTGCCCTGATTAGTATAAACATGACCATGACGTCCATTTCTAGATGGGTATACACAGTCGAAGAAATCCACACCTCTCTCAACTGCTTCAAGTATGTTGGCCGGTGTTCCAACACCCATAAGGTATGTTGGCTTATTTTGTGGAAGATATGGCACTGTAGCCTCAATTATTCTGTACATATCCTCGTGGCTTTCACCTACAGCCAGACCGCCTATGGCATATCCATCTAAATCCATCTCGGATATTACCTTGGCGTGTTCTATTCTTATATCCTCAAATATACCACCCTGATTGATACCAAACAGCATTTGCTGCTTATTTATGGTATCCTCAAGGGAATTTAATCTAGCCATCTCATCCTTACAGCGCTGTAACCAGCGAGTGGTTCTATCAACAGAAGGCTGGATGTAGTTTCTATCCGCTGTTGCCGGTGGACATTCATCAAATGCCATAGCTATGGTAGATGCCAGATTAGACTGTATCTGCATACTCTCCTCTGGTCCCATAAATATCTTACGACCATCTATGTGAGAGTTGAAATATACGCCCTCCTCCTTAATCTTTCTAAGGCCGGCTAAGGAAAACACCTGGAATCCACCTGAATCCGTAAGTATAGGCTTGTCCCATGACATAAATTTGTGCAGACCACCCATCTGTTTTATCAGCTTATCTCCAGGTCTAACGTGAAGATGATAGGTGTTAGACAGCTCCACCAATGTACCTATGCCCTCTAAATCCTCTGTAGACACCGCACCCTTTATGGCTGCCACTGTTCCTACATTCATAAATACAGGAGTTTGTATCACTCCATGAGGAGTATGAAACTCACCTCTTTTTGCACTTCCATCTGTAGTTATAAGCTTATACATATATTATCACCACTTTTCTACTAATAACTCATTTTTCTTTGCAGGTATAAATCTTATCACCTGCGCACACTTAGGGTATTTTAACACAATAAAGTTTTTTATTCTACATATATTTCCCATTTTATAACTAAAAAATCACATTGCATTTTATATAAATTATTCTTATAATTAATCTACTGATTAACTGTAAAGGAGACAATTCATGTTTCGAGTATGGGGCAAAACCATAAAGAACAATAAAACAACTGCCGACCACGTTGCCTGCATAGAGGATTATACTTTAAATAGAACTAAGAAGGTATATATGGGCTTAGAGGAAATCTGCAATAAATTAGACCTGGCAGTTCCAATTTGGCTTGACCTTAACAAGAAGGAATTCATATGCCATGCAAAAACAAGATTCACTCAGGATAGTTTTATTGAAACCATAGAATTTGACTATCTGGAATTTCAGGTTATAGAAGAAGACTATTAAAAAAGGCTGTCGCTTTACACGACAGCCTTCTCTTATGTATATTATTCGTCTTCCTCGTCAGCATCTTCTACATACTCATCTTCTGTAGCTTCTGCGTACTCCTCTTCTGCATCTTCTACATACTCATCTTCTGTAGCTTCTGCGTACTCCTCTTCTGCATCCTCTACATACTCTTCTTCTGTAGTTTCTGCGTACTCTTCTTCTGCATCCTCCACATACTCTTCTTCTGCAGCTTCTGCGTACTCTTCTTCTGCATCCTCTACATACTCTTCTTCTGTAGCTTCTGCGTACTCCTCTTCTGCATCCTCTACATACTCTTCTTCTGTAGCTTCAACATACTCTTCTTCTGCTATATCTGAATACTCAGACTCCTCAGCATATTCCTCTGCCTCAGCGTCATCTGTATACTCAGCCTCATCATACTCCTGCTCTTCAGCATACTCTGAATAATCTTCTTCCATTTCTTCAGAATACTCTTCTTCCTCTTCCTCATCTGAGAAGCCTTCCTCAGTGTATTCCTCTACTTCTTCATCCTCAGGAAGCTCATCTGATTCCTCGTCTGTCTCTACTTCCTCCTGATACTCCTCATCCTCATCATCTGAGAAGTACTCTGAGTAATCAGTAGTATCTGCGTCCTCATCCTCATTTTCTATCTGAGTCTCTTCTAGCATCTGATTAATCTCATCTAAATCACCATTCTTAAGGCTACCTATAATCTTAGCTATCTGATCAAGCTCATTAATAACGTTAGTTAACTCTTCTAAGTTTGTCTGACAAAGGTCTGCTGATGACTGTGCATTAGCAGCAATCTCCTCACTTGCAGCCTGCTGGTTAGCAAGACCATCGATGATTGAGTTGTTAGATGCATCAAGAGTTCCACTAAGCTTATCTAACTGCTTCATATTGTTATCCAATGCATTTACCATATCTGATATGCTCTGGAATGATGTATCTGCTGCATCAATATACTTTGACTGCTCCTCTACGGCCTGTACACTCTTTCCTACAAGCTCTGAGGTGTGATTAGCAAGATCTGTTACTCCCTTAAGAAGCTCTGTAATACTGTCAATGGAGCTTCTTGTATCATCTGCCAGCTTTCTAATCTCGTTGGCAACTACTGCAAATCCACGTCCTGCCTCACCCGCACGAGCAGCCTCTATAGATGCATTAAGTGCAAGAAGGTTTGTCTGTGTGGAAATGTTATATATGATACGAGTAATCTCCTCAGCTGATGCAATCTTCTCACACAGCTCCTCTGATACTCTGGTAACATTCTCATTTGCTACGTTAATATCCTCTGACTTCTCCTTAAGACCACTAATAATCTCCATACCGGTCTCAACGGCCTCAACTGCCTTGTCAGTGGAATCGACTGTATTGTCCTTAACGTCTATAAGGTTATCAATTATATCCTGAATCTGCTGAGTCATAGAGGTTGAATTCTCCATATTTTCAGCTGACTCTGTAACTCCAAAGGATATGGCATCAACAGATTTTGTAACTTCAGCAGTAGCTGACTGGAAGTTATCAAGCATGGACTGAAGCTGCTCGATATGAGCGTTTCCACTGTCTACTACCTTAACCATGTTACCAGTTATCTCCTCCTGATACATAACATGGTACTCAATCTCCTGCTTATCTGTCTCCTGCTCTCTAAGAGTTATATCTGTAGCCCACAAGAGTCCCAATGTAAATACAACTGCCAAAAGCAAAAGCTCTATCCAAAGTGCCGATGCAACGAAACCATTACCTGCAATGTTAGCTATAGTACCCACAAGTATACCCAATGTAGATACACCACAGGTCACCTTAGTATGAAAACTATCCATATACAGGATACACATACCCATACATACAAACAGTGGAATTACATCTATAATTTCCTTGCTGACCATAACATTGATAGCTGTTATAAGTCCAAAGATGGAAATCGATATAAACTTAGTAAGCTCGCTTCTGTCATTGATAATATTAAAGGCTATATTACCTGCAATAAACAATATAAATAAAATCAAGAATAAGACAAAACACTCCTGATTCTTAACATTTATAATCATAGAAATAATCTTCGCCACAGCAACTGCAACCATTATCTTCACTGCTAGGGCGTTCTTCTTGGCTAATCTGGCTCCGTTCATATTTAGACTCTCCTTTGGTAAAATCTATATTCTACTAAATTATAGCAAAGTTTTATCTCAAAGTCTATTATTTTCGACAATTTTACAGGGTGTAATATTCAGCTGTTTTGCTTGTGCTTTACACATAAAAATGTTATCTTATATTTTAGTTTTACAAGGCTCTAAACGGAGGTGATATGACAATGTTTAAGATAGAGAATATATCAAAAAGCTATGGCAAAAAAGAAATCCTTAAGGATATCTCCATAGAAGTGGCACCGGGAGAAGCTATAGGCATACTTGGAATAAATGGTTCCGGTAAGTCGACTCTCTTAAGCTGCATAGCAAAGCTTCATCCTGCCAACAGCGAGATTAAGCTAGGCTACGTTCCTCAGGAGAACCCGCTCTTTGACGAGCTTAAGCCGGTAGACAATATTAGAATGTGGACTGATTTTAATCGTTCTCAGATTGCTATGGCACTTTCTCTTCCACCACTAAGCGAGCTGGGAATATCAGACTTCTTAGACACTCCTGTCAAATCAATGTCAGGTGGTATGAAGAAAAGAGTCAGTCTGGCATCAGTTTTGATAAACTGTCCTCAGGTGCTTTTGTTGGACGAGCCATTTGCAGCTTTGGATTTACTGGCAAAGCAGGATATACTACGCTATATGGGCGCGTTTCTTCAAAATGGCGGTAGCATCATAATCGCTTCTCACGAGGAGGAAATCTTCAATTTCTGTAACAAGGTTTATCTTCTTAAGGATGGAGCCCTTATCGATACTAAGGAGCTTGCAGCATCAGGAATCAGCTACATAGATATGTTAAGAAAATCATAAAGGAATATAAAATTGACAAGAATTAAGCTTATGGGTCATCTTATATTTGCTGACCTTAAACGACTTAAAAATTATATATTATCCATCATTATAGCAACCTTGATTATCGCTACAATCTGCGGTATGGCCGGAGGAGTTTTAGCAAAAAATATGTATAAAACCGGCACAAAGGAAATCATTGGCATAGGCTACTACCTTCCTGAGGATGGCAAGGAAGATATGAATAATATGGGTATAACTATGCTTCAGGATATGGAAAGTATGAAGAGTACAGCTACCCTAATCCAGGTACCTACCATTGAAGCCGGATACGAGTTATTAGAACAGGAAGAGATTCTCTACTTTATCATAGTCCCTGAGAAATTCATCTCCAGCATTATGAATGGCACTAACACCCCTTTAGAGATAGTAGTTTGGGATAATTCTTCGGTAACTTCTTATATAGCAAATGAGATGTTTATGTCCTATGCAAAATATCTGGGACTGGCTCAGTCATCTGTATACAGTACCTTGGATACAGCTAGAAATAATAACCTGTCTGATGAGGAACGAAAGGCGCTAAGAACTACGGTAAACCTTACCTTCCTTGACAGATCTCTGAATAAAGATTCATTCTTTGAAATAGAGGACGCTTCAATGCAGGGACAGGCTTCACTGCTTCAGCACTATCTTGCATCAGCAGTTATGCTTACACTTATATTTATGAGTTTCGTGTTGATGCCACATTTACAGGGCTATAACAAGGCCCTTAGGGTAAAGCTTGACACCTTTAATTTGGGAAACCTTCACATACTTATCAGCAATCTAATCAGCTGTTTAGCCGGACTATATATAAGCTTTATTCCTTGCTTTATAGGAATTAGCATTATTAACAAAAGCTTTAATCCACTAGGTCTTATTAAGATAATTCCTTCGCTGTTAATTATAGGATTTATCATATCACTGGTGGCAGTGTTAACCAGAAGCATTTTCGCGGCTAATATGACTACTCTTCTTGTGGGAATCGCTATAGCGTACATAGGCGGTGGCATAATTCCAAGTGCTATGCTTCCAAGCATAATACAGGATTTATCCCAGCTTACACCGGGACATTTTCTTATAGAAAATATTTCAGCTGCACTTTTCGGGTTTTAATTTAAATTATTGATACAGAGGTAACTATGAAGCTAACCAATAGATTTATAGCATTAGAAAAAAGAATATTATCTAAGAAGATGTATCTTTGTCTACTTCTTCTCATCATAGCTATAACAGCTATATACCAGCTTCTTCCCGCAAGGAATACCAGCGCTGATATCAAAGTTGCTATGTACAGTGAGGATACCAGCGGACACTATGAGGAATTGGTAGAACAGCTTGAAGACTTAAACTCCATCTACACCTTCTATACTGTGGATTCAGAGGAAGAGCTAACCAAGGATGTAGGCTCCGGATACGCTCAATGCGGATACGTTATTCCTGAGGGCTTCTTCCAAAGCTATGTAGAGGGCTCTGCCTGGGAGAATCCTATGAAGCTTTATATCACACCATCTTCAACATTTTACAGTGTGATTAATGAAACTGTCTTTTCATCTATCCTAAGTGTGTGCGCACAGGATTTGCTGCTATATTCAGTCAGTACTCCTAGCTTTAACAGGGAACTTGCTGAAGGTCTTGAGTATTACAGAAACAGCCAGGATGTCTTCACCATTGCGGATACCACCAGCGGTGAATTCACTTTCGAGAATATGGTGTATCACATCAAGCTTCCTATAATGGAGATAGTAAGTATTCTAATCCTATTCTCCGCTCTTTTAGGACTTTTACTTCACCTTCATGATAGAGAAAGAAAAATATATGTAGCCCTTCCAGATAGGGAGCTATCACAGGTAAAGGCAATATCTATTTTTACAGCACTTGTACCAATTACAATAATCGGTATGCTTAGTATGGCCATAAGTTACGAAAAGCTGTTGTATCCTATATTTGTTTTAATAGTTTCAGCAATATGCTACCTACTAGTTATACTACTATCCCTTATCATCAAAAAAAGCTCCCATCTAGAGAAGCTTTTACCACTTATTATGCTTGTCGCACTTATAGGAGTATTCATTAAAACAATCATATAAATAAGAATACCACCCGCTTATTAGCAGGTGGTATTTTTATTATCCAAATATCTCATCATATATGGTAAGCTTTGCCCTGGCCCCTGTATCCTCAGTGATATCATTTATCAGCTTAGCATGGGTATCAAAAGGCAGCTCAACCTTTATAAGCACCTCATCGGTAAATACAGTGTCCGTAATATTTACACCAGCAGTGTTTAGGATATACTGAATCTTACCCATATCAGTATAGTTTGTTGCTATATCCACAGGAATAAGTCTTTGCATCAGCTTAGTCTCACAGTACTTTAGAGCCTCCTTAGAAGCATCTGTATAGGCTCTAACCAAGCCTCCTGTACCAAGCAGGGTTCCTCCAAAATATCTGGTAACAACAATGCATATATTGTGTATGCCTGAGCCATTTATAACCTCCAGTATAGGCTTTCCGGCTGTACCCTGTGGCTCACCGTCATCAGAAAATCTCTGCAAAGGCATATCCTCACCTATGGAAAATGCAAAGCAATTGTGTCTTGCATCGTAATGCTTTTTCTTAATCTTCTCGATAAAGGCATAGGCCTCCTCTTCAGTTTTCACAACTTCAATCTGTCCTATGAATCGGGATTTTTTCTCAACGATTTCTCCCTCTCCACCCTTTATCAGATTAATATAGCTTTCTAACATAGCTTACTCCTATTTGTTATCCAGAAGCTTCTTAAGCTCACTCATAAATGTATTTACATCCTTAAACTCTCTATACACAGATGCAAATCTAACGTAAGCTACCTGATCAAGCTCCTTAATCTCATCCATAACAATCTCGCCGATTTTCTTACTATCGATCTCCTTAACCTCCATATTAAATACCTTGTTCTCGATATTATCTATACAGGTCTCTATCTGCTCAACTGATACAGGTCTCTTATGACATGAACGAAGCACACCTGCTTCAATCTTAGATCTGTCATAAGGCTCTCTTATCTTATCCTTCTTAATAACTATAAGAGGAATAGACTCTACCTTCTCATAAGTGGTAAATCTCTTGCCACACTCATCGCACTGACGTCTTCTTCTGATAGCAGAATTGTCATCTGCCGGTCTTGAGTCAATTACTCTTGTATTATCATCACTACAAAATGGACACTTCATATTTTCTTATCTCCTATCTGGTCACTTGTTATTTTTATCCTCTACCTTTCTTATATCGCAGGCATCTATATCCACCAACACTATATCGGGGCCGATGCGAACAATATTAGGAAAGCGTATATAATATTCTGTACAGGTTCCAAAACAGGAAAACAGCTTTCCCGGACTCGGAACCACTATGGCTATCAACCTCCCAGTACAGGGGTCGAATTCTATATCAGCCACACAACCTAATCTCTTGCAATCCTTACAGTTAATTACTTCTTTTTCCCTTAACTCCAGAAATCGCATATTATTGCCTTTTGCTTTTTATTATCTAGTATATTCAGGCAGCTTATCTAACGTCACCCATAAAGAATATTGCTAAACCACCCGGGCCTGTATGGGCTCCAATAGTTGGTGATATATAGCTTTTGATTATCTGTTTAGGCTTATATTTTTCTTCAATCAGCTTAATACAATAATCCACATCATCATCGCAATCACCGTGACACACAAGAATCATCTCCTGCTTGTCAATATAGCTTCCCATAGCCGGTCCCATGTTCTCGATTAACTGGTTTAAGGCTTTCTTTCTACCCCTAATCTTCTGCTCAGCTCCAAGTTTTCCCTCTGCATCAACATGAAGAAGAGGCTTAAGATTAATAACTGTTCCTATGGCAGCTGCCGCCTTAGATATTCTTCCACCTCTTTGAAGATAACTCAAATCATCCACAGTAAATTTCTGAATAATATGATGCTTGATTCTCTCTAAGCTTTCCATATTCTCACGGGCAGACATACCATTCTTTTTGTTATTTACAGCATGGTATAAAAGCATTCCCTGTCCTCCAGCGCAGCAGATTGAATCCATAACGCATATATCCACATCAGGATACTCCTCTGCAACCTCATCTCTGGCTATAAATGCATTGTTAACAGTACTGCTTATTCCTGAAGAAAGACACATAAACAAGATATCCTTGCCTTCCTTAGCCCATCTTTCAAAATGCTCTTTTATCTGATGTATGTTTGGCGCCGCTGTCTTAGTCATCTTGCCAGCTCTCATACCATCATAAAATTCTTTCATGGAAAGCTGTCTGTCGATACCGTATACTTCATCATCTAGCTGATAGATAATTTTCACAATATCAATATTATTCTCCACCGCAAACTCTGGTGGCATATCGTTAGTTGAATCTGCTATTATAACATATTCTCTCATCATTCTCTCTCCCATATCAAATGACAATATTTTTACTCTATTACCTTGACCGGACATTTTTCCTTACAGGTTCCACAACCGGTACACTTGCTATAATCCACCTTAGCTAGGAAGTTCTCTACACTGATAGCTCCCTCAGGACAGTTCTTAGCACATATTCCACAGCCTATACATCCAACTGAGCATGATGCCTTAACATCCTTGCCAAAATCCCTGGAATTACACTTTACTACTGCAGCTGCATCGTATGGTATCATCTCGATGATATTTCTAGGGCAAGCTGCCACACACATACCACAGGATTTACATTTATCCTTATCAACTACTGCAATTCCATCAACTATTGAAATAGCGCCAAACTGACATGCCTTAACACAAGAGCCATAGCCCATACATCCATAGGAACAAGCCTTAGGGCCGGCACCTGGTGCATTTGACGCTATCCTACAATCCTGTGGACCAACATATTCGTAAGCATCCTTAGCCTTCTCACAGTTACCGGCGCATTTTACAAATGCAACCTGCTTAACTGCAGATACCTCACCACCTACGATAGCTGCAATCTTATTTGCAACTTCCTCACCTCCGACCGGACATGCATCTGGTCTTGCTTCACCCTTTGCAATAGCTGCTGCCAGGCCATCACAGCCAGGAAAACCACAGCCACCACAATTATTTCCAGGAAGTGCCTCTCTAACGGCAACCTCCTTCTCATCTACCTCTACTTTAAACTTCTCGCTGGCTATTCCAAGGAGAACAGCTGCAAGAATACCAACCGCACCAATTACAACTGCTGCAATTACAATTGACATTACATCCATCTTCTCTCCTCCTTATATCATGCCTGCTAATCCCATGAAAGCCATAGCCATAAGTCCTGCTGTTATAAGAACAATAGGAGCTCCCTTAAAGCTTTCAGGAACATCATTTGCCTCAATTTTTTCTCTGATACCTGCAAGAATTATAATCGCTATGGCAAATCCTAATGCCGAGAATAATCCGTTTAAGGTACTCATCAAAACACTTAATTCCTTCTGAACATTAACTAAGGCGATACCAAGCACCGCACAGTTTGTTGTAATAAGTGGAAGATACACACCAAGGGCTTGATAAAGACTTGGAACCATCTTCTTTAGAAGCATCTCTACAAACTGAACTAATGCTGCGATAACAAGTATAAACACGATAGTGTTTAAATACGCTAACTCAAATGGAACTAAAATATAATAGTAAATAGCACTGGTAACAGCTGACGCTATAGTCATAACAAACATAACCGCTGCTCCCATACCTGCTGCAGTACTTACTTTCTTAGACACCCCAAGGAAAGGACATATACCCATAAACTGGCTAAGTACTACGTTGCTTACTAATGCTGCTGATATAGCAAATAATATAACATTCATAGTTTAGTCCTCCTTTCCTATCTTACCTGCACAGGCATGATTCTGACAGTTTGCACAGTCAGCAAGCTTACAAAGCTCAGGCTTCTCCCCAGCCTTCTTAGCCTTCTTGATATTTCTGTAGTTAAGAAATGCTATCAGGAATGCAAGAACTAAGAATGCTCCCGGTGGATTTATGAATATTGATATCGGAGTTGAAAACAATTCAAAACCAAATACGCTACCACTTCCAAGAAGCTCTCTAACCATAGCAATACATGTAAGTCCAACTGTAAATCCAAGTCCCATACCTATTCCGTCAAATATTGATGGAAGTGGCTTGTTCTTTGAAGCATATGCCTCTGCACGACCTAAGATAATACAGTTAACTACTATAAGAGGTATAAATAATCCTAGACTTGCATAAAGGCTTGGAACAAATGCCTCCATTACAAACTGAACTATAGTAACAAATGAAGCAATTATAACTATATACGCCGGTATTCTAACCTTGTCAGGAATCACCTTTCTAAGCAATGATATAAACAGGTTACTAAGTGTAAGGATTACTGTGGTTGCAAGACCCATTCCTATACCGTTAATAGCTGATGTAGTAACCGCAAGAGTTGGACACATACCAAGCATCTGAACGAAGGTTGGATTCTCCTTGACTATACCGTTGTATAATCTCTCTGTTAATTTACCCATTACTCCACACCTCCTAACAAGTTAACAATCATTACAGATGCATTGATTGCATCCACTACTGCTGATGTGGTGATTGTAGCACCAGAGATCGCATCTACCTGACCTTCACCGCTAGCACCGGTCTTAGTGTACTCAAAGGTTAGGACCTGCTGACCAACAAACTGATCTATAAATTCAGGTTCCTTTGCATTAAGACCAAAGCCAACAGTCTCATTTAACACAAGGAAGTCTAATCCCTGAACAGTTCCATCTACGCTAACACCTATAATTATCTGAATATCTCCACCATAGCCCTCTGATGTAGTTGCTGTAACAACATAACCAAGCTGAGCGCCTGATGAATCAAGAGCAACAGCTAACTCATCTATATCAACCGATGAATATCCAAGCTGATGAACTACTTCATTAATAGCCTCATAATCTACCTTATCGCTTGTAGCAATATTGGCTGCTGTAGGATATACCTTCTTGCTGGCAGCCTCCTTTGCTTCCTGCTTAGTCTTAGCAATAGGCTCCTTAGTCACGTTATTAACAACTGCAAGGGCAGCTCCCATAACTACTGAAATTACCGAGAGAACCACTATAGCATTTACAAAGCCCTTAACGTCGAACTTAGACGGCTTTGTCTCAGCCTTATCTTCCTCAGCTGCATCCGCGTTTTGTTCTGATTTCTTAGTAGCCTTTTCTTCAGCCTTCTTAGCCTTCTTCTCTTCCTTTATTGTGTCTGCGCCATAACCAAAGGACTTAGGAGCTGTAACCTTTTCTATAAGTGGAACAAGAAGGTTAGAAATAATAATTGCATAGGATACACCCTCTGGGGTACCACCAAATATTCTAAGCACAAAAGTAAGCAATCCAAGTATTATACCGAATAAAACCTTACCGCTTGCTGTAATCGGCGAAGTTACATAGTCAGTTGCCATAAACCATGCACCAAGCATAAGTCCGCCACCGCAAAGATGTGCAAGAGTATACTCAACTACATCGTAATCCTTTGTTGCTGCATAAATTGCAACACAGATTGCAAGAGTTCCAATGTATATAAGTGGAATCTTTGGACTGATAACTCTCTTAATAAGGAGATATGCGGCACCTATTAAAAGTGCAAGGGTTGAAGTCTCTCCTATAGTACCTGCTGTATATCCAAAGAACATATCCTTGATATTAACATTTAAACCATTTCTAAGATTTGCAAGTGGCGTAGCCTGTGTTACACCATCTAATACAAAGTTAGTCATATATGAGCCGAAGGAAAGCACCAAAAAGCATCTTCCGGCAAGGGCTGGGTTCATAAAATTCTGTCCCAGGCCTCCAAATAACTGTTTTACCACAATTATGGCAAATATTGTTCCTAACATAGCCATCCACCAAGGGAGGGTAGGTGGCAGGTTAAGAGCAAGCAACAAACCTGTTACCACTGCTGAGTAATCACCTACAGTAACCTTCTTGTGCATAGCCTTCTGATATATCATCTCAGCTAAAACTGCAGTAATTATACAAACTGCAACCAAAACTCCTGCTGAAAAGCCAAACTGGTACACGCCGAAGGCTGTGGCAGGAACTAAAGCAAGAATAACATCAAACATAATGTCAGATGTGGTTGCTTTACTTCTCACGTGAGGAGAAGCGGATATTTTTAATTTCATATCTTCCATCTATCTTTCCTCCTCTTATTTCTTACGGCTTGCAAGAACCAGCTTTCTTGCACCGGCTATAGTCTGTGTCAAATGTCTCTTGGCAGGACAAACATATGAGCAACATCCACACTCACAACATTCCATACCATCTAAGGACATAAATGTATCCATGTCATCTCTCTCTACTGCATTTGCCAGTGCATTA
>JAFTPO010000014.1 GCA_017463225.1 Lachnospiraceae bacterium | reverse complement strand
TCCTGGTCAGAATCAGCATACTCACTGTTCTCAGGTGTACCTTCCACAAATACTGCGATTTGCTTCTTGGCTACAGGTATGTACTCACCACCTACTACTACACACTCCTTTCCGTCCTGCATCACGATATCTGCGTCTAAGCCGTAATCGTTACCCTGGCTGTCCACGTATGTAAGCTTGGTCTCTATGTGTCCCATATTGTCTCCATTCTGGGCTACATCCTTCTTATCCTCCCTGCGGGAGTCTCTCCAGTTTCCAACCACAGCACCTGCTACAAATGCCATAAGGCACATGGCAACCAGTGCTACCACACCATAAAATCCTGACTTGTTATTCTTATTCATATTCTTGTCCTCCTTATTATTTAAAATATTGTTATTATTAATTGTATTGTTACTCATATTTATATCCTCCTATATTATAAAAATTAGTTATATTGTCATAGATTATATTGGTCTTATCTCTTAGTCATAAATCACCTCCTTAAGGAATTTTCCCCTATATTTCATATAAGGGAAATTCCTCATCTATATTAGAATCTACGATGCCATATCATCCGGCACCATATCCATAAGCCAATTAGCTACACCCATGATGATTTTGTACTTCATCTTTACTTTCTTGTTCTGATTGCCTACAACTACAGGCTCTGCCATACCGAAGCTTTTGTTGTCCTCTTCTTCAATCTGATCCTGCGCAAGTGTCACCATAAGGGTAGCCAAATTATTCTTAAGCTTAGACGCCTCTATGTTTGGGGCATAATAGCCGTAATTCTCCATAGACTTTACACTATCCACTATCTTTTCCATGTCATGCTCGGTGTATATCTTCTTAACAGTGGTATCCATTATGATCTCCTGAAGCTCAGATAAGTCGCGGACATTTATGTACTCACAGTTATTTGTAATCTGGACACTGTGGTCTGTGAACACAACTATATGAGATACTCTTACCTCCTTGCTTAAAGCTGCCTTTATAGCCTTCTTCACTAAAGCCTCCTTCACAACCATCTTCTCATAGATATTGCCCTCACCAACAAATGTACCATCCACGGCACTCTTCTTTCTCAGACTTCCATCCTCATCTATAATTACCTCGCCGGATACGTTCTTCACCTCTACGATGAAAGCTCCTCGCTTGGTAATTACCAGATTGTCTATCTCGGTTCTGATACCCTCACTTTCAAGCTCAATACCCTTAAGCATAAGCTTGTTGCAATCTATATTGTCTATAAAGGCTGTTACAATAGTCTCTCCATGAAGTCCACGTATCTCTCCTGCTATAGCATTAGAAAGCTTCTTTAGATGATGTAAGGTCTTGTACATAAGCTTTGGATCTACCTTGTCATTGTGGGCGCAAGTCTCCTTGATTACCTCTGAAACTTTTCTTACATTGATGCTGTTATCCTGCGCTGCCTCCTGGCCCATAACAAGACCTACCACCTGACGCTGAAGCTTAATGTACTCGTCCTTCATATCCTTCTTTCTATACTTATCCTGACTAAATGCAGTAAGTGAATTCTTAATCTCCTGTACTCTGTTATTCATAAATCTATCCTCCATTAAATCGTTATAGTTACTGTAATTGTTTGAATTTGTTGTAATATAATTTGTCATAGTTTTTATCTCCTTTATTCTTTTATAATTTTTGTTAATTGTTATTTTATCTGCCCCTAAGGGCAGGTATTAGAGCAATTAGCTCTAATACCTGGTTATAGCAACAAGCTCATCTAAGCTCACATCCAAGTAGTGAGCGATTCTCACCAGGTTATCAAGTGATGGTATACTGCCATCACCTCTAAGCCACTTGTGGCAGCCCTGAACTGACACATCACCTAAGGCGTTGTGAAGCTTGGTTGCTGTGATGTTTCTGCTCTCGCAGAGGTTCTTAATGTTGTTGCTCATAGCAACAGGGTCTAAATAAACATTATTATTCATAGTATTGTTCTCCTTTACTTAAATTAAATATTGTATGTTAATTGTGATTTTTGCTGCAGCTATATAATCACTCGGGGGAAAATTTTCCCCTATATTTCATATAAGGAAATGATTGTAAATTTTCCCCTATATTTCATATAAGGAATTGCACCCATTCACACATAGGCGAACAGGTGCAATAAACTAATATCGTACATGACTCTCCGGCACGTAGGCTGGATTTTCCTCTAGGGTAAAGGAAATTGACTCTATGTACTTCTCACCACCGGCTATATGGTATATTTGTTGTATAATCTCCTCCTTAGTATCAGAATCTAGAACTCCGAAGCAAAACATGCCTATACTAGGCTGCTTCAGGCATACCTCAAAATAGTCCTTCTCATAGAGGGCATCCTCATGCTTATTTTGTCTTCCCTCCCTGTGGAAACGTTCATTCTCAAGCATATGGCAGATTTCTATATGAATTAGCTGCCAATCCAGCTTATCTGCCGCCATAGCCTTGAAGTCTGGCTTATAGTAAATGCCGGTTAAACACTGCTGCCTCTCAATCCAGCATTTGCGCTGAAGAAGCTGTATGCCCTCTCCAGGTATGTATCTACGTATCTTCACCCAGTAAGCCTCATCCAGCTTTTCGCATCTTGCTCTGTCCTTTTCAGGGTCAAGACTAAAGAACCTGCTCTCCATAACCTTAGACCTAACCTCTCTGGCATGTGTCTCAGCCAAATAACAGTTACTATAAAGCTCATTAAAGCCTCTTCTTAACAGATCATTGGCATGTCCCCTGTCAATCTTTACAGCAAAGTTAGGCTCAACCTTAACTCCCCACACCATATCTCTCTTGTCATCTGTATCCTTATTACATAAAGTAGTGATATCCTTCATCATCGTAATCTCCTTTCTTATCTACAAATCTAATCTCTATAAACATATCTGCACCAAATCGCTCTTTAAGCTTTCTGATAATCTCCTTTTTGGCCTCAGCCTTTATAATGTATCTGCTCATCAAAGGAAACCCACAGTTAAAGCTATAGCCCTCATAGTGCCTCCAGCCACATTCCGGGAATATGCCTTCCTCTTCACCTAAATAGTCCAATATCCGGCTATATGCCTTAAGCCAGTTTTCATCCAGTCTTACTAAGGCCTCTAGGTTTGGAACTATATATAATCGTGAATAGCCCTTCACATTCTTACGTTTACGCTCCTCCATTTTTAAGCATTTGTTAATCATTTTCTCTCGAAATGATTCGCTTCGCATTTCCTGCCCTTTTAGAACATAGCGCATATGCTGCTCATATCTTGCAACAGCCTCTTGCTTAGAGCTATACATATCTCTAGGCTTGTAGCCCTGCTTTAGAAGACTACTAGCATCACCCTCTATAATCTGACAGCTGTCCTCCTTTTCCTCTACTATGTATCTTGTTACTACGGTATCATTAAAGCTCTGCATGTTAATTACCTCCTAAAATTTAATATTTGTTCATGGGATTCTTATTGACTCAGTCAAAAATTTTCCCCTATATTTCATATAAGTATTTTTTGCGAATTTCCGCCTTAGGTTATATATAGAAAACGAAAACAAAAAAATCCACCCGTAGTCTCAAATTTAAACTACGAGTGGAAAAATCCGTCTCACAAATTATTTAATTATCATATGCTATATCTTTAAAGCTCTACATAGTTGTAATCCATATCTAAGTCGTCCAGCATATCTCCAATGTGTGGATTGCTGGTCATAAGTATAATCTGCTCTGTGTCTATGGTCTTAAGACAGTCCAGGGTATTTACCAGCCTTGTCTCATCATAGGCAGTAAAGATATCATCTATAATAAGTGGCATCTTGTCCCTGCACAAAAGTCTTGCTACGCTTAATCTCACTGCAAGATATATCTGCTCCATGGTACCTGCGCTTAAATACTCTATGCCCACATAGGAATCCTCGTCCTTAACTGTTATATGAAGCTTCTCATCCATACGGACATCCTTATACTTACCATCTGTTATCTTAGATACTATATCTGATATGTTATCATTTATCAGGAAGCCCAGGTCACCGTGAATCTCAGAGGATACCTCATTGATGGTATTTATGGCAAGGTTGATTATGTGAATCTCTCTTTCAAGCTCATCTAATCTGCCATTCATAACCTTAAGCTCCTCTTCAAGCTCTCTAACCTTCTCCTGCTTAGCGAAAAGCTCCTTCTCCTGAGCCAAAAGCTCTGCCTTCTTATCTAAATATTCCTGTGCGAAGGACATATCTATCTCAACCTCTTCATAGGTCTCCTGCTTACGCTCAAGGTCATATATCATACGCTCGAATTCCTCTTCCGTAGGCGTATATATCTCACCACTTAGCATACCCTTGGAGTACATACCCTCCACTATGGTTATAATTACAAACATTATAGTACATATAATGAAAAGCTGTCTTACACTCTTCTCAAATGGAAGTATATAAACCATAGCAGCTATTACTGCCACAACAAATAATCCTGTTAAGAGGATTACCCACAGCCTATCGCAAAATGGTACCTCTCGCTTATAATCCTTTACCAAGTCCGCATCTAAGAACAGTGCTTTCTTTCTAAGCTGTTCCTTCTTGTCTTCTGACTCTTCTTCCGGCTGAGCATCTGTTTTATCTGTGGCAACATCTTTTACATTCTTATCCGCTGCCTCCACTACTTCACTCTGAGCTTCAGCTTTCTCACTGCTATCAACAGTGCCCTCAACCGTCTCCTCAGTCTTAATCTCCTCAGAATCCTCATCCTTGATGCTCTGACTTTCTATAAGCTTACGAGCCTCTCTCTTTCTACGGGCAGTCTCCATAGCAAATTCCTGCTCCACCTTAGATATCTGCTCTCTTATGTCCTTAAGCTCCTCATCCAAGCCCTTATACTCTAATATATCCTGAGCGATGACATCAACCCTGTGCTTCATAGCTCTGGTATCGAATTTTTTCTTCTCTTCCTTAAGCCTCGCTATAGCCTTATCCTTATCAATATCCACTGAACCAGAGGTAGACAGATTGGACAGGTAATTGCTCATCTCCGAAGCTAAGCTCTGTCCCGGAGCAGCACCCTCCTCACCTATACAAAGTGTATTCTCATAGGTGTTCTTGTCCAACTCAAATAAGGTTCCCTGCAAATTGTTGAAATTATTAAGCTTAACCTCCCTACCGGAGGCTACATCCATCATAGTAACCTTTCTACTATGTCTCAAGAAGCTTCTCTCGATAAAGTATGACTTGTCATCCTTTTTTATATAAGCCTTTCCGGAAAAGCCTCTTCCACTAAGTGGCTTTCTAAGCTCATAATCATCAAATCTTGCCTTAAGTCCTCTGGCCTTTTCTATGCCATAAAACATACCTACTATAAAATCCTTTATAGTGGTCTTACCAGCTTCATTGCCACCATATATAAGATTTAGACCTGGCTTAAGCTCTATCTCCTTATTATTAAATTTTCCGAAATCCTTAAGTAATAACTTATTCAGAAACATTAATTATCTCCAACTCCAAGCAAGGCCTCAACACCATACTTTAAGGCTCGCTCTCTTATCTCCGGTTTCTCCAGGCTTTCATTATCTGACATAGCCTTTATAAATCTACCCAAAAGGTTATTCTCATTTACCATGAGAAGCTCCTCTATATCATAATTAGGATGGGTATTATCATTTATCTCATATATAAAGTATTCTCGTGTAAGTCCACTTAAGTTTATCTGCAGATTACTGTCCACGCAGCCTGTAAGATTAATCTTATAGATATTGTCCTTACCGATTCTTCTTATCTCATCCTCCACATTGTCCATAATCTCTGAGTTGACTATGTCCGGATTAAGCTCCAGGGTCATATTCACGTAGCTACGCTTGTTACATGGTATCCACTGAATCACAGTGTTACCACTGCCACTAAGCTCACCCATAATGTAGCCTCTTCTTCCTGTCTCAGTGTGGTCAAGTGGCTCTAAGGAGCCTGGAAATGCCATCTTATTCTTTATGATGTGGGCAGGCTTATGAATGTGTCCCAAGGCCACATAATCAAAGCCTAAGCCGGCAAGCTTTTCCTTAGAAAATGGCATATGTGTGGTATCTCCACCGTGACCTAAGAGAATGTTATATGCACCCTCTCTTCCAGGTTTAAGTCTTTCTAATATCCTCTCAGTGTACTCCTGCCTACCATAGCTGTAGCCTGTTATACACACATTAAGCTCCTCTATGTAAACATTAGTCGCCTTATCCCTAGGCATAATAAACAGGTCTGACTGGAATTTATAGGTCTCCCAAGGTGACCCCTCCTCGATATAATCATGGTTACCGGCTATGAGAACTGTCTTAGTTCCCTGCATAAGTCTCAGCTGATAATCCAGCTCTCTAAGCTGCTGGATAGTAGGAGGTGCATCAAACAAATCACCTGCTATAAGAAGCAAATCCACCTGCTGTTCTTCGCAAACCTTTATTATATTTTTAAAGCTGTCATATATCTCATCGGATCTTCTGCCGCCCCAAGGCTTTCCCTTATCCGGAGTAGCACCGATATGTACATCAGCCAAATGTAAAAATTTCATCCTTAGCACCTCTTGGCAAAGTTAATCTCCATACATTATAATACGAAATCTTTTCAAGTGCAATCTTTAAGATATTTCTTATATTTCCCTGGAATATTTCTCCTTGGTTGCCAGTCCTCCCCTGATATGTCTCTCTGCCTTGTTCACGTCTAAAACCTTTCTGACCTCCCTGGCCAGATTCTTATTTATGTACATTAGTCTCTCAGATACATCCTTGTGCACTGTGGACTTGCTGACGCCAAATTTCTTAGCAGCCTGCCTGACTGTCGCCTCCTCATCAATTATATATGATGCTATAGCCATAGCTCGTTCTTCAATATAGGTTCTCATAAAAAAGCATACCCCGTAAGTTCTTTTTACAAGGTATGCTGATAATTTTCATTTTATACTATTATTGTGCATCAATATATTCACATGCAGCAAGGGCTGCCACTGCACCGTCAGCTGCCGCTGTGGCGAGCTGTCTCACCTTCTTGGTTCTGCAGTCTCCTGCAACGAACACACCCTCACAGTCTGTCCTACAATCCTCTCCTGCTATTATATAACCCTTGTCATCAAGGTCTACCAGCTTAGCAAAGGCCTGGTTGTCCGGCATCTGTCCTATAGCCACAAATACGCCCTGAACATTAAGCTCTTTGACTGAGCCGTCCTTGGTTGATTCCACAACCACTCCTGTTATGACATCATCATGCTTTAGCTCTACTACCTTAGCAGACAGCACCAGCTCTACATTATCCCTTTCTCTTATCTTGGCTACCTGCTTTTCCTCTCCTCTAAACTCATCTCGCCTGTGTATAAGATAAACCTTATTGCAGTAATTAGATAAGAATAATGTATCCTCTAAGGCAGTATTTCCACCACCTACAACTGCCACATCCCTGCCTCTGAAAAACATACCGTCACAGGTTGCACAGTAGGATATTCCTGCACCTATAAGAGCCTCCTCGCCTGCCACACCAAGGGGTCTGTTTTTTGCACCTGTGGCCAGAATTACAGTCTTACATTCATATTCATTATTTTCAGTAGTTATCTTAAATACTCCGGCTTCATCTCTCTTAATATCTACAACTACCTCATAGAGCACCTCCGCCCCTAAATTCTTAGCCTGATTGCAAAGGTTAGTTGCAAACTCAAAGCCTGATATCTTAGGGATTCCGGGATAATTCTCCACCTCGGGACTATTTACAATCTGTCCACCATAGGTTTTACGCTCCAGCACCAAAGCAGTCTTTCCTGCTCTAACAGCGTAAATTGCTGCTGAAAGGCCGGCTGTTCCCGCACCTACTATTATTACATCAAACATTTTTTACCTCCTTATATTCAGGTTTCCTAAGCTCCAACAAAATCATAACAACAGCAGTTGTAACGGATAGAAAATCCGCTATAGGTCCCGCATATAGTATACCATCTAAGCCAAAGATTCTTGGCATAATAATTATAAGTGGCAACAAAAATAGTATCTGTCTGGTCAAGGATAAAAATACACCCTTTATAGGCTTTCCTATAGCTGTGAAGAAATTAGAGGTTATAGGCTGTATAAATGTTATACATATAAAGAACATATACACTCTAAAATATCTTACAGCGAAATTGTAATACTCCTCAGAGCCCTCTCCAAACAGGGATATAATCTGTCTAGGGAATACCTGAAATACAAAAAACGCTATTATGGATATGACAAAGCTTGCACCTATTGCCATCTTATAGGCCTTCTTTACCCTGCCGTAATTCTCCGCTCCATAGTTGAAGCTTACTATAGGCTGTAATCCCTGTGAGATACCTATTACAAAGGAGAACACCACCATACTTACCTTTGATATAATTCCCACGCAGGCGATAGGTATTGACTCTCCAAAGGAGGATAGTCCTCCATAATACTTTAACGAGTTATTAAGCACAATCTGCACGACCATCATAGCCAGCTGATTAGTACAGGGAGCCATTCCAAGAGATAACACCTTACCTATGAATCGTGCTCTCAGCATAAGATGACGGATAGTAAGCTTAACTGTTTTACATCTGGTAAAATATCCAAATACCAGAATTGCCGCTACCACCTGTCCTATAACAGTGGCCCATGCAGCTCCCTTCATACCCCAATCCATAACTGCCACAAACATATAATCAAGAACTGTATTTATAATTGCTCCTGTCATATTACATATCATGGTCATCCTTGGGCTTCCATCTGCTCTCATAAGATGACCTCCGCCGGTACCTATTATAAGAAATGGAAATCCAAAAGCTGTAATTCCTGCATATTCCTGGGCAAATGGCAAGACCTTAACAGGTGCGCCAAACAGAGTAAGTATAGGTGTAAGGAAAATTTGAACTATAATGCAAAGAACCACTCCTGCTCCCACCATGGTTGTGATTGCATTGCCCATGTAATACCCAGCCTCATCCTTTTTTCCTGCACCCATAGCAAGATTAAAGGCTGACGCACCTCCGATACCGCATAACAAAGCAATGGCTGTACATATAGTAGACAATGGAAACGCAATATTTGTGGCTGCATTACCAAGCTCACCCACATACCTTCCTATAAAGAACTGATCAACCATATTGTATAGTGCACTCACTATCATTGCCACCATACTAGGCACCGCAAATTGTAACAATAGCTTATTTATAGGCTGAGTTCTCAACGGATTCTCTCTTTTTTCCATAGTTGCTTCCATCTTTTTTATATATCCCTTTCCAGCTTTCATAAATCTAACATAAAAATAATATCATTTTACTGTACTTGATGCAAATTTTTCGTATAATTATGTAGGAATTTAATTATTATAATATATTGAGCTGTCACTTTTTTATCACATTTATAGTCTAACCTAATAAAAGAGAAGCCTTAAATGAGAAAGGACTGTTTTATATGAATAAAAAAGGAATAATAATCTTTATAATTGGAATATTAATAGTGACCATATTTATATTTGCTTTAAATCATAATGAGAAAAATGTGGTTTCCGAATCTACATCTTTCGAAGAAGCCACAACTACTTCCCTCATCCACTCTCCTATAGAGAATGAGATAACCGGTGTAGGAACACATCTTCTGGAGGAGTTTGAAGCAAGGGAAGAACATCTGGCCACAGAGGATCCAACGGAAAATCAATTGGACCTTCAGCTTGAAATTATATATCAGTATCCGGAGCTTCCTGCAGGCTGCGAGTCGGTTTCCCTTACCATGCTTTTAAACTATTACGGATATGATTTAGACAAAACCTACATTGTGGACAACTACCTAATCTATTCCGGTAACTTTGTTATGGGCTACAACGGAAATCCATACTCATCATCAGTGGGCGGAGGGATTTACGCACCAGGTCTGACCATCACTGCAAATAATTTTCTCCAGGATAATGGTGGAAAGCACTATGCTGAAAATATTACCGGTGCATCCTTTGATGAGCTTTTAGAATATATTTCTCAGGGCTATCCTGTTCTGGTTTGGTCCACCATCCATATGGGCCCATGTAACAAGGGCTACTACCACTACGATGAGGAGGGCAATCCTTACGGCTGGGACTATAACGAACACTGTGTAGTTATCTCCGGCTATGATTACAAGGCAAATTGTATAACCGTCTATGACCCTATCGACGGTGTGGTATATAGGGATATGGATGACTTTGAGGCAATCTATAATGACATGCACCAGATGGCCATAATCATTAGAGAAAGCTAGCCTAAAATGGTTAATTTTACAATTTAAGCCTAGTATTGCCTTGACTTTAGACTTTCCTATGGGTATACTCGATAAGGATGAATAAATACGAGTTAATAACCTGAATAAAGGAGTCTTTATGAAAATCAAAATATATATTCTATTTGTAATAATTGCAGTTATTGCAATCTATGCATTTACCTTCATTTCACATTACAATGATAAGAAGGATAGACAGGAGCCTTCCACTGAAGTTACTACAGAGGCTACAACAGAAGCCACTACTGAGGCCACTACTGAAGTCACTACTGAGGCAACCACAGAAGCTACTACTGAGGCTACAACAGAAGCCCCAACAGCGTACGATATAGAGCTTGAGTATATGTCTCAGTTCCCTGAGCTTCCTGCAGGCTGTGAATCAATTTCTCTGACAATGATACTAAACTATTACGGCTACGACTTAGACAAATTTGAAATCGCAGACAATTATCTGATATATGACAGCAACTTTATCTACGGATATACCGGAGACCCATATTCTGCTACAACCGGTGGCGGATGCTACGCACCGGGTATGATTACAACAGCCAATGATTTCTTCAAGGCTAACGGTAAGCACCACTATGCGGAAGAGATATCAGGAACTGACTTTAATGAGCTTTTAGAGTATGTAGCTGCCGGAGACCCGGTTATGGTTTGGACCACCATTAATATGGCTTATCCGGACAAGGGCTACACTCAGTATGACAAGGATGGAAATGCATACCAGTGGGAAAATATGGAGCACTGTGTTGTATTAGCCGGTTATGACCTTGATGCTGGTACTGTTACAATCTACGACCCAATGGAGGGTGTTATGACCAGAGACTTGGAAGAATTCCAGTTTACATACGAAGCTATGTATGAGATGGCTATTATAATCAAGCCTACTCACTAGACTTACTTAAATTAGTACATAAAAAGAAGCAATCCTTATGTGGATTGCTTCTTTTAGTTTATCTATTATTACTTAATGTGTACAAAGATTACTTCCTTAACATCATTCTGATCGTTGGTAACCTCTATAGTAACATCTCCTGCCTCTAAAGCGTTAATCTCGATAGGAAGCACGTTACCGTTTACCCATTCCTCTCCCCAGTTACAATCAACCTTTGCTGCATCTGATGAGGTGTAGCTAAGCTGTCCCTCCTGACTTGGGAAGTAAACATATACTTCAACTGTTGAACCTACTGTAGTAGATACTACTGTATCACTTACCATCATATCTGTGCTTGAGTCAGCACTGTGTGACTCTGCAAAATCAATAAGTGGGTCATATGCAATATATGAATCTGCTAATGCTTGTGCCTCTGCCTGAGCAATCTGAGCGTCAGCAAGCTGTGTCTCAAGGCTTGTAACATTGGCCTGAAGCTCTGTCTGTGATGCACCAAGATTTGCTAACTCAGTCTCCTTAGCACTTAACTTTGCATCATAATCTGCGATGAGAGTTTCCTTCTCAGTCTTAGCTGTCTCCATCTTATCTGTATGATAGAAATATCCCCAAACCAAAGCTCCTGCCATAGCAATCATAAGGATAATTGATAACACAATGTAAACCTTTGTTCCGGTTCCCATCTTGCCCTTGTTAGCCTTCTTCTCTGCCTTAGCTGCCTTCTTCGCAGCCTTCTTATCCATCTTAGCCGGCTTCTCTTCCTTTGGAGCATCCTGAGTCTGTGGAGCTACCTGTGGGTTCATAGCTGGTGCTTGTGGCATTGGTGCCGGCTGGCCTGCTGGTGCCTGTGGCTTTGCCACCTGTGGGTTCATAGCTGGCGCTGCTGGCATTGGTGCCGGCTGGCCTGCTGGTGCCTGTGGCTTTGCCATCTGTGGGTTCATAGCTGGCGCTGCTGGCATTGGTGCCGGCTGTCCTGCCGGTGCCTGTGGCTTTGCCATCTGTGGGTTCATAGCTGGTGCTGCTGGCATTGGTGCCGGCTGTCCTGCCGGTGCCATAGGCTTCACTGCCTGTGGATTCATAGCTCCCGGTGCTATCGGTGCTCCCGCTGGTGCCATAGGCTTCACTGGTGCAGGACCTGCAGCAAATCCCTGTGGAGCTACCGGCTGTCCTGCCGGCTTAAGCATATCACTGGTAAGCACTGTTGTATTAGCCTCACTGTCGTCGCTATTTTCTACTGATTCCTTACTGTTAGTAACAACCTCATCAAGGATTACTGTCTTCTCCTTATCTTCCGGTTTGTCTTCCTGAGTAAGAGGCTTTCCACACTCTGCACAGAACAAAGCGCCCTCTCTATTCTCAAATTTACATGATTCACAAATCATTATTATTTACCTCCGTTAAAACATATAGTTTTACATAGCTACTTAATATGATACTTTATTTTCGGATTATGTCAAGTAAAATCAATTTTTTTGTAACTTTTTTGTAAAATTTGTATAATTTTTGTAACTTATGTCAATTATTTATGCCTTATATTAGCGACTAACTTCATAGGCACCTAATACGTCAAGTTTTCCCCATCCCCAAATATTATTTGGAAATACGACACCACTCTGACGATTTGCTCCTCGAACAAGCATCTGCTTTATTATCTCAGTATTTATTCCCAGATTGTTTCTCTCCACAATTCCCCACTGAAGCATAAGGGCTGCCGCCCCCGCAGCAAAGGCTGCTGCAACGCTGGTTCCACTTCTTGTAGAGTAAAGGGGATTTGCTCTACCTACCGATGCTCCACCTGTGGCAAATACACCTACTATATCAACACCGGGAGCAGTGATATCCGGCTTAACTCTGCCCTTTCTGGTATAACCCCGGCTAGAATTTACGTATATGGAATTGTTGTCGTTATTATATGCTGCTACGGTAATTACACCCTGACAGCTTCCCGGGGCAGTAAGAGTTATATCAGGAGAAGACCTTATAAAGCTAACCCTACCCTGTTTGCTCTGTCCTACAGTTATCCATGCATTAAACCCGGCCCCCAGCTGATTAATAGTCTCCTGCACATATATACGCCAGATGCCCTGGGCCGGATTCTCAAAGCGCAGAAAATAAACCTGATCCCCGGATAAGCTGTCTACCACCACATTTTCCACGAAAACCCAGCTTCCCTCAAACAAAAAGCTGTCAAAATATGCACCTGAATTCCTTGGTGGAATACTGTCAAACACTTGACCGGAAGGAGATTCCAGAATAATTTTTAGAAGTCCCGGTGCATTGCCCCATATCTCTAAGACAAATCCATCTACCCCTGACTCCACATTAATCTCCATAGCTTCACTTCTCAAAATATCATTTACAGGCACATTTCCCACAGGAGAATTCCCGGCAAAATGTCTCAAGGTTCCCAGCTCATTGCCGACAGGTGCTACAAAACAAATTCCTCTTAAGCCTGATAAATTCTCTATATAAAGCTCTAGATTTGAGCTACCGTTATGGTCTCCTAAGGTACTTCCCACTCCAAGACATATAACCATAGGCTTTGACAGCTGAACAGCCTTCTGTATAAGGTAGCTTATGCCTAAAGCTATGTCCGCTTCGCTGTAGCAAATATCCTCCGGTGCAAACTTATAAAATTCCTTCAGGGGCCTCGGTGCCTGCCTAAGCTTTACCATTACCATAGAGGCCGCCGGCGCCACACCAGCAAAATTCTCCTCCAGGTTTTCATTTCCCGCTGCTATAGATGCTAAGAAGGTTCCATGTCCAATCTCATCCCCGGGCACAGTTATATCAGCAGTAGCTTCTATATCCTCCCTAGAAAACTCTCCTCCAAAGCCATACACAGGCTCACCAACCATATAAGATGTCTGGTTTTGATCCCAAATGTATTCAATTCTGCTTTTTCCAGTGGCATCCCAAAATGCCGGATTAGCATAATCTATACCGGTATCAACAAAACCAATCAACACATCAGAGCCATCCAGATTAAGGCCCGGTATACTCTTAATAGCAGCAGCTCCTATATCCTCTACCGCAGGCACATCCATAAGTGTATATAGCTTAGGGAGATTGTGATAACCATAATTAAAGAAACCAGACAGCTCCTCCCGGGAAGCTGTGCCCGGTGACTCCTTGTAAGCTACCAGAAATCTATTATTTATTATCTGAACACAATCAGGCTGCATTATCTCCTCCAGCCCATTTAAATCATTGTCGTACTTAATCAAATAACCTATGTAATCATCAGAATATATATACCTACCACAGTCTGATGTTAAGTTCAAACTACTCTCATCCATATATCACCCACGCCTTTCTTTATGCTAATATATGTGAAAGAACAGTTTATAATTCACTTAAGTAGACCAACTCCCGCCGGATTCATCAACAAATAAAAACAGCCTGACTGTTTAGCCAGGCTGCATAACAATTTACTATATTCTCTTTAGCTTATTAAAAAGCTGCTCATCACTTAATCTAAATACATCATCGATTATCCAAATCTTCATATCCTTTGCTCTCTGCTTAAAATACATGGTACCAGTAGTGTTATCACAGGCCTTAGCAAGAATAAGTGCCTTTCTGGCATACTTGCCTCCGAACTTTCTGGTTACCGTCTCAAGCTCGTGAAGGGCGTGACCTCCTGCCTTACCACTCTTACAGGATATAAATATAGGACATACATTTTTCATAAGGATAACATCTATCTCATTCATAGTGTCATAGCCAGGGTGTGAATAATCGTGAATTTCTCCATCCCAATCTATATGAGCCCCTATGACTGCATCGGTAAACACATAGCTGTCTCTGGTTGCAACCTCGTAGACATGTAGCTCCAAGATATTTCCAGCCTTACCTATGACCTTTCTAATCATATTGTTCTTGAACTTAAAGGATACCTTCTTTCCACTTTCACTGTAATCCTTTATCAGCCCTTCCTCATTAAGGTCTCTTAACAGATTAATAGCATCTCCCAAAGGATTCTTATATATCTCCACCCAGCCCTCATTTTGGTTTGGAGTATTCTTCCTTAGCTCATCAATAGTGGCACAGTACTTGTTCCAGCTTCCTCTGTAGGATTTACATATATCCCACATAATTCTGATGTCTTCCCTAAACTCATCAGTAAACTTCCACTCTGAGAAGCTTCCTGTCTGACTGGTCAGCATACCACCGTGAAGAATAATATCGTCCTCTATGGTAATATTAAAATGGTAATCTGAGGTTACCACCTGATCTCCTCTTATATCAATTTCCTTACCTGTAAAGGGGTCTATTCTAAGCTTGCTTATGTTCATTCTGGCAGCGATACAGCCTAAAGCAATGAGAATAAGTTCACTGCCTCCGGTCAGCTCAAACCTAACTCCCGGATTCTCTCTTATAATATTTGTCAATATATCGATGGCTCCATTTAAATCATCCTTAGGCACCTCGATAAAATCCAGCTCAGTATCAGGGCACTTTCTGTCCCTAAACTGTTTGATGTCGTTAATTCGCTTGGTTATCATATTATCCTTATGACCCAGGAAAATAATCTTCTCAGGGCGATACTTCATCATCGCCATAATATTCTCCAAGGGCTCCTCGGCATAGAATTCTACCATAACCTTAGTTCTCTCAGCCATATGCTACCCCCTAACTAGTATACCTATATCCTGCTATGTAACCTTATATGTAAATTATACTTATATTTGCTTCATATAGCAAGTAGCTTATAGTTGAAGTTTGTTCATAACTGATTCAATAATTTGTTGTATTTTAGCTGGCAAAAAGCCACATATTGTGATAAAATAGGTAATGGATTATTTTGTCAATTTATGTACGTTATTATAGATTTTTGGAGGTGCCTCATGAACAATCTTTATCGAAGAATTGTAACCATGGGTATGATAAGCTTTTCCGCAGCACTTGCCTGGATATACTGCATCCTGGCATACAGGGATAAGGTTACATACGTTGTTGTTCTGTCAATGGTTTTGGTTATTTCACTTTATGCATTGCTTAACTCAATAATTAGCTTGCATCTAACCAAGCAGGAGGATCTTAAGAAATACATTTCTGATACTGTCAATGCTACACTAGCCACTATGATGCCTAATCCGGAGCAGTTACAGGCCGATAGAGACCGAGCTATAGAGGCAGAGCGCTTAGCCAAGGCAACCTATGTACAGCTTAGAAAGGTAAATACAAACCTGAACACCTTAGCTGAGGCAAACAGCTACAATTCAGTAAAGAGCATAGATAATTATACTGCTCTTACCCTCTCACTTAAGGAGACCATAGCAGATACTGTGGCCAACACAGCCAAGGTTATAATAAAGTACAACAAGACAGATAATCAGCAGATATTAGAGGCTTTAAGTGAGCTTACAGCTAAGATGGAGGGTATCACTCAGGCACTTGAGGATATCTACACAAGAATAGATAATATAAACATTGTGGCTCAGCCACACGTTAAAACAGTCCTTGAGGACTCTGTTATGGACGACCAACTTCCAGACGGTATAGATGTTTTATCCATAACTACAGAGGAAACCCCTAAGGACAGTACACCTGATATTACAGAAGTGGAAGAAGATGCAGCGGTTAATTCTTTCTTTGAGGAATTCGAAGCTAAGGAGCAGGACGACGTAGAGAAGGTAGAAGAATCAGATGGTAATCAGATGCTTTCTCAGGATGATATAGAAGCACTCTTTAAAGCAGCTATGCCTGCCGAGGCAGTTGCTGAGCCAGATCCTATAGCTGAGCTAGAGCCTGTTGTTGAAACAGCTCCTGAGGTTAATGAGGATCCTAACAGACCTCTTTCTCCTGAGGAAATTGCAGCTTTATTCGCAGCAAGCGCTCCTGCAGCACCAGAGCCTGTTGTTGAACCAGAGCCTGTTGTTGAACCGGAACCTGTTGTTGAAGCAGCTCCTGAGGTTAATGAGGATCCTAACAGACCTCTTTCTCCTGAGGAAATTGCAGCTTTATTCGCAGCAAGCGCTCCTGCAGCACCAGAGCCTATTGCTGAGCCTGAAGCAAAGATGGAGGAGGATAAGATAATTCCTTTCCCTGTAGCTGAAGAAGTACCTGCGGAGTCTGAAGCAGCATCTATTGCAGAAGAATTTGATCCAAATAAACCACTTAGTCCTGATGAGATTGCTGCACTATTTGCATCTATGAATGGCGGAAACTAAATTATAAGAAGTTGAGTGAAAGTTTTACACTGGTACATAACCTTATGTGCCAGTGTTTTTTTGAGAGACGATTAACAAGGGCATTACGCACATAAATTATATTCCAACCCTAGGCAGGCCGGCCAGTAAACTAACATGACTCCCCTTGCATAATCGTAAGCATAAAAAACCGGCACCTAAGACTAGGTACCGGTTTGACAATTTTTGCTCTACTTTCCTTCCGGCTTATAGAATTTCTCCGGATTAGCAAACTTAGTATACTTTCCTATCCATCTTAAATCTACACTTCCGGTCTCTCCACTACGGTTTTTGGCAACTATAATCTCTGCTGTCTGTGGCTTAGTTGTAGTATCAGGATTATAATACTCATCCCTGTATATGAACATAACAACGTCCGCATCCTGCTCGATGGCTCCTGACTCTCTTAAGTCTGACAAAACAGGCTTGTGGTCAGTTCTTGAGTCAACGGCACGGCTTAACTGTGACAGTGCAATAATAGGAATCTCCAGCTCTCTGGCCAGGTTCTTTAAAGAACGGGAAACGTCAGAGATAAACTGCTGTCTGGACTCTACCGGTCTTGAACTACTCATAAGCTGAAGGTAATCGATAACAATAAGTCCTATACCGTAATTCTGCTTATACATTCTGGCTGTAGTTCTAAGCTCTGCTATAGATATGGATGAATTATCTACCATATGTATAGGAGCATTGGACATAACATCCATGGTCTCACTAAGCTTATCCCAGTCATCCATTGTAAGCATATGACTGAGCTTCATAGCCTTAGAATCGACCATAGCATCTATGGCCATCATACGCATTCCAAGCTGCTCCTTACTCATCTCCAAACTATATATGAGGCATGGCACATTTTTCTTTATGGCCAGATGATGAACTATATTAAGAACAAATGCAGTCTTTCCCATGGCAGGACGGGCGGCCACCAAAAGCAACTCTCCTCCATGCATACCTGTAAGCATGTTATCAAGATCAACAAAGCCTGTTGGAACTCCGGTTACATTACCCTTGTTCTCCGCATTCTTGTCCATCTCCTTTACTATCTTTAAGACTACGTCCTTGATAGTCTCTTCCTTGGTTCCACTTACATGACTTTGAACCAGCTTGAAGATTTTCTTCTCCACATCCTCTAAAACTGTTTCAACGTTGTCTCCACCAATATAACAATCCTTTGCTGTGTTCTCACATACCTGGATGGTCTTTCTCAGTGTAGAATTATTTCTAACTATAACAGCATAATCCCTGGCGTGAACCGAGGTTGGAACCTCATTAATAATCTCAATTATAGTGGCACTTCCTGCAACCTCCTCAGGTATACCCTTGCTCTTTAATCTTTCCGGCAGAGTTATAACATCTACAGGAATATTCTCGTTGTACATCTCAATAATATTCTCATAGAGAATACCATACTTCTTAATATAGAAATCGTCCTTCACAAGCAATGGCTCTACCTGAGATATGGCATCCGGTTTCATAAGCATAGCACCTATTACGGATTTCTCAGCCTTTACATTGTGAGGTTGTATTCGCTTTATATTATTCTCGTCCATTTATATAACCTCCCTAGCTGGGAAATGCTGCATCCTATATGGATACAGCATCTGTCAGTGTTTTACTTTCCCTCAACTACCTTTACATTAAACTTTGCAGTTACCTGTGTATGAAGCTTAATGTCTACTATATGTGTTCCTAAGCTCTTAATAGGCTCCTTTACAGCTATCTTCTTCTTGTCTATGTCGTAGCCAAGCTCCTTCTTCATAGCCTCAGCAATCTCCTTTGAGGATACTGCGCCAAAGGTTCTTCCGCCCTCTCCCACCTTTATAGAAAGAGTTACGCTTTCATCCTTCATCTTCTCTGCCAACTCCTTAGCAGCCGCAAGCTTCTCAGCAGCTACCTTATCCTCGTGAGCCTTCTTAAGTTTAAGCTCATTTAAGTTCTTAGGAGTAGCCTCTAAACCAAGCTTCTTAGGAAGCACAAAGTTTCTTGCATATCCATCTGAAACATCAACTATATCATCCTTTTTTCCAAGGCTTTTTACATCCTGTAATAATATAACCTTCATCAATCTTACCTCCTGGAACAAATAATACATCAATATTATCTAAATATCTATAACCTGACAGTTTAAAATCTTACTATCATAATGACAACCTAATTTATATATCTCCCTGCTCATACATCTCAGTGAGAAGCTCCTTTATCTGGATAAGAGCTAACTGATCTGTACTGCCCTTAAGCTGAGCACCTGCCACATTGGCATGTCCGCCTCCGCCAAGCTTCTCCATAATAACCTGAACATTTATATCGTCCACTGAACGGGCGCTGACATAGGTTGTGCCATCCTTATCTGTAACGACAAATGAAGCTCTTATTCCTTCCACATCAAGAAGCTCATTAGCCACCTTTGCAGCTACAACTGTAGGGGCATCTGAACCATCTGGCTTAACAGTAGACAGGGCAAATGCATTCTTAAATATCTCTGCATTCATAATACCCTCAGCCAGCTGCTTAGTCTCAGCTATATCACTTCTAAACATCTTACGAACTCTTACCGTATCCGCACCATTACGTCTTAGATATGATGCTGCCTCAAAGGTTCTGACACCTGTCTTTGTAAGGAAATTATCTGTGTCTATCATAATTCCCGCATACATGGCATCAGCCTCCTGCTGACGAATCTTAACCTTCTCATCAATATACTGAAGCATCTCAGCTACCATCTCGCAGGCTGATGATGCATATGGCTCAATATATGAAAGGGTTGCGTTCTCAATGATCTCATTAGTCTGTCTGTGATGGTCAAATACAACCACAGAGCTTGCTAAGCTTAATAACTCCTCGCACTCTGTCATACTTGGCTTATTTACATCAACTACAACTACCAAAGTTGTAGAATTAACCTTACTTATAGCATACTCATTGTTTAAGATAAAATCATCTCCATAGAGACTGTTACCCATAAAACCGTTAACCAGCGGTCTGGTAGCTGATGTCACCTCATTTAACACTATGTGAGCATTCTTTCCTAAGGTCTTAACAAATCTATATACTCCTATGGCTGCACCAAATGCATCTGCATCCGGACGCTTGTGACCCATAATAAGAACAGTTTCCTTGCTCTCAAGAATTTCCTTGAACGCCTGCGCCTTAACTCTGGCTTTAACACGGGTAGACTTCTCTGTACCAGCGCTCTGTCCACCAAAGTAGGATATTTTATCTCCGTACTTAATAACTGCCTGGTCGCCGCCACGTCCTAAAGCAAGACCTATTGCAACTCTGGCATACTCGTAGGCCTGTGCAAAATTATCAGTCTCTGAGCCTATACCAATACTTAAGGTTATAGGAATCTCATTTCCAACATTTATACTCTTAACTTCGCTAAGGATAGCAAACTTTGTATCCTTAAGCTGAGGAAGATACTTCTGCTGACATACGAAGAGATACTTATCATTATCTGTCTTCTTTCCTATGGCATCTATGGAAGCTAAATACATGTTGATTCTTCTGTCCACAAGAGCCTCAACCAGAGAGTGTCTAACCTCCTCTGTGTTCTCCATAACCTCATCATAGTTATCGATATATATAAGTCCTGCAACTAATTTTTGGTCGTAGTTTTCCTGCTTATATTTCTTAAGCTCTGTTACATCGTGAAGATAAAATGCTATGATAGCCTCTCCCTTAGGGTCCACTATATCACCGTCATCCTGGAAAACCTCGTCAAAATGTATCTTCTTGAGCTCAGCCATATACTGAATTCCCTCGTACTCAAGCTCCATATTGACAACACCCTCCGCATTGAACACTTCTGTGCCAATCTGTGGGAAGAAGGTTGATATATTCTTACGAATACGCTTTTTAGAACCACCTCCAACCTTTTCTACGAAAAGTGTATTGCCCCACAATATCTTTCCATCCGTATCCAGCAAGGCATAAGGTATGGCCAGCTCCTTCAGAAGCTCCTTCTGTATCTGTCCCTGCTCAAAGGAAAATGATATAAGGGTTGGCATAACTGCTCTCTTAGTCACAACGTAGACTAAAAGCTCCACAAGTATTACCAGAGCAACTGCAACAGTTGCTATAACAGCGCTTCTCCTGTCCACGAAGTACAACGCTCCGCAGACAAGCAGTAAAAACATAGAAACAAATATAGGTGTTATAAGATAAAAGTCTATCTTCTTTTTTAGAATCTTCTCATTGTTCATGATTATCTCCTAACCTAACTGTGCTAATCTCTCCTTAACCTGCTCTAAGGTCTCAGTGTATTTCTGAAGCTTAGCCTTCTCCTCCTCAACCTTTGCTGCAGGAGCCTTGTCTACAAACTTAGGATTTGAAAGCATACCTGAAGCTCTCTTAATCTCTCCCTCAAGTCTTGCCTCTTCCTTCTTAAGTCTCTCTATCTCCTTAGCCACATCTACAAGCTCTGCAAATGGCATGTAAACTACTGCATCATGAAGAACTACTGAAACTGCATCATCTGCAATACCGGTCTTATCCTCCTGTACGATTACATTTTCAGCATATGCAAGGGTTCCGAAGAAGCTCTTACTTTCATTGAATATATCCCTAATGTCACTCTTAGCTGATACCATGTAAACTGTAGCCTTCTTGCTAGGTGGAACATTCATCTCAGTTCTGATGTTACGGATAGCACGAACTGCGTTCTTGATGATATCAACAGCATTCTCATCAGCTGCAAACTTTAATTCCTCATTATATACAGGCCAATCTGAAACCATAATAGACTCTTCGTCTGTAAGAGTACAGAATATCTCCTCAGTAACAAATGGCATATATGGATGAAGAAGCTTTAATCCATTAACAAGAACAGTCTTTAATGTGTAAAGAGCTGCTGCCTTAGTAGCATCATCATCATTCCAAAGTCTAGGCTTAACCATCTCGATGTACCAGTCACAGAACTCCTCCCAAAGGAAGTTGTGAATCTTATCTGCTGCAATACCAAGCTCATACTTCTCCATGTTCTCAGTAACATCCTTAACAAGCTCGTTCATCTTAGACATAATCCACTTGTCTGCAAGTGTTAAGTCAGCAAGCTTAACATCCTTAATGTCAGCCTTTTCAATATTCATCATAATAAATCTTGAAGCATTCCAAATCTTATTAGCAAAGTTACGGCTTGCCTCAATTCTCTCCCAGTAGAAACGCATATCATTACCAGGTGCATTTCCTGTGATGAGAGTAAGTCTAAGTGCATCTGCACCATACTTATCAATAACCTCAAGTGGGTCGATACCATTGCCAAGGGACTTACTCATCTTTCTACCCTGGTCATCTCTTACAAGACCATGGAATAAAACAGTGTGGAAAGGCAATCTTCCAGTCTGCTCTATAGATGAGAATACCATTCTGATTACCCAGAAGAAGATAATATCATATCCTGTTACAAGCACATCTGTTGGGAAGAAGTAGTCGTAATCCTCTCCCACATTTGGCCAGCCTAAGGTTGAGAATGGCCAAAGAGCTGATGAAAACCAAGTATCTAGAGTATCCTCGTCCTGCTTTAAGTTTGCAGAGTTACACTTTGTACAAGTGCAAGGAGTGTCCTTAGATACGATAATCTCACCACAATCCTGACAGTACCAAGCTGGGATTCTATGTCCCCACCAAAGCTGTCTTGATATACACCAATCTCTGATGTTATCAAGCCAGTTATAGTACGTCTTATTCATACGCTCAGGAATAAGCTTAAGCTCACCCTTCTCTACAGCCTCCTTAGCAGGCTTAGCCATCTCAGCCATCTTTACATACCACTGTGGCTTAACAAGTGGCTCAACTGTAGTCTTACATCTATCATGAGTACCAACCATATGCTTATGTGGCTCAACCTTAACTAAAAGACCAAGGTCCTCAAGGTCCTTAACCATAGCCTTACGCGCCTCATAGCGATCCATACCCTCATACTTGCCACCAAGAGCGTTAATAGTGGCATCATCATTCATAATATTAATCTCTGCAAGGTTATGTCTCTTACCAACCTCGAAGTCGTTAGGGTCGTGAGCTGGTGTAATCTTAACTGCACCTGTTCCAAACTCCTTATCTACGTAAGAATCTGCAATAACAGGAATCTCACGATTTACAAGTGGGAGGATAAGAGTCTTGCCCACTATATCCTTATATCTGTCATCCTCTGGATTAACTGCTACAGCAGTATCTCCAAGTAATGTCTCAGGTCTTGTAGTAGCTATCTCTACAAATCTACCTTCCTCACCTGCTACAGGATAGTTGATGTGCCAGAAGAAGCCGTCCTGCTCCTCATGAATAACCTCTGCATCAGATATAGAGGTCTGACATACAGGACACCAGTTTCCTATACGTGAGCCCTTGTATATATAGCCCTTCTCATATAACTTAGTAAATACCTCGGTAACGGCAGCATTGTTGCCCTCATCCATGGTAAATCTCTCTCTATCCCAGTCAGCTGATGAACCCAGCTTCTTAAGCTGGTTAACGATACGTCCGCCGTACTCGTCCTTCCACTCCCAGGCTCTCTTAAGGAAACCATCTCTTCCAAGGTCGTCCTTCTCGATTCCCTGCTCTCTTAAGTGCTCGATAATCTTAACCTCTGTAGCAATAGCTGCATGGTCAGTACCTGGCTGCCAAAGAGCATTGTAGCCCTGCATTCTCTTAAATCTTATAAGTATATCCTGCATAGTATTATCAAGGGCATGTCCCATGTGGAGCTGTCCTGTGATATTTGGTGGTGGCATAACGATAGTAAAAGGCTTCTTACTTCTATCTACCTCTGCGTGGAAATACTTGTTAGCAACCCATTTGTCATATAATCTTCCCTCTATGGCAGAAGGGTCATAGGTTTTCTCTAATTCTTTAGTCATGATATTTAAATCCTCCAAATATATATTAATTTATATACTAACCTTAAATGGTGTGAGAACCTCCTTGACGAAGCTCTCAAGGGCAGGATTAAGCTCCACAGATGCCTTTATGGCTATCTTGGCATTATCCCTAATCTTCTCGCAGGTTGCTAGCTTTTCTCTTATACTCTGACGACGAAGATTTAAGCTGTGTTTAATCTCTACCATCTCACGTCTGTCTATAAGAGCATTGGTCTGCTTAGGCCACACCAGTGGATCCTTTACACCAATGCTTGTCAGCTTTTTAACCAGCTGGTCACAGTAGACTCGGAAGTCATTATTTGCCTGTGAATATCTCATAGCATCCTTGTTCATAGTATCATACTGAGCCCACATATACTCCAATTCCTTAGAGGAATGAACTCCATACTTTTCATAAATATAATCCAAGGTGCTCGTGTTATTTATATATTTAGCCTTGACCTTATTCAGAAGAGACACAGCTCTTTTGTATTTGGCATCGGCTTCCTTTATCTCTCTTTTATAATCTACATACTTGGCATAGCAGGCTGCAAATATAACCATTACCACCGCACCTAGTATTAGGGCATACATAGTGACATTGGTCTGGGTGGTAAGTGCAAACCATATCATAGCCAACGCTGTTATGAAGAACAGTATCAGTACTGTTCCAAGCACTCCTCTCAGCCTCTCTACACCTACAGCGCAATCTTTTCTCCGATATTTAAGGGATTCCTTCTCACCCTCTAAGTGACTCATATCACTTTTCAACATACCATCTCTTACTTCCATCTCATTTAGAGTTTTGATGGTATCCACCACCTCATCCTCAAGTCTTGCAATAGTTTTGTACTGCTCCATGGAAAGGAGATTCTCTGACTGTAGGTAGGTGTTTCTGCTTTTGTCAAGCATCTCAATGTGCTTGGCATTGTCTATCAAATCGTTAGCCATCTCAATAGGCAGCTCCTCGATTCTCTGTATGTCTGTAAGGTAGCTGGTAACCACCTGATACTCTCTTTTGAGATCCTCCATATGGTAGGACACATCAACAAGCTGTTCACAGAAATCCTGAACAGCTTTAATCTCGGCGTTAACAGTTTTGGTCTGGCGAACCTCTTCTATAACATCCTGGTCATCCATATTCAGCTTTGACTTCTTCTTGGACATTGCAGCTAAAGCATTCTTTAGCTTCGCGCCCCAAGTGAACTTCTTAACCGGCTTCCCATCCTGCTCTGATTCCTCATCCATATCATCCTCTAGGGATAAATCCATATCCTCATCAGATTCTACAGACTCCTCCTCAGACTGGGGCGAAGCTAACCCTTCCTCTACCTCCTGGTAGTCCCCCGGATCCTCCTCGTTAAGGTAAGCCTTAAACTTATCTAATAATCCCATTAAATCGCCTGCTCTCTAAACTCATCCTTCAGCTGTCCTAAGATTATATCCATACGCTTGTCGTAATCTATCATATCCTTGTTCATACGATTATAGATAGCTCTCTGAAGCATAGAGTATATTGTCATCTCTCTAACATCGTCATTGGCATCGCCGATTTCAAGCATAAGATTCTCGAAATTATCGTCGCCCAAATCATATTTTCTCATCTCCTGCTTTATGGAGATAGAGTCATTCTGGGAGGCAAAAACCATAAGATAGCCCTTCAGGGACTCATCGTTATTGTTAAGCTCGTAGGCCTTTAAGAAATACGCCTTAGCATCCTCCACATCCAAATTATTTGCGGCTGCAACTGCTCTATTATGGTAAACATTGCCCATAAAGTTTCTGTCTAAAAGCTCGCTTCTGTTCTCGATAATATCATCATATATTGAAGCTGCCTTAATATATCTTCTATAGCCAAGATATCCATCTGCCTTAAGCTTCTTACGCTGACTGGCTGAAAGCTTTCTATACTTCTGCCATGCCTCTACATAGGTCTTTATCTCCTCCGGCTCGTAGTAATCTCCGGCGTTAAGTATCTCCACCAGAAGGTCCTGAGCAAAAAGAGTCTTATTTGACAAGGCTGTAAGCTTAGCTGCAAGCTCCGGCATACCAATCTCATCTCTTATCCAGTCAAAAAGCTTGTCTGACAGAGAGGACTTACTTATGAGCACAGTGTTATTGTAGATGTAAAAACACAGCTCCTCATAATTATTAACCTCCATCTTGGTGTTAAGAAATATGAAGGGATGAGATGCCTCTTTAGTTGTACATAATATAACCTTTGACATTAAACCTCAAACTCCTTACGATAAACCTTATTGGTAGTTGGGAATAGCTTTCCAAAACCAATATCCTTAATGATTACTGCTCCTCTATTAGGGTTTTCAAACTCAACTTCAATAGAAAATCTGGATGTCTTGTTAGGCCTCTTTGGTATACCGTGAAGCTTAACTGTCTCCCTGATTTCTGTCTCACTTTTTCTACTCTTATAAACCAGAGTAATACTGTCGGTATCATCAAGTATTACCTTAATCATACCGTGAATGTTATACCACTGGCGTCCGCCGTAGGCTATAGGAATAAACTCTCCATCCTCCTCGGCGCTGCTAATACCAACGTCAAAGATAACATTCTCCTTGGTTTCCACAAAATACTTCTTGTAGAACTCCTCGTACTCTCCACCAACAGCCTTGTAGCAGGCTCCCTTGGTGTAAATATTCTGACCTGCGAAAACTCTTCTTCCCTGACACAGGATATTTCTTGACTTATTCATCCACTTCTCTGAGAATCCTAAACCGGTTAGGAACACTGCAGATATATAGGTCTTCTTCATCTCCTGGTCAACTATCTTAGCAAAGGTTGTATCCATAAACAGATTATCATTGCCAAAGAGAGCCATATTAAAGTTCTCTGTGTAATCTTCATGGATAACTGTTATTGTCTCAGGATTCTTTCCCTTGCTTATATCTATACGATAATAATTTAATCCATCAGCGCTATAGTCAAACAATGCAACGCTGTTGGTTCTTAACTCACTGCTCTGATTAAAGATGTAGTAAAGACCACTGTCCAAATGACTGGTAATCTCCACACACTCCTTAGGAACATTAAGCTCCTTGTAGAAATGAGCCACAACCCTGAACAAATCCTTGTTGTACTCAGGAATGGTAATGACCAGCTTCTTTACAGTAGCTCCCTCATATCTGTACAGGAAGGAATCTACGTGCATCTTTAACATCTTAAGGAAAAGCTGTCTGTAGGTATATTTCATACCTGCAACCTCAACAACCTCCTCGCTTCCTGCATTCTTATACAGCTCGTCAAGGATTCTTCCCTTCTCCTTGAATCTGGCCTCGGATGCCTCAGAGCCCACATACCAATCTCCTGTCTCCTCACTAAAGAACAGGATATTAGGCATCATATAGGTTTCCTTGTTATTTAATTGGTTAACTGTCTCAGGCTCACGCTTTATATCATTATAAAAGCTTATCTGTGTGGAATCTGAACATAGATCCATGCCTATATAATACGCTTCTGCCATAGCAACCTCCTATTTAAAACTACAGTATCTTAAGACTCTCCTCAAAGAGATGTACTGTATTAAGATATACATCAAGAGTCTCAAGAAGCTGATTATCCTCACGCATCTCCTGGTTAACCAGCATGCTGTTGATAATCTCGAATCGGCTTCTATCCTTTTTGTTGAAGGACTTAGTCTTAAGTGACTCACTTTCAATAACGTAGGATGCGCCCTCCACATCATCCTCTATGTCATACACAAGTCGCTCTCCGTGGAATATAACGAATTCCTTAACATACATACCAGGTATCATCTCGTCTATACGCTCAGTCTTATATGACAGATTCTGTCTGGAGCCGGTATCGAAGGCATACTTTACGGACACCTGCTTAGACGGCTCGCTCTTATATATGAGATAGGTCTTAAGGAATACATCCTGTGGAAGCTTAACAAAAGTCTTAAAGCTCTTGTAGAATGGTAATAGCTTACCTGCATCCATAAACTTGCCCACAGTATCACTTATCCAAGTTCTTTGGTCCTCAGTATATCTGTCCAGCTTGCTAAAATGTGACAGCAACGCCATCTTAGAAATCTCGTCATCCAGATTACCCTTCATAAGCTCCAGATAGAGACAATCAAATATACTTCCCGGAGTCTGAACATCCTTTATAAGGTAGTTGTTAGCGGCATATCTAAGGAATGCCTTAACAACAAGTCCTCTGCTTCGTCCACCATAGTAAGCAGTGAAAATATCATAAATATACTCTACATTGCCCATGGCAAACATCATCTGAGCCAGGGTATTCTCCGCAAGGAAGGATACATCCTTAACTCTGTTACGAGCTGTCTTGAAAAGTGAAGCCAGCTCCTCAAGGTCTCCCTTGAAGTTATTCATAATATAAACTAATATTCTCTCATTGACCTTACCCATCTTGTAAAGATGTACACAGATAGCCATAAGGTCCTCATTTAAGAATCCACCTGAATCAGCCACACCATAGTCTGCCAGACTGAATAGCTCGTCAGAATCAATCTCATCGAAGCCATAAAGCTTAACTGCCTGGAAGGCCTTGTCATAGAGATTCATATCAACCATATATGCGATTAGGGTTCTGGCATTGGCATGATTAAGGTATTCGATATCAAGCTTTCCGAGATACTTGGTAAGAACATCTGCATCTAAGTTCTCGTGATAATACTCGATAATATTTAAGTATGCCTGCTGCTTGTAATCATAGGAAATCTGCTCACAGTTTACTATATCTCTGGCAGCATTAACCTCTGCGGCATTCTTATAGGTGAAATCACCCAGCTTCTCATAGTTGTGAAGAAGAACTCTGTAATCTCTAGGACTGTACTTACAGCAGATATCCATGTAGGCCTTCTCATCAACTATTCTCTCTAATCTGTATGGGATAGAGCCTGCATATCTATTTCCATCTCCATCCTCAAATATGATAGAAGCAGTGTTTGATAAAATCTCAACGTATGCCTCTCCATTTACTATAGGTACTATCTGCTCCTTCTCCAACTCCTTATGAGTTACGATAACAGCTCTAACACCCTTGTTGAAGCAAACCAGCTTACGTCTAAATATAATGTTTATAAGCTTGCCTGCGTAAAGAGGGCTAACTGTCTCCGGATCAAGGAACTCATCATATATTACAGTAAGGTCATCACTAACCCTACCCTTAATAATCATATTCTCCATGAAATCCTGCATAGTTGTGCAGTACTCATGATAAACCTTCTTGTGCTGAGCCTGGTTGTAAATAACGTTTGCATACAGGTAAGCCAGCTCATTCTCAGTCAATGTGTTCTTATAGTTCAAGTACATAAGAACTGACTGTGGTATAAGGTCATAGCGACTAAAGTTCATACTCTTAACAAAGCACTCATTAAGTCCGATGAACTTTAAGCTCTTATTTACAGCATCTCTATAGAAGCGATGATACTTGTTGTCAAGCTTTCCGGCGCCAATAAGCATAGAGCAAATACTCTTTAATACCTCCACGCTCTTGGTCTTGTCGTATATAGCCTCCATAATGCTAAATATCTTAATATCAAAATCCTTAAAGGAACGTGCCAATCTAATGAATTCGTCTATAACCTCATCAGATATAAACTTATGGCGAAGTCCCCAGCGGATGGTTGTGGTCTCAAGTCTTCCAATCTTCTTGAACAATATTGGATTATTGTTAAGCATCTCACAAAGCTCAAGATACATAATAGGGCTGTTGTAGCCTGCCTCAAAAAGATTAGTAATCTCCTTGTAAAGAAGCGCCTGCTCATCGCCATAGGAATCATCCACAAACATAAGCAGCCAGAAGTAGAACATCTTGTCCTCCTCTGTTCTAAAGTGACGTTTGATAAGGTTCCTAGCCTTAGAAATAGACTCCGCATCCTTAGAAACCAATGCCTTAAGGTATGCATAATAGCTGGTTTCCATATTGTTCATAACAGAGTTGTCCACGTCTGCCTCGATACGCATGAACTCCTGCTTAACCTTCTCAATCTCACCCTGCATAATGTTCATATGCATAGTTCCAAGACGATACATAGCATCCTCCGGAACATATCTTGCCAGATTGTCAAAGGCAAATAATGAGCTGGACACATACTCTCTCAGAAGAATCTTGTCCATACGGTAATCAAGATAAGCCTTAACAAGTCTAATCTGATTCTTCTTAATCAAAGCCATACGATTGCTCTGCTTAGGATTCTTTGCTACAATCCTGCTGTCGTTTGGCTTAGACAGATTAATCTCTATCTCTATAGTCTGGTAAATATTCTCTATAACAATCTTGCCTGATGTAACTCCCTCAGGAATATTCTCCGGTGAGATCAGGGCATCAAGAGTAAACAGATTTCCACAGAAATCTGCGTTGGTAATATTCTTTCTGGCCGGTATAATAAAATCCGACAGTGACTTAACTATGGAGTTGGTATAGCCCCATGTATTCTTACTTATATTAATAGAAATCTTAGAAAGCTCTGTTGGCATCTCCACGTTAATCTTCGCCTTAGCAACAGATAAAGTCAGGGCACGCTTCTTGTGAACGTACACCAAAAACTCCTCCAATGCCTGATTTACAGAATGACTCTCCATAAGACTTCCGTATATCTGCTTGATGGTATTATCCTTATCTATAAAGGTTCTCTTGAAATCATCTCTTACGAATACTCTTGCAGCCTCGTTCCAATTACTCTCTGCTAATGACGCAAATTTAAACAAATCATCGATGCGCTCCTCACCAACCTTTACACAAGGAGTGATAACATCGATATCATACATAATCTTAAACTCGCCACCGTCAGTAATAATACTAATATGTCCCTTGTAATTCTTACCCGGCTCAAGACAGGTAGCATCAAAGGAATAGTTAACGTCAAAATGTCTGGCGATAAATGTATGATTCTCAAACCTGAGCATATATCTGCTATCATAAACCATGGCCTTGATTATATGATCATTTGTGCTGCTTACATGAAAGCTGCCCTCGTACATAGTTCCGGATTCTATATTTAATTTTAAGAACTCCTCAGAGATTTCTAGCTTAGGTCTGTCTATCTGAAATTCTCCCTTGGCGTAGTGTTCTACAATTCCCTTCATTTTTCCTCCAGTAAAGCACAATTTTCTTCTTGTAATTATAACCTGCAATGTTATAATTATAGTATATTTTTGCGCAATGGTGCACTATGTGTCTTTTATCACAAAGTACATTATAGCAAAAGATTCTGAATTTTGAAAGTCTATACGACTATTTATTTAAAATATATTTGGGGAGGGTGACTATGAACAACAATCAACTACGAATCGAGCAGTACGATACCGTACTATATAATTCGAATCTTAATCCTATGGGGGTGCCTCAGTCAGTTACTAAGGCTATGGCTGACTACGCAAATGCAGTTATAAGATATCCGGACAGCTACTATCCGGCACTTAAGAGTGCTATAGCAACCTACGCTCGCTGCAAGGAGGAGCACATTATACTTGGAAGCGGTTCCTCAGATTTACTTAGGCAGTATGTACAGCTTTTGGCGCCTAAGAAAGCTATGCTCTTAGTTCCATGCTTTTCGGAATATGAAAAGGTTCTTAAAACCTTTGGCTGTGAAATCGTATATTATAACCTTTCTGAAGAGAGCAATTTCCAGTTTGACATATCCGACTTTGTGGGACACATAGATTCATCCATAGACCTTATCATACTCGGAAACCCAAATAACCCTACCTCTCAGATTATATCCAGAGATGATATGGAAACTATGGCTGAGATTTGTACAGCGTTAGAGACCTTCCTGATTATAGATGAGATGTATGTAGAGTTCGTAGACAAATACCAGGACATTACAAGCGTTCCTTTAGTTAAAGATTACGACAATATAGCAGTTCTTCGAAGCTGCTCTAAGTTCTTCGCTGTTCCAGGCTTAAGACTTGCTTACGCAATTATGAGCAATCAAGAGTATCTTGACAAGTCAAAGCTTATATCAGCTCCTAACCCTGTATCAAGCATAACTGCTGCAGTGTGCACAGAAATGTTTAAGGACAGAAAGTACATAGAATCATCACAGTCTCAGATATTCACAGAGAGAAATCTTATCTACTCTGCAATGTCCACCAACAAAAACGTTAAGCTGTTTAGACCATCAGCCAACTTTATGCTGGTTAAGATACTAAAGGATGACGTAAGTGCTAACCAGATAACAGATCACTGCAAGCTTAAGGGAATTATGATTAGAAATTGTGAGGACATCAGAGGCTTAAGTGATAAGTACATACGCTTCTGCTTTATGAAGCCTAGCCAGAATGATTTGTTGGTTAATACCATACTTGAGCTACTAAAGGATTAGGTTGCGGAAGTAAAAAAATACAAGGGAATCCATATACTTTCTTGGACGGCCTGCCTAGGGTCGGTCCACGCTGACACTAAAACGGTCAGCTTAGTCCCGACCACTGTCGCGGCCGGAAGGAAAGTGTTTAGATTCCCTTGTATTCTTATTTATAGGTATTGTACGCCTTTTTATAAAAAACCATAATCAGTCTTGCCACCCATCCAGGCCAAAATTTCTCGAACATGGCAGTATCCTCAACCACCCTGCCGGAATTATCTATAAATTCTTTACTGGTTGCTCCGTCATGAACTCTGTAGTAGGTCAAGGTCTTGTCCACATAAGCAAAACGTCCCTTTAAACCTGCCAGCTTGTAGAAGGTATCCCAATCTATGTTGAATTTCATATCAGAAGTAAACATACTGTTCCCTAACTGCTCCTTATTATATGTAGCAGCAGGACAACATATACTATTTCCCATACTTAATGTAAGCTTCTTAATCCACCTAACCCTGTTAAATGCCTTTACCTTCATAGGACATCTTAAGAAACGTCTAATGCGACAATTAATATCAGTCACAACCTGCCCATCCTTAATAGGCTTATATCCTGTATAAAACATAAGGAAATCGCCATTATACTTCTCTATCATAGCTTTAAGATTACTAGCATACTCCTCATGATATTCATCATCCTGATGAGCTATAGTCACAAACTGAGTCTTCGCCTGATCATAGGCAAAATTCCAATCATCCCTGATATCACTGGCCCCATCTCTCACATACAGAGGAATGTTATACTTTTCTGCCATATTTGAAATGTAATCGCAAGGCGTAGATGTACACATTATAATATTAGATTGTACAGTCTGCTTCATAAGCGCCTCTATCACTCTCTCCAGATAGGGAGATTCCTTGTAGGCACATATGGCAAAGGTGTGTTTGTCTTTCATGAATTATCCCTGTCTAATCAATATTACTTTACCTTAGTTTCAGATATGATAAACCTCGGTCTGTCTTTGGTCTCCAAATATATCTTACCAACATATTCTCCCACTACACCAATACTCATAATCTGGAAGCCTCCAAAGAAACAGGTAAGCACCACCTGAGTGGTCCAGCCTTGAATGGTTCCTCCAAGCAAATGACCTCGTATAATGTAAATCAACATTACAATACTTATCAAAAATATGATAAATCCAAACAACGTAATCAATCTGATAGGTCTGATACTACATGATGTAATTCCATCTATGGCAAAATAAATCATCTTCTTAAGTGGATACTTGGACTCTCCCGCAAAACGCTTATCTCTCTCATATTCCACAGTTGCAGTTTTAAAGCCCAGCATAGGAATCAAACCTCTTAAGAAAAGATTCACCTCTCTAAAGCCTGACAACTCTTCTATGGCACGTTTAGACATTAGACGGTAGTCTGCGTGGTTGTATACCAAATCCACTCCCATCCTAGCCATCAACCTATAGAAAGCCAGAGCAGTGTGTCTCTTAAAAAAGCTATCCTTCTTACGAGAGCTTCTCACACCATATACTATCTCTGCCCCATTATTATACTCTTCTACAAATTTATCTATGGCATCTATATCATCCTGCAAATCAGCATCCATAGAGATAACTACATCTGCATATTCCTTGGCTGTCATAAGACCTGCCAAAAGTGCATTCTGGTGTCCTCTGTTACGTGAGAGACTTATGCCGGTAACATACTTGTTAGACTCAAAGTACTCCTCTATCATCTCCCAGGTTCTGTCTTTAGAGCCATCATTTACGTACATAATCCTACTGGTATCTGCTATAACCCCTGACTGGCACAGACTGTCCAGCTTGGCTGTAAGCCTTTTAGTTGTCTCTGCCAATACCTCTTCCTCGTTGTAACAAGGAACAACTATATATAACACTAAACTCATTTGTTCCCCTCCTAACACATTTATCCTACTTATGCGCAATAATTAATCACCTTATATATTACAATACTAAAAGTAAGCAATGCCGGTATACCAATTACCATTGCATGATATAATTTGGTGTTAATTTCATTTTTAATCTTATCTGTATTAAATAACAGATATAACAAAAGGGTAACCGGCATGAAATATCTGCCCTGTACTCCATTAATAACCAAATTCCCCACAGGATTAAAGCTAATATATAAGGCTGTCCATACAAAGCATATAATAACAAGAACCACTATGGACATAAATGCCTTAAGCTTAAGTGACAGCTTGTATTCTGAAGTGTCCGTTAAAATTACAAAAACTAAGAATAACGCTATATATCCACCGTATTTTATATTGGAATAATGCCCCATAGCTCCAAATATACCATCACCTATAAGATAGCTACTTCCCGTAGATAGTACATTGCTCAGCAATATCTTAGCATAATATACAGGCGTTCCCAATATAAAGGATAACTGACCCCCTGCATTTACAGCCCCTCCTCTGTCGTCTCCTCTGGTAGATGGATCCAAAAGCATCGGAACTATCATTATAGCTACTACGGCGATACATATTATAAACAAGCCATACTTCATAATTATCTTACTCTTTGTATCCTTGAACTTCTCCTTAGGCAATGCAAGAAGCAATAAGAATAATGGCGCATATACCATCTTTATAGCACTGGCTACACCTATAGACACCACAAATATTATAAAGCTTTTCCAAGACATAACCTTTTCCTTGTCGGTAAGCTCAGAAAAGAAATATGCCAGCCCTAAAAATACTGATGCATTTAAAAGAGCATCGTAAGAATACGCAGATGCTAAAAATAAGGTTGTAGGCATTAATGCTATAGCTGTTAATATTCTCTTTCCAACGGTAATCCTTCGTATTGCAAAAAAAGTTATGGCTATATATGTCAACGCATTAAACAACTTACCTAAATAGAATAAATCTGACAACGGAAGCTTAAATAGCCTTCCGATAGATATACCAACAGAGCTTGGTAGGTGACCTACATTGCTTAATCGTCCAAATTCTGCTTTAACCACCTGATTATTCTCATCAGCTTTATCATACAGGTTACTACTATCCATATAATCCTCTATGCTGTCAAACTCAACCTCCGCAAGAGGATACATCAGAGTTGCAACCGCCGAATCATTTCCATAATAAGCAGTCTCAGGTGTAATTATTCTATCTCCACCTATACCCATATTATAGGCCATATTAAAGTGGTATGCCTCATCCCATGATACCTTTTGTGCAGGAAAAGTGAATACAAGAGCTATACAACTACAAAAAGCTACAGCTAAGAAGCCATACTCTATCTTTCTTCCAATTAAGTCACGATAAAGAATTGCCAACATTATTATTACTGCAAAAAGTGAAATCGCCAACATTCTTCTATGACTGAAGTTAAAAGTATTATCGATACTTATATCCTCTATGACAATACCCTTTGCATCCTCTGAAAAGAATATCTCTATCTGAGCTATAGATGAGTCTATATTTGTTTCAGATGTTATAATAGCTCTGTTATTCCCATCGTATAAATCATAGTATTCTCCGTTATCCAAATTCTGCTGACTAGGATAGACTCTCACTATCGAATGGAAATCATTTTCAAAATCAAATGTATACTCAAATCTGGATACATGACTAATACTGTGACGATATGTTATCAACCCAACATCTTCGGTTAAAACCAGCTTCCCGTCTACCATTTCAAAACCAACAGTCTGCAAATCATCAAACTCTACGGAAAATCTTCCCTTTTCACCTTCGGGAGCTGTTAAGCTTTTTAAATTAAAAACAACTTCACCCATTAAGCCTACAGCTATGGCCACAATTAGTATTATTATAATTTTTTTATAATTATTGAGTATAATATTCTTCATTTTGTAAAGACTCCTCTCAACTCTGCTACTATCAAAACATATTTATCAAAATGTGATACGGTAAACAAATTCATATTTTAGATAGAATATACTATTATTCCACCAATTATCAATATTAATGCGAAAATCTTTTTTGCATTAAGCTTCTCATGAAATATCTTCACTCCAAAAAATGTAACATATATATAGCTTGTAGCCTCAAGCACCGGTCCCATAGAAAGGGGTATTCCTTTGTAGGCTATAATGGATAAAAATGTAGTGCCTACAAACATCGTATAAGCTATGATAACAAGGGGATTTAAATACTCTTTAATTCTCGATTCATACTCCTTCATAGAAGCTTTCTTTAAAAGCACCTGTGAGATGGCACTTATAAATACTCCTATCAGCAATACACAAGAATATAATATTGTTGTTTTATTCATCTTCTGTCACCTCGTCCGCTTTTGCAAAAATCACTATACCAATTACAACCAATAGTATTCCTATGATTTTCTTTACAGTAATTCTTTCATCAAAGAACAAAACTCCCCATACCAATCCCCATATTATGGTCACTGCCTTATTGGCAAAGGCTGTTGAAAGAGGCATCCTCTTTATTATCTGTTGCCATCCTATAGCATAGAAGCCCAATAACAAAATTATTATCCCGTAAAACAAACAAAATCTAAAGCTTAGAAAGCTTTCTCCTGCCGCCAGCTTACTACAGATTCCACTCATGGAATATATCATCAACATACTATGCAAAAGTATCAAGGTTTTAAGCTTTGACTTTTCCATTATATTTCGTCCTCCTTTGGAAGGTATTGTTTCAGAATATCTATACTATCTGCCATCATCAGGTAATACCCAAATCTAGTTGAGCTATCTGTCACCTCTCCTGATATTTCTTGAGGAACATCTGCCTGAATTACAATCTCTGGTCTTTCTTCCATTATTCTTTCAAACACCTTTATATCCTCCTCCGAGAATATAAACCGTACCGCCGCAACTCCACCACTATGCTTTTTAGCCAATGACGGTTCTTCACCCAAAGCCACCTGTATTACGGCCTGAACAAAATCTATTCCCGTGGATAACTCCACCAGATTACTCCCTATGAAATCGCCACCCATACGTCCACCGATTTCGATTATCTTTATCACGCCATTCTTTGATACTTTTAACTCTGAATGGGAGGCGCCGTATGTAATACCCAAGCTATCTAAAGCCTCAAAAACAACTGTCTTAATCCGTTGCAACAATGCTTCTTCTACAGGGGCAGGCTCTAAGTGTCCTGTTTCTATAAACTTTGGAGCTCCTGTAGTGTATTTGTGTGTCAGTGCCAAAAAGCTATGCTCTCCCTTCCAGGATATACACTCAACACTATACTCCTGACCCTCTGCAAATTCCTCCACCAAGGCTTTCTTAACAAAGCCCTCTGCCCTTGCATGCTCTATAGCCTCTTCTAAACCATTTGCATCACCGAGTTTGGTTATCCCTCTGCTTCCTGACCTATCTAGGGGTTTGACTATGACAGGATACTCCAAATTAACATCAGCTAGGTCTTGTACTCCTTCCACCATAATACTTTTAGGTGAAGGATTTCCATTTTTACTGAATCTTTCTCGCATAAGGTGCTTATTTGTTGAAACCTCTGTACATTCTAAGGAGTTGGCAACCAGACCCATGGCATTAGCCACGTAATTTACAGTAATTGCAGCAAGGTCTGATGCTATGGTACATATTCCATCTATACCTATTTCCCTGCATTTATTCAATATCTCATCCTTTTCCACTATACTGATGGGATAGAAATAATCTGCCAGGTTTTCTCCCACATCTCCACACTGCCAAGCAAAAACGTGGGTTTCTATACCCATATCTATAGCCTTCTGTATTAAGGGCTCCTGCAAATAGGAAGCTCCAATTATTGCCAATTTCTTCATAACACGCCTTCTTTTTATTTACTCCACAGCTTTATATCTTTTCTCCATCAAAGCCATAGATAATATCATAATTATACCGATAACACTCATAATGAGGCCCTCTGTTCCATATGGAAATGAATACTGTAATCTTATATTGTGATGCCCCTGTCCCAGCATAACTCCCTTGAATCCATAATTACAATTTATGGATTCTGTCAGTTCACCATCTACATATAATTCCCAACCATTCTCATCAGGAACAGCTATCATTAATATTCCTTCTCCACTGCAATCAACCTCTCCCTCTAGGACAGTTGGTTTTTTTAAGTAGAACTTATTAACTGCCGCATCTGAAGATTCATAAATTATAGAATGTTCACTCTCCACAACCACAGTATCCAAAAGCACTTCAGCCTTTTCTTCCGCTCCTAGCCTCTCAAATTCTTCCTTAGGAATAGTATTAGTATACCATTTCGCCGCTGAAGCTGAATTATTACTTATATGAATGTACACATTACCTATGGTGTGTATTAGTTTCCAGTTATTATTCTGCTGCTCAGACCTTGCCAGCAAATACTTTGTATTGACAATGTCATTTGCCCGATAATCCAACTGGCTATCTAATCTAAAAAGCTTTATGGCAAAAATATCTGTATTAGAGCTTTCATATATCTTCTCATAATAATCAGTTATGTTTGAATTTAAAGTAGAGTTATACCATACAATACCGGAATATCCCTCTATCAAAGGCTCTCCTAAACTATTCCAGTTATTATATGTCTTTCCCATACGATAGAAGGAATCATCCTGATTCTCTACCCAAGCAATAGCCTCAGCAGTTTCTCCTGCCAAACCTTTACTATCCCAGCTTAATGTAAAATCATCCTCTGTCACTGTTCTTCGATTACAATTTGTATACCATCCATCCAAAGCTGTTGTCACTATTAACAGACACACAAGGATTACGCAAGCCCTATCATATATTTTATTTTTCTTCCACATAATCAGGAAGAGTATAGCTCCAATCAGTAATATCACACCTATTAAAGCTACATAATCTATAACTTCGTTGGTACAGTTTAGATAGGAATATCCCCATGAGACCACTGTTAACAAACAACCTATCACTACGCCAACTAGACTAATCTCTTTTTTATGTATCACTTCCTGGAATACTATACCTACACATAACCCCATAAATGGAAACAAAAGGTATGTGTATCTATATGAGGCATACGCAAATGCATTTAACACCAGACCTGTGGCAGAGTTAAATATCATCAAGAAAACCAACACCAGCTTAATCACCAGTGCAGTCCAAGGACCTTTTCCCTTTGTGTTTTTTATCTCATACACTATCCATTGTCCAAAGAAGAAGAACATGAATATAGTGCAAAATAGCTGAGGTGCCTCATAATAATTCTCAAAATGTAATCCATCGGCATTCTCAATACACAAAAGATTATTTGACACCAATCTGCTGAGTCTCTCCCCCACATCAGAAAAACTAAACTGAGTCAATTCCTCAAATAACTTCTCCAATGCATCGGCATCTGAGCTGTCAAGTCTGGTCGAATTGGTCATTACATAATAGCAGGCTGGAATGAAAATTATACCTGCCGCAAATAAGCCTGAGAATACTGCCCATAAGCAATGCCCCAAGTCACAAAGCATTTCTTTAATCCCTTTAATGCTTCTAGTGGTAAAATATCTAAACAGAAAATATACTGCACACACCAGCAGTATCATATATCCTACGTAATAGCTAAACAGCAATATCCATGCCACAACAAGTGCCACGAACCATCCACCTTTTTTACAATCCTTTTCTAAGAAGTTTTCTAATGCCCCTAGTAAGAGCATGGCAAAGACACAGGATGTTCCCAAGAAATAATGCTGTCCCCACAGCATCATATATCCGTTGAAGGTAAGCAAATAAGCACTTATACATTTTGAGAACTCATCATTTAAAAAGTATGAAAAATACTTTTTCCCCAGCGCATACAATACCACCAGTTTGACTATCTGCATCCAGACCAAAAGGTGCTGCACACTTCCCGGGCCAAATATAACTCCTAGTGCTACTATCAGTATTCCAAAGGGATCAAAAGTCCAAGCCACATTGTTAAGTAGACTGGTACCCAATCCATAATCCCAGTTCCATATAGAAAAGTTTCCTTCTCTAATTGCATTGACTTCACCGATATAGTAAGGATAATACTGGTTTATGGTATCTGCTCCCACTCCGGTGTACATATAATAGGATTCACCTAGAATGAATTCTCCGAATATGCAAAATATAGAGAGCCCCAATATTCCCCAAAAGATTCTTGAAATCTTATCTTCTCTTGTTTTAGCGCATTTTATAAGCTCATATAAGGCAGCTAAAGCAACTGCTGACACAATAAGCAGGAGGATGTTTATTTCATCTGCAAATGATTCTATGGCCGATTCCTTGCTTATAGAATTCAACCTAAAGCTGACATTTCCCCTGCTAGCTATATCAAGTCGAAGGTACTCTGCACGGTAATTATCCAGCTTTATAACATTTTTTCCATTTTTGAAAACATATGTTATAGCATTATCCTGGGAAAAATCATTCATCTTATCAGCAAAATATATCATTCCTAATTCTTCATTAGAGCCTAGGAATTCTATATCCAGAATTACCTCGTCACCAGGTCTATAATCAATCATAATACTAGGGTCATCGTTGGTGGTAATCCAAATTTCCTGGGTGTCATCTATCCCCTGAATACCCATAATACCAACATTAGTACCAATACCATTGTGAATCAGGTCTGCTATACCAATATGCAAGCAAAAACCGATTGATAAAATTAATACAAAAGAAGCTATCAATCTCAAAAAGCTCATACATATTAATTTACAATCGATTCTTACACTCTGTTTCATCTTCTACTCCCAAAGATTGTCAAATCTTTTCAGTTCCTGTTCCTTCTTATAATCTTCCAAATACTTTCTATACGTAAATTCAGGCTGATATCCCAGCTCTTCTTTAGCATTTTCAATATCCATCACAAAGCTGGTGAATCCGGCGCCTTCCGGCTTCTCAATTATTTCTGACCTTTTTCCCTCTGGAGAGAATACATCCACCATTCCCTGAATTTGTTCCCTAAGGGTTGTCTTAATTCCTGTACCCGCATTATATGTACCTCCGTTAACATTGGCAAACAATGCCTTATACATCATCTGACACAAATCCTTTATGTATAATATGTCTTTAAAAGCATCCGGATTTCCCCACATCTCAATAGGTTCACCCTTTGATGCTCTGTCAATCATATATCTATAGGCTACTACCTTCTTTACACAATCAACATAATAATAATTGTCAGGATGATACAGGTACACATTCGGTAATCTAAACACAAAGTTCTTTAATCCGAACTCCTGTTTATAATGCTCCATAGTCTCCTCTATCATATTCTTTGTGATGCAATAAAACGCATGATCTCCTGTGTATATTAGACTCTTAGGCATCTTAGGTGACAAAGTCGTCTCCTTTCCCCAAAAACCTCCCTGGACAGACCAGGTTTGAGTATAAAGAACTCTGTCTGCACCATTTATTCTTGCATACTCTAATATTCTTAAAGCTCCATTGATATTTGTTTCCACATAAGCAAAGGGATCATATTCCTTCAAATATGCAGGAAGTAAACCTGCCAGATTCACAACAGCGTAAATATCTTCCTTTGGTAGCTTTTCAAAATCCGAGCTATTATTTAAATTCACACGAATATATCTTATACCCTGCTTGTCAAAGAAATCGGTGGCCTTTCTTCCTACAGCAATTACCTCATATTCATCCTTGTTGATCTTCTCATTTATATAATCAACTAAATATGCACCAATATTTCCTGTTGCTCCAAATACTATAATCTTTCTCACGTTACGTCCCTTTCCCTACTTTACACAATTACATTCTAGATTAATAGTTTATTTGTCTTCTTTGTTTAAAATCTGTCTAATAATATATAATGGTCTTCCCTTGGTTTGCATAAAGACATTTCCCACATAAACACCAACTACACCTACTACCATTATTACAAGTCCGCCTATAAGGAAATTAGAAGCTATAAGACTTGTCCAACCCACAGATACATCAGCTACAAGCTTATAAATTACTAAACCAATTATAACTAAAAAAGACACTATGGACATACAAAATCCAAGTCCTACTGCCAGTCTTAACACTTTATCCGATTGAGATGTAAGCAAATCAACCGCCATACTTATTCTCTTTTTTAAACTATACGAGGATTCTCCCTCAAATCTCTCGTTATGCTCTACATCTACGGTGGTTCTCCTAAAGCCTAGCCAATTGATATACATTACATATCCTCTGTGCTGCTCTCTCATACTGCAATATGCCTCTACAACAGCTCTGCTTATAATGCTGAAATTACATACCGCACCATCATAGTTACCATCAGTAGCAAATCTATACACCTTGTAAAACTGAGCTGCAAGGAATTTCTTTAGTTTCTTATCCTGCCTATGGCTTCTTCTGGCAAAAACTGCATCATATCCCTCCTGAGCCTTCTCATATAGCTTAATAATCTCTTCAGGTCTGTCCTGCAAATCACAATCCATAACCACAACCCAACTGCCGGTTGAGTAATCAAGTCCTGCCAAAATCGCCTTCATCTGCCCAAAATTTCTGGAAAGTTCGATACCCTTCACATGAAAATCCTTAGCGCAAAGCTCTTCAATTACCTCCCACGAGTTCTGAGGACACTGATCATTGACGAGTATTATCTCATACTCATTAGTTAGCTTTGATAATGTATCTGTTAATCGCTTATGTAATTCAGGCAAAGCCGCTCTGCATCCATATACTGGTACAACAACTGATATATCCATAGTTTTCACTGATAACTAGGTTATCTTCCTCCATCCTAAGTATTCTTATAAAATTTATATACCCTGTCTACTACCTTTTCAACATCACCCTTAGCAATATCATAGTATAAAGGAAGTCTAACCAATCTCTCACTTTCCTTTGTGGTATATCTATCCTCTCCAACAAATTCGCCATACTTTATTCCTGCCGGCGCAGAGTGCAAAGGAACATAGTGAAATACCGCATTTACATCCTCATCCTTCAAATATGCTATAAGCTTACTTCTCTCTTCTAAATCTTTGGTCTTAATGTAATACATATGAGCATTATGCTGGCAGTGCTCAGGTATAAACGGAAGCTCTATCTTACCAGCCTGCTTTAATGCCTGAAAAGCATCATTATACATATTCCATGTATTCATTCTATTTTCAAATATTTCATCCGCAACTTCTAGCTGTGCCCAAAGATATGCCGCATTTAATTCGCTTGGTAGATAGGATGAACCAGCCTCTACCCATGTATACTTATCAATTTGTCCTCTAAAGAACTTGCTACGGTTAGTACCCTTCTCACGGATAATCTCGGCCATTTCCACATTTGACTCATCATTGATAACTATAGCTCCACCTTCGCCCATACTATAGTTTTTAGTCTCATGGAAGCTATAGCATCCATAGTCTCCTATGGCACCCAATGGTTTTCCCTTATATGAGCTCATAACACCCTGAGCAGCATCCTCTATCACCACAAGATTATTGTCTTTGGCAATCTCCATAATCTGATCCATCTCGCAGCCCACTCCTGCATAGTGAACCGGAACTATAGCTTTAGTTTTATCAGTCAAAGCCGCTTCAATTAGATTCTCATCTATATTCATAGTGTCCGGTCTAATATCCACAAACTTAACCTTAGCCCCTCTTAATACAAAAGCATCTGCTGTAGACACAAATGTATAGGAAGGTACAATTACCTCATCACCCGGCTTAATATCCGCCAAAATTGCCGCCATTTCAGTTGCATGGGTACAAGATGTTGTCAAAAGCACCTTGCTTGCGCCACACCAATTTTCCAGCCAAGCATTACACTTTTTTGTATACTCTCCATCTCCACTTAACTTCTTATTATTTATAGCATTTCTTAAGTGGTCGAATGCTTTTTCAATTAAAATAGGTTCGTTAAAATTAATCATATTTTCTCCCTGTAAGTTAACTCCTACGACGGTATAATCCCAAACTTCCAGCCCTGAGACTTAGATACGTTTGGATTATAAAATGGGTCCTCTGCTTCTAGGACGTCCTTCCATTTGGACTTCATGTAGGATACTTCGGACTTAAAGCGGACCCTGCTCTCTCCCTCATTATCGTAGCCTCTGGTAATGGACTCATAATGATATGCATCCGCAAATGGATTAAGCACGTTCAAATATCCTGCTTCTCTTAGCTTTAAGCATAAGTCTACGTCGTTATATGCGACTGCCAGTTTCTCATCAAATCCACCAACCTGCTCAAACTTTGACTTTTCAACAAGCATGCAGGCCGCAGTTACTGCACTGACATTTTGGGCGAAGAAAAGGCGGCCCATGTAGCCAGTTTCCTCTCTCTTTGCTCCTACAAAGCTGTGAATTGCAATCTTGTCCTCTCCTGCGCCAAGGATTACACCAGCGTGCTGAACTGTATCATTACTAAAATAAAGCTTTGCTCCAACTGCACCAACATCTTGACGCTGGGCATACATGAGCATTTCCTCCATCCATGCAGGTTCGATTATCTCAATATCATTATTTAAAAACAGAACATAATCACCAGTCGATACCTTTACTGCCTCATTGTTAATTCGTGAATAATTAAACTTATCCCCATATATGATAACTTTGACATTATCCAACTCATCAACCAGCTTGTAATACTCAAATACTTCCTTGGTCTCTGAGTTGTTCTCCATTATTATAATCTCATAATTTTGGTATGTGGATTTTTTAACAATAGAATCTATGCAGTTAGCCAACATAGCCATACTATCCTTGTTGGGGATAATAATGGATATTTTAGGAGTTCCAATAATCTCGTAATTTATCTTATATATAGACGGAAATACTGGAGAGCTTTCCAACGTAGCATTCATGCCCTCTCTAGCCAGACTATCTCTAACAGCTCGCTTTCCCGCATCTATAGCATATGTCTTTGAATTAATATCCTTTGACACTGAATTACCATGCGATCTCCACAAGTACAATATCTTCGGTATATGCCATACCTTCTTTGCTGCTGACGTAAGCCTCAAAATCATATCATGATCCTGGCTTCCATCATATTCAGTTGAAAACTTCCCAACCTTATCTATCAATGTTTTTTTGAAAACACTAAAATGACATATATAGTTATTGGCTCTAAGATTATCTATAGCAAAATCCGGTTTGAAATGCCACGTAACTATGTCATATATATCATTCTCTTCAAACGTGGCTTCATCTGTATATATAAAATCTGCGTTATGTTCCTGTATCGCAAGTGCATTCTCATATAATGCGGTAGGCATAAGTATGTCATCATGGTCGAACAAGGCTATATAGTCTCCTGTAGCCATATCTATACAGATATTCGTATTTTTAGATATGCCTAAGTTTTTCTCCAACTTCTGATAAACGATACGATTATCCTTAGCCTGATACTCTTTCACTATATCGCCCACAAAACTATGTTCATTGTCACTGCCGTCTGCCAAACAAAGCTCCCAGTTCTCGTAGGTCTGAGCTATACATGATTCTATCATATCTCTAAGATACTTCTTAGGTGTGTTGTAAAGTGGAGCAAGTATACTAAACTTCACATTATGTTCGAAGCTCGTCTCTTTATGTTTCTTGATAGTCTCCTCATCTGGCATAAGACTTTTTATATATGCCTCACTGGCATCATGGATAAGCTTCTTCCTTCTCAATGCCTTAAAGAATCCAAAATCTCTAGCACGACGGTAGTATGTAATAAATACACAGTACAACCATCTAAGAGGTTTCAATATAGGCCATACCCATGACTTTTTCATACGCTCCAAAAAGGATGTCCCACCAGCAAGCTGGTCATCGGCATCCTTGTATGAACCAAATTTATTTAATTGCATAAATTCCTCTAGCTGGGGAGGATAGGTGAAATTCATATTTCCTTCTCCATATATAAATAAAATAACAACTATTTAATCTATAGTTCATTTCACAATGATTTTATGTCTCAGTTTTAAATGCCCACAATTTGTTTATTATAAAATTCAATGGTACACCAATCATATAGTTAATAAGAGGTGCTATAAACTCAGATATGTGAAGTATATCAACCCACAAAATAAGCAATACAGTATTTAAAAACAGGCCCGTAAACGAGTACGAAATATAAGTTTTAATCAACGATTTAAAAAGATTTCTTTTTTCATCATCCTTTTTTGTGAATACCAGCTTATTATTCCAATAAAACGACCAAAGCACACTTAAAACAAATGCTATTATCTGGGATATTAGATAATCAAATTTGGCAAATATTTCAAGTTTTTGAAACAATATCAAACTGCCTGAGTACAAAACGTAAGATATAAGAGTATTACTAACGCCTACTATTCCAAAACGAACAAACTGCATTACAATTTGAATTTTTTCTTCCGATATATCTTTTTTTGTTATCTTACTTAACCAATTAAGAATTCCTCTTACAATTATCTCAATTAAACTATATATTTTTTGTCCTATATTCATTGTAATATAGCTCCTTGCTTTCCTTGTAAAATAATTGTCATATGCACATATCTATACCATATCTCTATTATCCAAGAAATTCTGTAATCTGTTTCCTCATACACTCAGCAACATCTCCACCATTCAGGTATTCCACTGACCATTCAACAATCTTCTTCATAGTCTCCTCTACATGCCATCTTGGATTCCATCCAAAGGTTTTCTTAAGCTTTGAACAGTCTAATTTCAAGAAGTTTGCCTCGTGAGGACCTCCATCATACTTATTAACCCACTTAATTCCATCATTAGTAGCTGCATTCCACTTATCGCAGAACAAAGTCACCAACTCTCCTGTAGTCCAACAATCACTATCATCTGGTCCCACGTTATAGCTACCTGCATATGATTTATCCTCATACTGGGCCTTAGCAATCATAAGATATGCCACTACTGGCTCTAATACATGCTCATAAGGTCTGGTTGAAAATGGATTTCTTACTACTATATCCTCCTTTTTCTCTGCTGCCCTTATACAATCGGGGATGATTCTGTCTGTAGCAAAATCACCACCACCTATAACGTTACCTGCTCTAGCTGTGGATATTGCTACCTCCATATCATTGAAAAATGAATTGATGTAGCTACTTGTAACTAACTCAGAACAGGACTTTGAGTTGGAATATGGGTCATATCCATTTAATTCCTCGTTCTCTCGATACCCCCACTCCCACTCTTTATTTAGATACACCTTATCTGTAGTAACATTCACAAAGGACTTTACAGATGGTGTCTGTCTTACACATTCAAGTATATTTACAGTTCCCATAACATTAGTTTCGTATGTGTATACTGGATTCTTGTAGGACTCTCTTACTATAGGCTGAGCTGCCATATGAATAACTATCTCTGGTTGTGTCTCTTGAAACACTCCCATAAGCTTATCTAAATCTCTTATATCACCTACTATAGAATTAATATGCTCCTTAACTTTGCACATATCAAATAAGCTTGGCTCAGTAGGTGGATTAAGGGCATAGCCTGTAACATTAGCACCTGCCATAACTAGCAACTGACACATCCATGTTCCCTTAAAGCCTGTATGACCTGTAACTAGTATCTTTTTATCCTTAAAAAATGATATATCAAGCATATTATTCTTCTCCCTCATCATCAAAATTAAGTCTCTCCTCCTCTATAACTAGAGGTCTATTCATAACACGTCTATTCATACTAAGAATGTATTCACCTAAAAATCCTAAGAAGAACAGTTGAACTCCTCCTAAGAAAAACATTCCTATAAGCACCGGTGCCATACCTGCTGAAAAGTTATCCCAGTACATCAACTTCATCACTAAATAGATGATAGCGATAACAAAACTCAAACCACCGATCCCTATACCAAGGAACGTAGCTAATCTCAAACCAACCTTTGTATATGAAGTAAAGCTTAACATTGCTGCATCATATAAGGAATACCAGTTATTGTGAGTCTTTCCTGCCTTTCTCTTCGCCTGCTCGTAAGGAACATCAACCCTTTTGTATCCAAGCTCGGCAACTATACCTCTAAGGAACGGTGTTGAATCACCTAAATCTCTTAATACGTCCACGAATCCTTTATCATATAATCCAAAGCCTGTAAAGTGTTCTATCTGCTCAACATCTGACATCTTCTTAATCATCTTGTAATAACAGGTTCTAAGGAACCTCATTATCTTATTTTCCTTGCTAGAGGTCTTAATCGCACAAACTATCTTAGCACCATCCTCCCACTCCTTAACAAGTCTTGGAATCATCTCCACAGGATCCTGAAAATCACAACACAAACAGACAGTACAATCACCTGTGGTCTGGCATATACCATAATAAGGTGAATTAAACTGTCCAAAATTCTTAGCATTGAATATTGCTCTTACCTTCTTATTCTTTGCGCATAATTCTCTCAGATATGTTCTGGTTAAATCCTTTGAATCATTATCTATAAACAGTATCTCATAATCATAGTTAGGTAAATCCTTATTCAGCACATCTATAACTGCCGCACATATTTCTCTTACGTTTTCCTGCTCATTGTAGCAAGGAATCATGATACTAATTTTCTTCATAGCTTATCCTCTGCTTCATCCATTCTATGGTTTTCTTTATTCCCTCTTCAAATGTAACCTCTGGCACAAACCCTGTATCCTTAGTTAATCTTTCTATATCAGCACAAAGGTACATAACCTGCTTTGGTCCATATTCCACATCACCAAAGCCAAGCTCAGCATCCGATGATACATTACTTGCAATCTCCTCTATATACTCTCTAAGGGGCCTTGCAGTCCCACCACCTAGGCAGTATATACCATTTGCTTCCTGGCACTTTCCCATCAATATAAGAGCTCGTGCCGCATCCTCCGAGTACAGATAATCCCACATCTGCTCACCCTTAGTAAAGGATGCCCTCTCCTTGTTAAGTAGCTTCTTTATGGTGGTAGTTACCATGGTTTTATCACTGTCACCAGGACCATATATACTTAGGATTCTAACCCATATATGTCTTATTCCTAGCTTATCACACTCTATGGCAGTCATCCTTCCTGCACATAGCTTAGCTATACCATAACCATTTTCAGGAAAGGTTGGTACATACTCATTAAGCTTACCTTCGAATCTTCCATATTCCGCTTGAGAGCCAGCACCTACAAAGGTATGACATCCTAATCTCTTAGCTAACTGCACCGCATCAATAGTGTACTGAATATTTTCAGTCTGAAGCTTCATATCATTACGGCCATCTCCTATAGTTGCACCCCATCCCAGATGATAAAATACATCACAGCTTGGTATGTTGTCTACAGGTAAATCCTTCAATTCGCTCAAGTCGCATTCTATGATATGAACCTTTTGACCTTCCTTGATTCTATCTCTTCTATTAGAATTTTTTCTCATAATAGCGTAGACTTCAATTTCTTCAGCTACACAACGATTTATTATGGCGGTACCTATGGCACCTGTTGGTCCGGTGATAACTATTCTTTTCATAATCCTCTACCTTTGTATATTAGATATTACTACACGTAAATTAATGGTTTCCCTTATGTAATTCTAGATTGTAAACTGATGGGGTAATCATATGTAGCTTCATAAGCTTGTTATACTTGCATAACTCACGTGATATCAGCTCATTTCTTAAATCAGCCACGCTAGAGAAATCATATTCTAACTCACTATCATAGTAATTATTTCCCTGTTGCACAGAATAACCATCCATACCAGCCAGATACACTTCTTTACAACCCAATTCTGTCAGAAGTTTAAGTAGCATCAAGCACGAATTATCAATAATTTCTGGTATTTTAGTTGTATAGCTATCATAATTTATAACATAGCTTGCATACTTACAATCCTTCATATTAGATGTAATTATACACCTTATATCTGTATTGCCCTGAATCTTGCAGAATCTCCTCATATTGCTACTGAATATATAGTCCACATTATACTCAGAGCAAATAAAATTCAGTGCCACAATTATAGGATTTGTTCTGTCTATAACCTCTTGTATCTCATCTTTGTATTCCCTAAGGGAATTACCAGGAGCTAATATTAGCACAGCTCTATCTGTAAATTCCTTAGCCAACTCTATCACAGTAGCCTTATCATCTATAAAATTTTCCTGATACTGCATGTAAAACTGTTCTGCCTTCTCCTTAGTGAAGCTTGCCTTATGCTCCTTAGGAATACTACTTAACAGCTCATTGAATGCCTTTACTGATAGCGTATCCTTCTCGGCTAAGTATATAGCATAGTTAGGATGACATCCCGTACTTGCAGATAGATAATATGGCAACGAATATCCCCAGAATCTCTCCTGATATATATCATTAAGATATTCATCCATAATTTCCAGCATAGGCTCAATTCTATACTTGGTTCCATAGTTTTCATTCATATATTCGGCAAAAAGCTCCAGATTCAGATTTCCTGCACCTCTACCCATACCGAATACACATGCATCTATACTAATATCTCTCTTTAAATTCATCTCAACTAACGCTTCGGCATTACCGAATGCCTGCTGTAAATTATTATGAGCATGGTAAGAAAGCACTATGTCAGGCAGCATATTGTTATCTGCCAGATGAACCAGTCTTAGGAAATGTTTTCTCTTAATCAATCCAAAGCTATCAACTATAGCCATAGCATAAGGATGTAGCTCATTAAATCTCTCTATACCTTTCACGAATTCCACATCTGAGTAAGCATCTGTACCAACAAAATTAATAGACAGAATATATCCCAATTTCTTAAGCTTCTCGCAGTAGCTATATGCCTCCTCCAGCTTGTCTTTCTTAAATATTACTCTGAACATATCTACCGATGTGCCGTCATAAGGTGGTATTCTATCTAGTGGCAGGGGAGCACTCATATCAATCATACCAACATATAATAGGTTCTCCTGCTTAGGCTCAATCATAGTTCTAAATGAATCCAAATCAGGAAATACTGCTCTATCCTCATCAAAGGTATCTCCCTTCAAGAAGCCCACCTCTAACATCTCAATACCTGTCTTGGCAATTTTTTTGCAAAATCCCTTTATGGTATCACTTCCAAATCGCCAATCATTAACATATCCACCATCTCTCAATGTACAATCCAGTAAATAAATTCGTCTCAAGGTTTCTATCCTCTCTTTTCCTCTTATTCTTCAATCATAGGAATAAACATCTGCTTTTCAAGCTCTTCTCTAGGTAAGAATGGCGCCAAATCCTCTAACGGAGGACTTACAAGTGTACCGTCCTCTAATCTCTTTGTACTACTCTTTGGCTCCCATACCTGAGCTGTATCTGTAAATATTTCACAGAACACAGGTCCTTCCATACTAAGAACCTCATCTACTACCTTCTTCATCTCTTCATTGCTACAAGCACTGAAGTATGGATATCCAAATGCCTTAGCAAGCTTCTCGTACTCAGGGAATGATAAGTCTCCCGACTCCTCTCCTATACCAACCTTTGTATGCTCGCTAAACAGATTAGTCTGAGTAATTCTGATTGAATGATATCCACTATTATTAATAAGGAATATCTTAATAGGTAATTTGTTAGTAAGTATGGTCTGTAGCTCCTGAAGGTTCATCATAATACTTCCGTCACCCTCCAGACAGATAGTATTCTTTCTACCACCGCCTATACAAGTACCAATAGCCGCAGGAAGTCCATATCCCATACTAGCAACAGCACTATTATTAGCCATACGGCTTCCCTTCTGGATAACATATGCCTGATTACCAACTACGCAGCATGCACCATTAGACACAGCTGTTAAGCTGTTCTCTGGTAACTTACTACTCATATAACGAACAAATGCATAAACATTTGCAGTCTTGCCATTCTCCTCCCACTGTCTTGGGAGTACTGCAGGGTAATCCTGCTTCCATCTCTGACAGGTCTTAACCCATTCATCCTGTGAGCGTAACTCACCTTCAAGTCTGCCATTCATCTTGGTCAAGAAATCCTTGGCATCTGCCCACACAGGCATCTCTACGTGAAGGGTCGGCTTCTTAAGCTCCGCCTTATCCACGTCTACCATAATAACCTCAGCCTCTCTAGCCCAAGTCTTCCAATTGTAACCAACCTGTCTAATGGATATACGAGTACCTATAGCTAAAATTACATCTGCATTCTGTATAGCCCAGTTACCTGGTCTATCTCCCATATTTCCTGCTCTACCACAGTATAAAGGATGCTCGTCCTCTATCAAATCCACCGCATTCCAATATGTTACTATTGGAATATTAAGCTTTTCTGCCACCTCTCTAAACTGAGCATATGCTCCTGACAGACGAATACCGTATCCTGCATGAAATACAGGTCTTTTAGCGTTCTTAAGCTTTTCTATAACTGCATCGATGGTGCTAAGCTCCACCTGTGGTGGTAAAAGAGCATCATCCTCAGCTGGATCATAACCATTTAGGTCATCTGTTTCGATATATCCTCCCTGGAAGTTAACAGGTATATCTACCCATACTGGGCCTGGTCTTCCAGTTGTAGCTAGGTGCCAAGCCTTCTCAAGGGCATATCTTATCTGCATAGGATCCTCTATCATAGTAGCATACTTAGTCATGTGCTCCACTGACTTAACTATGTCATACTCCTGATCACCCATTGCTCTAAGTGGAGTCTCTGTAAACTGTAAAGCATATCTTGCAGTAGTATCATAACGAACCTGTCCACTGATAATGAACATAGGTATAGAATCCAACCATCCACCTACAACTCCTGTTATGGCGTTAGTTCCACCAGGACCTGTTGTAACGCACACGGCCGCTATACGGTTATCCAGTCTTGCATAAGCCTCTGCTGCTATAGCACAAGCCTGCTCATGATGGTTATATGTTACCTTTAAACCATCCTTATGTCCCAATGCATCATTTAAGTGCATAGCACCACCACCTACGACGCTGAAACAATCTGTTACTCCATGTTTAACTAAAAAATCCGCAACATAATCCGCTAATCTTACTCTCACGATATACCTCCCATTAACTACTGATTTACAGCTTCCTTAATCACCTGTGCCATATAGTCTATCATCTCATCTGTCATACCTGGATATACACCTACCCAGAAGGTATCATTCATAATTCTATCTGTATTAGCTAAGCCTCCAACCACTCTATAGCCAGTTCCTGAAGCTCTCATCTGATCGAAGCATGGATGCTTAGTCAAATTACCTGCAAAGAGCATTCTAGTCTGAACACCGTGCTCCTCAATATAAGGAACAACCTTGTTTCTATCCACGCCTTCCTTACATGTGATTAAGAATCCAAACCAGCTTGGCGCTGAATTCTCACATGGTTCTGGAAGAATCAACTTGTCCTCACAGCCCGCCAAAGCAGACTTTAATCTATTAAAGTTATATTTCCTCTTCTCCACAAAGCTTGGGAATTTCTTAATCTGTGCACAGCCTATAGCAGCCTGCATATCTGTAGCCTTAAGGTTATAACCAAAATGAGAATATACATACTTGTGATCATAACCTAATGGTAATTCACCATACTGCTTATCGAAACGATGCTTACATAGGTTGTCCTGACCTGATGCACACACGCAATCTCTACCCCAATCACGGAATGAACGAATACACTTGTGAAGAAGTGGATTATTAGTATATACTGCACCACCCTCTCCCATAGTCATATGGTGTGGTGGGTAGAAGGAAGAAGTTCCTATATCACCTATAGTACCTGAGAACTTCTCAACACCATCTATAGTATACTTAGTTCCTAATGCATCACAGTTATCCTCTATAAGCCATAGATTATACTTATCACAGAACTCCTTTACAGCCTTAAGGTCGAATGGATTTCCTAATGTATGAGCTGCCATAACCACCTTAGTCTTGTCTGATAACGCTGCCTCTAGCTGAGTCACATCCATATTATACTGTGGAATAGTAACATCTATAAATACAGGAACCACACCATACTGTATAGCTGGTGTAACTGTAGTTGGGAATCCAGCTGCAACAGTAATCATCTCATCACCTGGCTTTACCTGTCTATCACCAAGAAGCGGAGACGTAAGTGCCATAAATGCATTCAAATTAGCTGAAGAACCTGAATTAACTAATGAGCAATACTTTACTCCAAGATAGTCAGCAAAAAGCTTCTCAAACTCATCTGTATAACGTCCTGAGGTTAACCAGAACTCTAATGCAGAATCAACCAAATTGCACATCTCTTCATGGTCATATACTCGTGAAGCATATGTTATTCTATCACCTGGCTCAAATGCCTTCTTCTTATTATGGAAGGTATCGCAATAGCTTGCTACCATATCCAATATTTCTCTCTTTGCCTGATCCTCTGTCTTATTTGTAAACATTTTTATTCCTCCCACTTCTTCCATGGAGCAACTCCCTTATTCCAAAGCTTCTCCAATTTATCTTTTTCTCTCTTGGTATCCATACACTGCCAGTATCCCTTATGAGCATAGGACATAAGCTGACCTTCCTGTGCTAATCTAACCAATGGCTCTTTCTCGAATACTGTTGTATCTCCCTCGATATAATCAAATATCTCAGGGTTTAATACCATATACCCTGCATTGATAGGTGCTCCATCACTTGCACTCTTCTCTCTAAAGGAATGAACTGCATTATCTCCACCTATATCAAGTACTCCCTTTTCCTGCTCCAGCATAACAGCAGTAAGTGTTGCAATCTTGCCATGAGACTTATGATACTCAACTAGCTTAGATATATCAACATCACACACTCCATCACCATAGGTCATAAGGAATGGCTCATCTCCCACATATGGCTTGATACGCTTTATTCTCCCACCTGTCATAGTGTTAAGTCCTGTATCAACCACTGTAACCTTCCATGGCTCAGAATACTGATTATGAACTATCATCTTATTACCCTCTGTAAAATCAAAGGTAATGTCTGAGGTATGCAGAAAGTAATCTGCAAACCATTCTTTAATTACATGCTGCTTATACCCTGCGCATATTACAAATTCATTGAATCCATAATAGGAATACTCCTTCATAATATGCCAAAGAATTGGCTTTCCACCAATTTCTATCATAGGCTTTGGCTTATACTCAGATTCCTCTGAGATTCTAGTTCCGAAGCCTCCTGCCAAAATTACGACTTTCATATTTTCTTCCTCCCTTCATATATTAAATCTTACGAATTTATTACTGAGTATTATATCCTGCATATATATCTGTTACATTAATAAAATCCAAATCGTCAGAGTCGAAATATAATATCTCTTTTTCATAGATTCTCTCAATACTATTCATTTCATCAATACTTTTAACAACTTCAAGTTTTAACTCATATTTATCATAAGGATCATAAACATTTATAATATCCTCATAAGAATTAAGTTCTTCAACACTCGAAATAATTACCCACGACTTATCATACATTCTTTCCTCATATTTTCCATATGTTTCATCAATTAAATCATTAGCAACTGTATATAATCTCCAATAATATATGTTATTGTAAAAATTTCTACAATACATACTAAAACAAATTGTAGCCAGTGCATATATTACTATAGCACAGTATTTTACACACTTTAGGTATTTCTTAGAATTATTCTTGCACACCATATCTAAAAGCATAAAAACCATCACAACATAAGGAAAATACATCCACCTTAATTCTACTCTAATGGTTACTGAAGATATCAACAGTAATGCTCCTATACTCAAAACATACAATACAATAAACTTTATATGTTTAATCCTATCCTCTTTTTCCTCACTGAATAGTCCAACAATATACATAATAACTATTATAACTATAGATATGTTTGATAAGCACACTACCCCTTTTATTAATGGAGTATAATTCTCCCAACTTATCATATTTAAATACATATCCGTAGAGTCTAAATTTATTGAGAATAAATATGCTATACTCTTCTTTAAATTAACCAATATGGAATTAATATTTGATGTTTCAGTTACATCACTGCCACCTGTTCCTGTCATAATATTATTTACAAAAATATTAAATAACAACAACACAGCTCCAAAAACGAAAATTGCACTAATAGGTTTAAAAAAACTTTTAATACTTTTGTTTTCTTTAATAGTATTAAGCTCAACCATTATCCACGAAATAACTAAGACTGGAAACAATGTCAAATATCTCTCATGTGATAAACTTGCCAGGAGATACATCAGCACAGAAATATAATAATATTTCCCATTTTTTGTTTCGACGTATTCATATAATGTATAAACTACACAAATTCCAAATATGGTACCAACCGTTTCCATAATTCCCAGTTGTTGTGTTATCTGATAATATGAAAACCTGGAAAAAATATATAACATACTAGCAACGACAGATACCAAGTATGATCTAAAACAATTTAATACAAAAGCAAAAATTAAAGTAGCACATAAAGCAGCAAATATAATATTTATATATCCATACATATATAAATTGCCACGTGTAATAGTAAATATTATCCACATTATTGCATTAGCCACTGGTCTGAATTTATATCCGCCCTCAAATGTAGCCTGAAAAAAATTATTATTAAGGTAATGTTGATTCAATGTCAAATCATCTAATACTCCACATCTCAACATATGATCCTTTTCTAAAACCAGTAACATTAAAATAGAGAATGAAAACAACACAAATAAATGTATAGATATGACCTTTTTATTCTTCACTTTTTTCTCTCCTCCCTAAATTCCTCGTATCATCAACTACTTCATTAATTTTAAGTTTCTTGATATATACAAACCCAATGGTTCAACATACTTTTTCATCAGATATGCAAATATAACAATGAAAATAAATGATATTATGCATATTATAGATACTAATAATTTGTAATTCACCTCATCATAAAAGAGCAACAACAACCCACACGAAATCGTTTCAACAATCGGCCAATGAATTATATATGCAGAATATGCAAGTTCTCCCCCTTTTACCATAAGCTTATTGCCCAATATTTTATTTAAAAAATCACTAGATAATACTCCTAACATAAACAGAATTATCCCTATTCCAAATACTATTCTGGAATATTTATCAGAATCATTTAAGTTCACCATACTCAACATAGTATAACCCACTAGTGCTATTATGATAGAAAGCTTTCTCTCTTTTATTTTTAAAGGAATATCAAAGTTTGCGTACAAATCACAAATCAACATACCTATAACAAAATAGTTATAGTAATTACTGTTAGCATACAAAAAGACCCCATAAAAAATCCATCTCCAATTACTTTTCTTTAATATAGACACTGCCGCAATTACGAATATAGCTCCCAAATACTCATATATCATTGTCCATAATGGCCCTATGTATGCATTGGCTCCATTAAAATACGTTGAAAATAATGCCTCTTTCAAGCATGTTCCTATATTAGGTGTAAATTGATTGAATATCCCCAAGAAGTTTTCTGAACCTATCATCGTTGCTACCTCAGCATTTCGAAGAGCTCCTACATTCATCAAAACAAAGACAAATAACTCTGCTGCCAAAATAGGTGGCATCAACCTAAAGTATCTTTTACAAATATCTTGCAATGCATCATCATATTTATCTTTCAAAAAGTATTTGTAGCTAATCACGAATCCTGAAATTACAAATAACAATCTTACATATGCATTTCCCGAATATATAAATCTTAATGGCGTTGAATCCATCCATATTGTGGCATTAGGAAAAAACGCTCCTCTAAAATGACACAAGAATACACCTATCCAACCTATTGTTCGAAGTCCTTCTATGCAATCAATTCGTTTACTATTCATCTTTTTCTCCTACTCTATAACAATGGAATTAAACATTGCACTAAATGTTCTTTTATCTAAATCTTCCTCGCTAGGTACTCTCGTCGAATCAAATACAATTTCAAATGTATTCTCGCCTATTAATATATAATCTGTAATATCTTCTTCTATGAAAACCACATCTCCTGAAAATATACTCTTCTCAGTAACCAATTCACCATTTAAGAATAATTTTACACTATTCATTCCTTCTATGTCTTCTGGCACATACCCATTTAATATAATCTTTGTTTGATTTGATAAATACGACTTAAACACAGAATTTTGCTCCACCCAACGATAGTTTTCACCATCGCTTTGAGGTAGCCATCCAGTTTCAAATATAATATCCTCTCCATTATAAGGAAATTCTATTTCTACTGGTCCTTCCATAACCACTTGCTCATCTACGTTATTGTTTTGTATCGAAGGTATAAATTTACATCCGATGCAACAGCTCGCACAAAATATCAGTATGATTATATTGATAACATTTTGTTTCATATTTAAAGTTTCTAAATCTTTAAACTCGTTAATTCCTTTGGATATAGCTTCAAATACCTTTAAATATGCTCCTTTGATATCATTATATATTCTGGTATTACATATTGAGTTCAATAAAGTCTTATCTTTTCCTAACGCACTAGATAAAACTGGTATTCTTTTTAACACTACCCATACTATCCATGATATACAAATCGATAGAACTGTATATAATAGCCACCAATCATCAGACACTTTCCCCATAGGAATCAAATTCATAAGTTCTTCTTTAGACGCTTGACCCATCAAACATAATATTAATGTTACTATTCTAAATGCACCAAAATGCAAAAACATAATTCCTAATGTGTTTTGCCCCAGAGAACTCATTAGCTTGTTAAGAAATTTAATTTGAATTTGCGATAATACCTTGGACAGTGACATAAGCCATACTATCCCATTAGTTACAGCAAGTGTACTCCAACAAATATCTTCTATTCTTCTAGTAGCCAAATCCATCAGTTGCCGACCATTTGTATACCTTGCTAATAACATTAGTATACTTGTTGAAAATAATAATGCTACAATATTAAAAATAGTACTCTTTCTGTTATAGTTGAAATCAAACAGTTTCTTTTTTATTGTGTACGCCACCCCATAATACCCCTGTGCAACATACATTAGATCAACACCATATATTAAACTATTTGCTCCATTTTTCATTCTGTAATAACCATACAAATATATCAAAATGGTTAATATTAAATAAGCAAATGTATTTCCTTGCAAGATTTTGTATAACACATGTGAAAACAGTGTTGTAAAAAACAATACTACTACGAACCATGATGCCCCTAATAAACTCACAACGGTTCCATTCCTCCAAAAATTCTCACATAATTGAACAAAAGATATACTATAGCTATCATCAAATATATATTTATCTATTTTTAGTAAAAAACATAGCTTTGTAAATATACCGCATAGCAACACCATCGTAAACAAAGGAACGATTAACGAACATATTCTTTTTACCAATGCATCAATGATATTTTCTTCATCAAGTTTTGCCACCCATCCTGAGATAAAGAAAAATGCCGCCACATGAAATTGATATATATATATATTAAACTTTCCTGTAGCATGTCCGATCACTACTAGTATTATTGTTATAGCCTTAAAATAATCTATCCATGCTTGTCTTTTCATCTGTGCAGTTTCCATAATTTTATCCTCTTTAGCTAAACAATATTGTTTACTTAAACATTTTCTCTTCCAACATCAAACACAAGCAATGATACACCGGAAGATGTAACTCCTGTATCTTAAAGGTCTCTGCCTCTGGCACCACAATTGCAACATCACACATATCCTTTAACTTTCCACCATCCTTACCTGTCAGCCCTACTACCTTAAGTCCCTTTGCCTTGGCAACAGTACAAGCATATAAAATATTCTGTGAATTACCAGAAGTAGATATAGCAAGAAATACATCTTCTTTATTTCCATATCCGTATAACTGCTGGGCAAATCCTAGCAGTGGATCCATATCATTAAGGTAAGCCGTTGATAAAGCAACATGATCAACTAACGCTATGGCTGGTAATGCTCCCTGAAGCTTTTCACCAAGCACCTTACCCATTTCTGTATCAACCTCAGATAACTTATCCTGTATATCCTTGTCTAGCTGTCTTGGTTTCACAAAGCCCTTCATAAGCTCTCCAACGATATGCTCTGAATCAGCTGCGCTTCCACCATTTCCAGCCACAAGAAGCTTCCCTCCTACATTATAGCTATCTCTAATTATTTCAAAGGCTTTGTTTATATCATCCTTGCATATCTTTAAGCATGGATATCTTTCAACTAATTCATCAAGATATTCATATACCTTACTCATGCTATTTCCCTCCATCTATCATAACATCCACAAAGCTTAGCAAGCTTTCATATCTGTTTTCGCAATCACAAACCTCATCTCCTATTATCACACTTGTACAGCCTGCTGCCTTGCCAGCTTCTACATCGTTCTTACCATCGCCTACCATATAGGACTCCGCTAAGTCTATATTGTACTTCTTAGCCGCCTCTACAAGCATACCTGGCTTCGGCTTACGACACTCACATATCATCTTGTACTCTAGTCTTTCTCCCTCAAAACCCTTATCTGGATGATGAGGACAGTAATATATATCGTCTACATAAGCACCCTCTTGACCAAGTAATGTCTCCATCTTATTGTGAATCTCCTGCAGTTCCTCTAAGGTAACTTCACCTCTTGCGATTACAGGCTGATTAGTCACTACTATAGCCAGATACCCACTCTCGTTAATCTTTCTGATAGCTTCGGCTACACCATCTATAAGCTCAAACTCATCTATATTTCTTAAGAATCCAACATACTTATTTATAGTACCATCTCTATCAAGGAACACTGCCTTCTGCTTATTACTAAGATTTTTGCTTTCAACCTTGCCAGACTTAATATCCCCTATAACCGCATAGAATCTATCTGGGGTTCCCATATCCTTGATGTATTCCGGAGAATCATACACATATAGCTCACCCTCACTTATCAACGGCTTAAGTACGTCTCTATCCAAATCTACTTTTTTCAATTCCGTAAATCTATCGAATATTGTCGGTGAAAGCATGTGAAGGCCCGCATTTACGCGGTTTTGATACCACAGTCTCTCATCCTCCTTATGCAACCAGTTTAAGACTCTTCCATTCTTATCCGCTACGATAATTCCACTATCATATGGATGATTGTTTGGATGTGTTAGAATAGTTGCTACACTTCCATTGGCCTTGTGAGCCTCATAAAATCTATGAAAATCTACATCGAAGATAATATCACCATTAAGCAGAAGAAAATCATCATCTATCTTATCCTTTAACAGATACAGTGCTCCCGCTGTACCCAAAGGACTTTCCTCAACTATATACTCTATAGACACGCCAAACTGGCTACCATCTCCAAAGTAGTCCTGAACCACCTTCCCTAGGTAACCTACTACAAGTATGATGTCTGTAAAACCCTGCTTCTTAACACATTCTATCTCGTACTGAAGTATAGGCTTGTCCATTATAGGTATCATTGGCTTTGGTACCTCTGAATTAACCTCAGCTATTCTAGTACCCTTTCCACCTGCCATAATTACTATCTTCATATGTTTCATCTCCAATTAAATATAATTCTCTTCTTCTACAGGAATATACGTCTCTGGTGTAAAGTGTATTACTCTGGTTCCTGCGTTTTCAAACTCAAACGGAACATACATTAGGTCTGACATAGCTTTGCGCACAGACTCCTGCTTATCAGGCTCTACGTAAAATAATAAGAATCCACCGCCACCTGCTCCCAGAAGCTTACCGCCTAAGGCACCAGCCTTTATTCCCCTATCATATAATGTATCTATGGAATCTGTTGATATCTTCGCACCGGTCTGTCTCTTTAATCTCCAAGTCAGATCTAACAACCTACCGAAATCATCTAAATCCCTGGTCTTATCTGTCAATATACTCTGAGCATCGTCAACCAGCTTAAGCATCTCTAGTTTTTCTTTGGTTTTATCGACCTTGCCAACTGATGCCTGTACCTCCGCAGAAAAATGGGTAAATCCAGTAAAGAACAACATCAGATTATCGTTCAAGCACTTTTTTCTTTCAGGTGATATTATAATCGGATCAACGGTGTATCCATCAGAATTGAAATTTATTCTGTTAAGTCCACCGTAGGATGCAGCTATCTGATCTTGCCATCCTCCCGCCTCATTACATAAAGTTCTCTCTAAATATATGGCATCATCAGCTAGCTTTTTCTTATCTGCATATTTTCCCTTTAGTGCGTAGAATGCACTAAGCATACCAACTGCAAAGGAACTACTTGTACCAAGACCTGAACGTGCCGGTAAATCTGCCTCGTAAGTCAATCTAATCTCATGCATATCCAAGTATTTCATAGCTTCACGGATTGCCGGATGCACTATCTCATTAACATCCACAACTCTTTCCATCTTGGAGTAGGCAAGCTCCGTTTTGTAATCGAAGAATCTTGGAAGATGTCTTACATTTACATAACAATATTTATCAAAGGTAGTAGAAATAACTGCTCCTCCATGCTCGTTAAAGAATTCAGGCATATCTGTTCCGCCACCAAAAAACGACATTCTAAAAGGTGTTTTTGTTATAATCATATACGTCCTCCCGGTACATTATTATCATTTAGTTAATTATAGCATTTTGTATAACCAACCAATCTCCTGTCTCGTCCTCAGTGTGTTCTACTGCTGATAATCTAATAGTAACATTTTTATTACTGTATTCCGACAAGTCTATGTCACACACTTTTTCTGCTGAGTCCACTGTTAATTTCTGACTATACCATACATCACTTGTATCAGCATTAACTACCTCAACCAACAAACTCATACCATCAGATAGCTCTGACACATTTTTGTGTATTACATAAGTGAAGTTTAGGGTTCTACTAGCATCATCCAACACCACACCTGCCTCCACGGAAGTATGAGGTGTCATCAAAATCCATGTATCATAGACATCGTCCTCCACCACTCCAACTGTCTTTCCTCCAGGCATATCCGTAGTTTCAGCATAGCCCACTAATTTAAGCTCATCTCCCTTATGGAAGAAGCTGTAATAGGGATCTGTTTCCCGCTCTGTTTGTGATACCTCTCCATCCTCACGACTCGGCTTCACAACTGTCTGTCCTATTACATAGCACAGCACTAATACCATTAATGCAATTATAGCGTATAGGATTTTTTTCTTACACATTCTAACTAAAGTCCTCTCCTATTACCTTCCATGCAGCCTCTATACTGTTATTATCCTTGATATAGCTCTGCATATTACGTGATATCTCATCTAATTTAGCATCATCATTATAGAGTTTAACAACTGCATCTGCGAATTCATTAGCTTCATCTTCTATATTTAGAATTTTATCAGCCTCTGGTATTCCCTCAGCACCTACACTTGTAGTTACTATTGGCACTCCATTGTATATAGCCTCTACAACCTTACCCTTTACACCTGCTCCATATCTAAGCGGTACTACAACCAGCTTACAGCTACTGTATAGATTCTCAAGCTCCTCATCAGACACAAAGCCCTTTATGTCTATACCATTTCCATGGTATGCAAGCACCTCTTCCGGTGGATTAGATCCTGCTACATAGAAAGGTATATCCTGCTTGTCCTTAATCTTGCCATAAACCTCTTCCACGAACCAATTTACAGCATCTACATTAGGAGTGTGTGCGAATCCTCCCACAAAGAGAATTCCCTTATTTTTCTTAGAGTTTCTGTTATAATCTATAAACTTATCATATACGTAAGGAACCAGTGCTTTTACATAAATAGATGAATCAGTTTCCTTTATCATCTTTTCCTCAACCACAGAAGGGTAATAAACCACATCAGCCTTCTTCATAATAGCTAGTTCCTGTTCCTTACATGCCAAAGCCTCCAGTCTCTTATCCTCTTCTCCTGTAAGCTCGTACTCTCTATTTGCTCTAAGGAAATGTAAATCATGTCCATAATATATTATCTTAGCTTTCATCTTCTCCTTAAAGAAGTCGATATATTTCTCAGATATATGAGGGCGGTTCATAAATACATAATCTATACAATCTCTGTTTTCTTCTAACCACTCAAATATATGCTGCGCATACCAAGGACCATGAAGCACTTCAACTCCCATCTCATTAAGTACGGTAGTATATGGCTCATGCTTAAAGAAGTTATCTCCGATAAATTTAACCACATACCCCTTCTTAACGAACATCTTCACATATTGGAATACTGTTCTAGAACCTGCATCCTTGTCAAACTGAGGTACATAATGATCGATAAAGAGAATTGTCTTTCTGTCTCCGAAACATCTGTCCTTAGCTTTTAAAACGTATTCTCCGTTGTCATAGTGCTTAGACAATTCATCTGCCCATTTTGTCTTAAGCTTTTCATTATTAACCACCTGATAGTGCTTTAATCCTGTACTTGTATCTGTTCCATTAGATACTCCCTCAAAATGCACTACTACAGACTTTGGCTGGTATACAACTCTATAGCCCTGCTGTCTGACCTGAAATGCAAGATCTGAGTCTTCACAATACGCAGGCGCAAACTCTTCATCAAATCCACCTAGCTTGTCCCACAGCTCCTTCTTAATCATAATAGAAGCTCCAGATATATAATCTACATCTCTAACATAATTAAACTCAGGTTTTTCAGGATCCTGACCATTACCGTAATTCCATGCGGAAGCATCCCTCCAAATGATACCTCCAGCCTCCTGAAGTCTTCCGTCAGGATATATAAGCTTAGAGCCCACCATACCGATACTTTCATCTGAGTTAATTAACTCAACTAAGCTGGATAGCCAACCTTCAGTAACCTTTGTATCATTATTTAGAAATAGTATATACTGTCCCTTTGCCTGCTTAGCTGTGTTATTGCAATTCAGTAAGAACTTGAGATTCTCCTGATTTCTTACAACATTAATACCCTTAATGTATTTGCTAATAGACACCGTTTTGTCTGTGGACACATCATCGCCAACTATAATCTCATACTTAACATCATTGGTATATTCTATAATAGACTTTATACACTCGTATGTGTAGTCAAACTGGTTATACACAGGTATTACTATAGATACCTCTGGGTTACTTGAGCTAGGCACCTTAAGCTTATTAATAGACTTGTTCTCGTCCACTGTTCTCTTAATTTTTCTACAAGCTCTAACAGGAAACTTTGCTACCCTTCCTGCCGGACTTTCAACCAATTGTCTATATCTGCGATATCCAGGCTCAATATTGTTTATATGGTTGTCTTTTAAAGACATCTGATATTCCAGGTTGCCGATATGAACATCCTTGTCATATATTATTTTGTCTTTCTTTTTTAACTTATAATCTAAGACTTCTTTCTCTTTTGTAAGTTCTTCAGCTTGCTGTTTTAAGTCCTCTGTCTGTTGCGCAAACTCTTCCGCCTGTTTTCTATAGTCTTCGCTCTCTGCCTTATAGTGGTCGATAATCTCTCTGCACTTCTCAATCTCTGCCCACGCAGTCTTTAAATTAGATACAGTTTTTTCATGTTCTTCCTGTAATCTTAGGATTTCCTTGTCTCTTAATGCAATTTCTTCATCAAGTTTTTTTAAGTGAGCCGAGAATTCATCATTAGTCTTCTTAATATCTTCTATCTTTTCTGTAAAAATATTTTGAACATATCTGATACTATAGTTTTCCTCACCTACAACCCACGTCTGAAAGCACTCTTCCATTGACAAAAACTGTTCTATCTCATCAGCAGAAATTCCTATAGTTGAACATAAATCCTCAAAGCTTACGCCATGCTGCTTAAGCTGATTTTCATTTTCCTGAAAAAAATAATACACACTTCTAAACCTTGAAAAAGCATCAGGGATTAACACATCAAAAAACCACTCATAATCTAGGCATACGTACCCCGAAGTGGTTAAAATGATATTATCAAATATCATATCTATGTTGTGTTTGCTCGAAGCAGATCCTTCGTAATCAATCTCACCAAAAATAGATACAGTTTCTGCTGTATTCTCGAATTCAACGCTTTCGCTATTCTTTTCAAACAAAATCTTAACTATATCTGACAGATAACTCAAAAACTCACTTTTTTCGACATTCGCTAATTTATCGAATAGCAATTCCTTAACAGAAGTACCCTCTATAAACTCAAATCGCATTCCAGCTTTTTCATCATAACACTCTACCGCTTTAACATTAGAATATTCTGAATTAAGCAAATCAAAATATCCTCTCATGCTTTTTACATGCTGGATTGCCTGAGGGTTTAAGCCTTCTTTAATGACATATTTTACACCATTATCCTCGCATATTTTTGTGCTTGTTTGAAACTCAACTTTTCTATTTCTGTTGTATTTTACATACAAGGTACGACTCATGTTTTCCTCCATTTATCCCATATCTCCAATAACTAAAAACGAATTTGCAAAAAAATCCATTATTCCAGCATCACAAAAACAATCATTAACTATATTTTCATTAAAAAACCCAAATCTGTCTCTATCGTATGAGTATGCCATATTACTCAACTCTCCCCTTTTAGGAAGATGATAATCCGAATATACGACATTAGGCATCTTATAATCAGGTAGCGGATAATAAAACTCCTGATTAACAAAGCCCACATTAGACAACAATTCCTTTAATTCCTTCTTAGAGAATGTCCTTACAGAGCTTACATCTATATATCCATTAATACCATCAAACAATCTTCCAGTATGGTCCTCTGCTGCTCCAGAAAAATACTTAATTCCAAATCTATTTTCTATGGCAATAATTACCTTACCATCAGGCTTTAGATAACCCTTTATTCTATCAAGCATCTCATTAAACGGATTGTCCGACTTTATATAGCTAGGAGCATATTCCAGCACTCCTATAAGTGTTACATAGTCAAATTTCTCTTCTATAACAACATCTTCGAAATTACCAACCATAATCTCAAAATTATTATATTTCTTGTTTCTGGTTGCGTTAATAGTAGACCTTCTTTTTGAAAGCTCCACACATGTAACCTTTTTGGCCTTCTCACATAAACAACCTGTTATAGCGCCACAGCCTGCGCCAATTTCAAGTATTGTTGCGTTCTCCTTGAAATCATACCACTGTAATAAATTATGTCTTATAGGAGATAAATGATATAAAATCGGCCATCTATCATCTTTCTTTAAAACCTCAGAATAGTCATCATATTTTGATACTATATCCAACAATTCATCCTCTATATCACCATCACTATACAGGTCCTTCCCTGAATAAAACTTCAAGTTTAAAATATCGTTCATCAAAACCTCCACACTATTCTAACACCTCTAACATAACATCAGAATACATATCATAGTAACCGATTGTATTCTTCTCTGATAAAATAGTTAGATATGTCATATCATACAATCTATGGAAAACACTTAAATCATCTCCCTCATAGCCCGTACATCCAAAGGACAACAAATACTCGCCTCCCTGAAGACTCGCCACCTGTTCAAAAGATACCACATAACACTTACCACCAACAACCTCGCTAGTATTTACTTCCTCTATAAAGGTATTAGTTCCAGTTAACTCTGTACCTTTTCTATCCTTTATTGTATAGGCAAATATAGGGCTTTCGACCTGCTCATTCACGCTGATTTTAAGCTTTATAGTAAACTTTTCGTTCTTTGATATAATATTAGATAATCTTCCTTTGTTATCAAATATACCAAAATCTATTATCTCTAATCTCTTGTCTCCATATTCTGTAAATGACGAATTAGCACCCATACTTTCCTTCCACACACAAGAAGCAGATGTTTTATTATCATCAGATGCAAGCTCATCACCAGCTTCTGTATCCTGAACATCTTCATCGTACTGATTCGCCAATATACGCTTATAGATATCCACCATCTCCCCAGGTTCACCCTCAGAAATCATGGTACCCTTATTTAATAAAACAACTCTATCACAATACTTTATTATGCTACTCATATCATGTGTTACCATTAGAATAGTTGTTCCTTTTTCCTTTATCTCAGCCATTCTCTTGTAACACTTGTTTTGGAAGAATATATCTCCTACCGCTAACGCCTCATCTACAATCAATATCTCAGGTTCTACGTTTATAGCCAATGCAAATGCCAGTCTTACAAACATACCGCTGGAATATGTTTTAACGGGTTGGTGTACAAAATCACCTATATCAGCAAATGCTAATATCTCTGGTATTTTTTCCTCCATCTCCTCTTTGGTGTATCCCATCATAGTTCCATTCATATACAAATTTTCCATACCGGTATAATCCTGATTAAATCCTGCTCCCAATTCAAGCAAGGCAGAAATCTTACCATTTACGCTGACATTACCTGTTGTTGGAGTTAATACGCCAGTTATAATCTTCAGAATAGTTGACTTACCGGAACCATTGGTTCCTATGATTCCAACTGTCTCCCCTGAGCCCACCTTAAAATTAATATCATTTAACGCATAAAAATCCTTATGATATGTCTTTTTAGTCAGGGACAAAGTCTCCTTTAATCTATCTATTGTTTTGTCATACAAAGGATAAACCTTTGACACGTGTTCTACATTTATAACATCCATTTTTACCAATCTCCTTATAATACATCAGCAAAATGTGGTCTCAACTTTTTGAACAATTTTGTTCCCAATGCGAAAATAATCCCTGTTACTACCCAAAAATATAATGTTTCAAAAGGTCGCTCCCAAAACCACACTCCATTGAGCATACTATCTCTATACCCCTCTGAGATATAGAAAAATGGATTGAGCTTTAAGATTGGCACTATTTTCTCACCAAACATATTGTAATCCCACATTATAGGTGTTATCCACATTCCGAATTGAATGGCTATTCCCACAATCTGTCCCATATCCTTAAAGAACGCCATTATGGAAGATGTTATAAGCACGATACCAGCAATTAGAGCAAATGCACACACAGAATAATAAAATATCTGTATCCAGCTTAACTCTGGTGTGTAACCATATAACAAAAACACCGCCAACATAATGTAAATAAAGATAAAGTGTACAAACGCACATGATATATTCTTAATAAAAGGGATAACACTTACTTTGAATACAACCTTTTTCACAAGATAGTTGTAATCATACAAGGAACTTGTTCCAGCCTGCACAGCCTCGCTAAAATAAAACCATGGTACTATACCTGGTATAAGCCACAGCACATATGGCGCATCAATAGCAGATGGCGGATTAGCCTTAAATCCAAGCTGAAAAACACAGTAATATATCAATACAGTAACCATAGGCTGAACAAACATCCAAACCATTCCAAAATAGGATCCGGCAAACCTTTTCTTGAAATCTGTTTTGGATAATTCCCATATCATATTTCGTTTTTTAATCATATCTCCTGTAGCGGAAAATACACTCATAACAAAATCTCCTACTTCCTCAACTCTCTAATTCCACTCCACTTCTGATCCTTCTCAGAAATAACTAAATCCTCTCTAGTCATTCCTTCTGGAAGTGGCCACTCTACTCCTATCTCAGGGTCGCACCAGAGCAGTCCGCCCTCATCATTGCCGTGATAGAAGTCTGTACACTTATAACAGAATTCTGCGCTTTCTGAGAGAACTATAAACCCGTGAGCGAAATTTTTAGGGATGAAGAACTGCTTCTTATTCTCTGCTGATAAGGTTACACCATACCACTGTCCGTAGGTTGGTGAGCCCTCTCTAAGGTCTACCGCTACGTCAAATACCTCTCCGCTTACTACTCTTACAAGCTTGTCCTGTGGATAGTTTATCTGGAAATGAAGGCCTCTTAATACACCCTTCTTTGAGCTTGACTGGTTATCCTGTACAAACTGGCAGTCGATTCCTGCTGCCGCGAAATCATTGTAGTTGTAGCTCTCCATAAAGTAGCCTCTCTCATCACCGAACACTGAAGGTGTGATAACCTTTAAGCCCTCTATATTACATGTTTCTACTGTTATTTTGCCGAATTTTTCTACTGACATTGATTGCTCCTCCTAAAAATAAACATAGTAATTCCATTATCATTACATAATTAATATGATTATACTACATCGTATATTCAAATGCAAACACAAAGAAAAGCAGTCGCATCTGTTTACGCAACTGCTTTTCCCATTAGTTTTAATACCTCACCTGATACCCTGTTGTCTTCATAGTAAGATTCTTGTTATAGTACGGATCACCATTCCTTACTATATCCGGCCACTTTCCTACAAACCAGTCTATCTCTCCCATAAAGCGCTCCTGCTTTTTTAGGGTATCCTCAATACCTCTTGACTTTGATTCGTAGTGATATAGCTTAGCCTCCGGATTGTAGACGATAAGCTTGTCTAGCTGTCTAAGCTTTAAGCAAAAGTCCACATCATTAAAGGCTACCGCACAGTTCTCATCGAAGCCTCCTACTTTTAGGTAATCCTCTCGTCTTACCATAAGACAAGCCGCTGTCACGGCACTGTAATCGCAAGCAGTGTAACTTCTTGCCTCATGTATTTCAGCCTCAGCCATTCCTGTAAATGCGTGAGCTGCAACTCCGCCAAAGCCAACTATTACACCCATATGCTGTATGGTGTTATCCTCATAGTAAAGTCTTCCACCTACTGCAGCCACATCCTGGCGCTGACACATACCTAACATACTTTCTATAGTATTAGGATTTATTATCTCAATATCGTTATTTAGTAACAGCAAATAATCCCCTGTGGCATTATCCACACCGTAGTTATTAATTGCAGAATAGTTAAATTCTCTGTCCCATCTTAAAACCTTCACCTGTGGCGCCCTTGCCTCAAGCTCTCGGTAGTACTGGAAGGTTTCCTCCTCCACACTGTTGTTTTCTACCACTATTATCTCGTAGTTGTGGTAGGTATTCACATTCCGTATGGATTCTATGCACTTCTCCAAATCACTCTTGTGGTCCTTGTTTGGTATTACTATAGACACCTTTGGCTTTCCCTGAAGCTGATAGGTGGTCTGGTAGTAGCCTGTGTCCATAGCATTTGGCATATCTTTGGTGTGGATTATCTCCACATCAGCCCTTATACCCATAGCCTCATAATGACTCTCTAAGTTTTTCTTTCCCAATGCCACATCATAGCCGCTGTTGCTGCTACCCTTAACTTCTTTAGATTGATTCTCTCCCCCATCACCTGCCGGCACGTGGTACAAGACCTCCTGTATATGACCTACTTTTGCCTGTTTTTCGTAGGCCATAAGCAATAGCCTGTGCATATCATTCACGCTAATTTCTTGACTTAAATATCCACATCCCTTTAGGAATTTGTCAGAAACCACAAATGCTTCTCCTATATAGTTATAGCTTCTGAGCAAATCTATATTATAGTCTGGCTTAAAGCTGGGATTTACGTAGGTCTTTGCCTTATCATTTTTGATAATCTGATCATTGTCCGAATATATGATTTCATAAGGCTTTCCAGACTTAAGCCCTGCCTCTATCATTCGGTTATACTGAACATAAGCATCCCTTGTTATGCTTATACCTGGTCTATATATCAGCGTATATCCTGCGCAAAGCTGCTCCTTAGCTGTAGCACTCTTATTCATCTCAGCCTGAGCTCGACTGTATCTTTCCCTAAGTCTGTTCTTAGCCCAGCTATCATAGCCCATATCTCTTGGTTTAAGTTTGTTATGCAACTTATCCTTTAAAGACTTTGCCGTGGCCTCAAGTCCCATATTAGAATGGTACCTTTGAAGCTTATGCACTGATTTCTGTAGCTTAACCTTAGTTGTTACAGGGATTTCACCATCTATCCAATGTATCCTCTGAATGGTTGACAGCACAGCCTCATCCTCATCAGCTAGCTCGCATATCCTAAGTCTAACTGTTTCTTTAGGCAGTGGCATATTCACCACGAATCCCACACAGTCATCTCCTTCATATTCCGGAAATTGCAGAGCAATATCCGGGCGGGACACCATAGATATCTTTGTCAGCTTAGCCAGCCTGTCCCCAGCGTAAAGCTCTATATCCAGCTCCTCATGATGAACACACCAGCCCTTAATGATAAGCTGGCCATCAACCACCATGGCGGAATTTACATTTGTATTTAATCTATCAAGTATCTTATATATCTTTCTTCCGGTACCCCTCCACAGTAGCAGGCTCCACCGCTTCCCCTTTAAGCTTACATCATCACGATTCTTATTCACAGCCCATATGGTAATCACATCCAGTGCAGTCATAGTATCAGGTATATCTATCATCACAGCCAGATTTCTATCCATATCCATATCACTCATCTCAATTCGGGCAAAGGAAACTATGCCACCAACCATACACTCACTGTGAAGCCTGCTGACCTTTTTCCCACTGTTTATCTGCACCACCATATCATAGCTCTCTAATGCTTTCTCAGAAGCATAAATATGTGCCACTATTTGATTTTCCTTCCTTGTGCTTTTGCGCACTCTGTCTATGATGAATTCCTTGTTCATAGCAATACCTTTTCCTGTTTGTTTGCATACTATATATGCCCATAGATATTTTGATTATATTACTAATGTTTCAGTTTTGCAATGAGCATAAATACAGAAAACCTCATCACAAATGCAAAAAGCCGACCTGATATTAGGTCAGCTTTTATATCACTATATCAACATCGGCACCACTATAACCGTAATAATTCCGGCAACAGCCACAGCTAATCCGCTCATGGCACCTTCCACATCTCCCAGCTCAACCGCCTTAGATGTTCCCAACACGTGGGTGGAGGTTCCTATGGCTATACCCTTTGCCACGGGACTCTTTATCTTAAATATTCTTATCATTGCCTCTGCCAACAGATAACCTGTATTTCCAGTTATGACTATCATGGCTACCGTAATATTTACTATTCCTCCAGTCTCCTCGGAAAGAGCCATTCCTATGGCTGTGGTTATGGATTTAGGGGCCATGGTTGCAAATACAGTCTTGTCCAAATTAAATACTGTACACACTCCCCATATGGTTAGTAGATTCGCCCCAACTCCCGACAGTATTCCCCCTAGCACTGCCAAAAGATTATCCTTAAGCAGTTGTAGCTTCTCATACAGCGGAACAGCTAAGCACACTGTAGCCGGAGTTAAGAATATCGATACAAGCTGAGCACCTTGATTGTAGGTATTGTAATCTATACCTGTAAGCTTTAGGAATATGATAATAATAGCCACGGATACTATGATAGGATTAAGTAGCTTTATCTTGAACTTATTCTGTACCATAAGACCTATGGAGAAGGCTATCATAGTAAGTGCTGCCCCAAAAAACAGAGTGGTTGACAGGGTGTTTGCCATTCTTGAAAATAATTCCATTACTCAGCACCTCCCATATCATCAGATGTCACATCTATACCATCCACTGTTATTCCATCAGTCATTACAGTGTCCTTACTCACAAGCCTCATAATCCCGTCCACGGTCTTTCCCGATACAACCATTACTATTAGGGTTCCTAATATAGACACTATAAGGGCAGGAATTAGTATCTCCTTAAGCAGTCCCCAGCTTACCATAAGACCTACGGACGCCGGCACAAACATTATAGGCATTATATCCATCAAAAAGTCGCTAGTCTCCTTTACATGCTCTACCTTGATAATCTTAGTCATAAGAGCCGCCAGCATTAGAAATAATCCATACACACTGGCAGGTATGGAAAATGGAAGCACCTGGCTTAATACCTCTCCCAGTAAAGAGATGGTTATTATAATTGTTAACTGTTTAATGTATTTCATAGCTTACCTCGTGAATCTGTTTCAATGCTTATAGTATATCCATTTTTCATCAAGTATCAACTATTAATAATTTATGGAATAATAGTTTCAAGAAAAAACGCTACCCCACAAAGGTAGCGCTTCAAATATCAGCGGAGACGGGGGGATTCGAACCCCCGTGCCGGTTGCCCGGCTAACTGATTTCGAGTCAGCCCCGTTATGACCACTTCGATACGTCTCCATTTATCTTATGAGATTTTATCACAAAGTAAAAACTATGTAAATAACCGGCACCCTCTAATGTCAAGGTGCCGGTTCATCACATTTTAAAAATTTATTCTAAAGTGTTACTCAGTTCTAAGCGCTACAACAGGGTCCTTCTTTGCCGCACTTCTTGAAGGAATAATACCTGATATAAGTGTTAAGCAAACGCTTATGATTACAAGTATTACTGCAGCCGGAACCGGAAGTATGGCGTTAAGATTCTCTATACCTGTTACATGATGCATAATCATATTTATTGGTATACAAAGCAGGTATGTTACTATAACACCTAAAAGACCTGATGCAAATCCAACTATCATTGTCTCTGCGTTAAACATACTTGATACATTCTTCTTAGATGCACCAATAGCACGGAGAATACCAATCTCCTTTGTTCTCTCCTGAACTGAGATAAGAGTAATTACACCTATCATTATAGATGAAACTATAAGTGATATAGCTACGAAGGCTATAAGTACATAGGTAATGGCATTGATGATTGTTGTTATAGATGACATCATTATGCCTAAGTAATCAGTGTACTTAATCTGCTTAAGCTCCTCTACACTATTATTGTAATTCTTTATAGCGTCAGTGATAATATCCTTATTTTCAAAGGATGATGCGTATATGTTTATAGTAGCCGGATGCTCTAACTGCACGTATCCCATCGCAAGAAGATTTGCATCATAGGATGAATCCGAAAACTCTACCAACTCATCATAGTACTGAGCGCACTGCTCTGTTGTGTAAGTAGGAAGAGACGCCTCAAGTCCCATAAGAAGCTCCTCTGGTGAAAGTGTAGCCATTTGAGTCATAACCTGCTGAGCATACTGAGCCTTAATCTGCTCTGTGGCAAGCTGATTAAACATCTCCTCAAATTCCTCATCGGACATATTCTCAAGATAATCTGTTATCTCGTCCTCGCTTACTCCAACCTGTGTACCAATATTTTCAAGAAGCATAGCCTCCATATCAGCTCTGGTCATGTCACCAAAGGCCGCCTCTATCTGCTGCTCCACAAATGCAGGGTCAGGAATACAATTTATAGATATAAATATAGACGCCTTATCTGCTGCGTTCATATTCTCTACAAACTCTCTAAATTCCTTTTCCTTCTCCTCGTCCTCAAGAGTTCCTGTTGTAGTATCAAATGGAAGACCTGTTATTACATCTCTGTCCGGACTATCCATCTGAGCCTTTATAACCTCTGAACCCTCTGACTTTTCTATAATGTACTCTGTCAGATCACTTGTATAGCAGATGCTACCTGTAAGCATTCTAGTGTCTGCATCCTCTCTAAGACGCACAATACCTGTAACCTTGAGAGATAAACCATTGTCATAAAGATAACGGAGCCCTGCCTCTGTATCACGAAGGTCTGTGTATAAACCTGTCGCCTCATCATAGGAATAGCAATCTGAGTTAAGTATCACTCTATACTCTCTGCTACAAATCTCCTCAAAGGACCACTGAGTTGTGCCATCATCCTCAAGCTCACCACCATTTACCGCTACCTGAGCGAGATTATCTAAATCCTCTGCAGGAAGAAGTCCTAATGTGTATAGAACGATGTCATCCAGCTCATTGTTCTGGTCAACTACCAACACAACCTCATCATAGCTATTAGGCCATGATCCATATACCACTTCATACTGATCTAAGATAAGGTCATTTACAGGCTCACCATTAAGTCCAGGAAGAAGCTCCTGATATAAGGTAGTCATCATAGTTGTCATGCTATTTCTCATCTGTCCCATAGAACTTGTTCCCAGGGCTGATGTTGAGGACATAGCAGACATATCAACATCAAGATACTTGATAAATAAATCTATAAGCACCTGCTCAAGATTTGTATCAGTAATCTCTCCATCTACATTTTCAGTATATATAATAGGTCTGATATCATAAGTGTACTGAATACCATTTACAGCCTCATGAAGGTCTGTGTTCTCGTCTGCAACCTGGGCAGTGAGGTAATCATTGAAAGCCTTTAAATCATTCTCGCTTTCCTCCACACCATTCATGGCAGATATCATATCTGACAGTGCAGTTTTCTTGTATACCGCATCCAGCTCGTGCTCCTGATTATCTTCCTGAACATTCATAAAAGACTCCACCAAAGCAGACATCTCTATAGTTTTCGCCTCAAGAGTAAGAGGATATCCGGATAAGGTGCTCTCCTGCACATCATTTATATAAGTAGTCATACCTGTTGATATAGCAAGTATAAGGGCTATACCAATTATACCTATAGAACCTGCAAAGGCTGTAAGCAACGTACGTCCCTTCTTAGTAAATAGGTTTTTAAGTGAAAGCATAAATGAAGTGCTAAACTTCATAGATGGCTTCTTCTCACGCTTTGGCTTCTTAGCAGCTTTAGTCTCTGCCTTTTTTTGTCCATCCTCACTCTTTTCTGATGACTCAGACTTCTTTGCGTCAACACCAGCTTCTGCCTGCTGATCATCTGACTTTATCTCATCCTCTGACATCGGATTTGAATCGTCTGTAATAAGACCATCAAGCATTCTAATAATTCTTGAAGAATACTTCTCTGCCAGCTCAGGATTATGAGTAACCATTATGATAAGTCTATCCTTAGATATCTCCTTAAGGATTTCCATAACCTGTACACTGGTCTCTGTATCAAGGGCTCCTGTTGGCTCATCCGCTAAGATGATATCAGGATTATTTACCAATGCTCTGGCTATAGCAACTCTCTGCATCTGTCCTCCGGACATTGCACTTGGCTTCTTGTTAAGCTGGTCGCCTAATCCTACATCCTCTAACGCCTTCTTAGCTCTGGCTCTTCTTTCCTTCTTAGGTACACCTGAAAGAGAAAGTGCAATCTCAACATTCTGAAGAACTGTCTGATGTGGTATCAGATTATAGCTCTGGAACACGAAGCCTATAGAATGATTTCTATATGAATCCCAATCTCTATCCTTATATTTTTTAGTTGACACACCATTGATGATTAAATCACCCTCAGTGTAACCGTCTAAACCACCGATAATATTAAGCATGGTTGTCTTACCACAGCCAGACTGTCCTAATATAGACACAAACTCTGACTTGCGGAATCTAAGATCTATGCCCTTTAAAGCATGAACCACACCACTACCAGCTGGGTAATCCTTCTTTATACCCTTAAGCTCTAACATCTTTGACCTCCTACTTGTTTACTAAGTAAAGTTTACGATTAAACGATTTTCAAACTACTACATATTATAATATTTTATTTTCTTTGTCTATATGAATAATTGAAAAAATTGTGAAAAAACACTCTTATACCAAGTCTTGGGAGAATTGTAGCCTGGTTCGGAGGAGGATTTGGGCATGGAAGTTTGATTTTGCTCATCCACGCCCAAAAAGTGGCTAGTTTTGGCTTAAATATGGGCATGGAAGCTTGTTTTAGCTGTCCCACGCCCAAAAAGTGAGTTGTTTGGCTATGATTTTAACAAAAACTCCCATAAAAATATAAATATTGACATTAAGGATTTGAGGCTTCTATACTATATGCATACACACGTCTGGCATATATCAAACCTAGTCACATATACAAGGGTTTATTCTGACAAAGCAAGTAAGCTACATACATTAGGAGGAGATAAATTGAAAAAATACATTAACGTCATATTACAGGTTTTATTTATATGTGTAGGAATCTTTATATCTTTAAACGCTGTTTTTGCTACCATGGTTTGCAACATGAACGCAGGGATTATCGCAAACTATCTTCTGGCTTTTATGGTGCTTGGGTATGGTATATTTTACAAAAAGCTGTCTCAAAAGCTTCCTAAATGGTTTATCGGCTTATTTTATACCGGGCTAGTTGCCATAGCTATTATTATTCCTGTAATGTTTATATCGGGCAGGACAGATAATGTTAGTTATAAAGAGGATGCAATTATAGTGCTTGGTGCTGCAGTGAGAGGCGAAGAGGTGTCTGGCGCCTTGGCCAGAAGATTAGATGCGGCCATAGAGTATTACCATCAGAATCCAGAGGTTGTAATCCTGGTGACGGGTGGTCAGGGACCTCAGGAGGATATTACAGAGGCTCTTGCCATGGAGCGTTATCTTATGGAGCACGGAATCCCTCAAAGCAGTATAATCAAGGAAGAAAAAGCTACCAGCACCAGTGAAAACTTTAAGTATTCTAAGGAATTGCTAGATGAATACTTTGGTTATGAGTATACGGTGGCGTACATTACTGATGATTATCATATATTTAGGGCAGGACAGTTGGGAAAGCTTGCAGGACTGCCACCTATGACTCATTGCCACAGCAATACTGCAAAATCCATTATGCTTCCAAGCGGCTTAAGAGAGTGTATGGCTATAGTACAGCTGTGGATATTTAAGCGATAATGTATATAAGTATTTTTTGTGTGCCAGTGCTATAAAGTTATAGCATTAATATGACGCAGGAACTATCGTCGGCATTTCCCGATGATAAATTCCGACTTAATTTATTGCAGAGCATATATTTTGTCTTCAAAGGTGACATGGGACAACAAAGAAGAAAAGTCATAGCTAGCTGCCACTAGTCTATGACTTAGAAGAATGAATTGATATATATTTAGATTTTGGAAGAACTACACAAAATAGTGCCTTATAATGGCATCGATTTCATCTGTAGCCAAGGGCCTTTTCTTGGTTTCGTAGGATGTTATCAGATTAATGGAGGGATAGATACCATTGTAGGCGTATTCCTCCAGTTTTTTGTATGCTGCTTTACTGTATTCAGGATTATCCATAAGCCCAAAGTGCTCCCAATAATATATTTGACCGGTAGCCGGGTGCATAATAGTAAAATCCGGAAAAAATGTGTTACCGTTTAAGTGTAGCGCACATTCGTATCGAAAAGGAATCTTGTGTGCATGTAGCTGCATAACGATAAAAAGCTCAGATTTTGATCTGACTTTAAATCCAAGCTTAGTTTTGAATCTAAGGTTCTCCGGGTAGCTTTCGTTTCTTTCATATGGCTCATCCAGCCAATCTCGAATTTTGTTAGAAAAAGGAAGGAAATAAGGGCTAATAAGCTTGGTGTACTCACTGTTTTTATATAAAAGCTCTTCAGAAGTTATATGGCTTAAACCTTGATGCTCCAGATATAATTCTATAGATTTTGCCTCATGCTCCTTTTCTTGGAGAAGGGCTTGAAGATATTCCTTGGTAGCCAGCTTTTGAGCCTTTTCCTTGTATCGCTTGGGAAGATACGTTGCTTTATTCTCACTTACTATATACCATTTATAGTTGCTTCCATTTTTAGTACAGTAGAAGCCTTCACTAGGATATCGCTTAAGCTTTCTATTTATTTCATCAATTTCAGATTTTAGTATCGTCAATCTGTTCTCAAGTTTTTTAGTAAACATATTATTGCCCTTTCGATCTTATGATTCTCTAGTACAAGTATAAAAAATCGAACATTATAGGGCAAGAGTAAAAAAAACGACAAATGTCACAAATCGAGACATTTGGGCGTGGAACGGCTAAAACAAGCTTCCATGCCCAGAAACCTCCACTGATGTAACTGAGACCAGCGCGAAAACCCCACCTCCTCTACGCTTCGCTTCGAGTCGGTGTTGGTTTTCGCCCAATAGAAAAACGCAGGAATGTGGATTTGTTTGTGCAAGCACACAAACCACATTCCTGCGTTTTTCTGCTGGTCTCAGTTACATCATATATTCGATCATTTTGAGTACAGCATCTCCAAACTCTGCAGATAACTGCTTAGCTTCCTCTATATCCTTACCTACTACTCCGTAGTAGAACTTAATCTTTGGCTCTGTACCTGATGGTCTAACGCAGAGCCATGCGCCATCCTCTAAGTCATAGTACACTACATTTGACTTTGGAAGTCCTGTAGGAACTACAGCCTTATTCTTCATATTAGTGATAGTGTCATTGTCATAATTCTTAGCTAAAAGAACCTTATATCCTGCAATCTCTGTAGGAGTGTTTGACTTTAAGTGATTCATAATCTTCTGAATCTGCTCAAGTCCCTCGATTCCCTTTAGAGTAAGTGTCTTAATATCATCTACATAGCAACCATACTTCTCATATACCTGAAGCATAGCATCCCATAAAGTCATATCCAGTGACTTGTAGTAAGCTGCAGCCTCACAAAGAGCCATAGTAGCTACTATAGCATCCTTATCTCTGGCATGAGTTCCGATAAGACAACCATAGCTCTCCTCGAAGCCGAAGAGATATGTACCATTTTTCTTTGTCTCGAACTCAAGCATCTTCTGTCCGATAAACTTAAAGCCTGTAAGAACCTCTATAAGCTTTACTCCATACTGCTTAGCCATCTCATCAACAAGGTTAGTTGTAACGATTGACTTAATGAGGGCTCCATCCTCTGGAAGACCCTTTGTAGCCTTCATCTGACCTATCTCATAGTCTGCAAGCAAGCTTCCTGACATATTTCCTGTTAAGCAATGGTACTCTCCAGCCTTATCCTTAACATATACGCCAAGTCTGTCTGCATCAGGATCAGTTGCAAGAACCACATCTGCGTCCTTCTCCTTAGCAAGCTTAAGAGCTAATGTAAATGCCTCCTCAGCCTCTGGGTTTGGATAGCTTACAGTTGGGAATTCTCCGTCCGGAAGCTCCTGCTCTGGAACTACATAAACATTTTCAAATCCAAGCTCTCTTAAAATTCTTCTGGCTGGAACATTTCCTGTTCCGTGAAGTGGTGAGTAAACAATCTTAAGCTCACTACCGTACTTCTCTATACACTCTGGATGAATTACAAGCTTCTTGAGCTCTGCCATATAAGCATCATCAAGCTCCTTGCCGATTATCTCGTATAATCCCTCATGAATGGCTTCCTGCTTAGGCATTGTAAGTGCATCCTGAACAGTGATAGCCTTAACCTCCTTCATGATACCTGCATCATGAGGTGGGGTAATCTGTGCGCCATCCTCCCAGTACACCTTATAACCATTGTACTCTGGTGGATTGTGACTTGCTGTTATATTGATACCAGCCACACAGTTCAAATATCTTACTGCAAATGAAAGCTCTGGTGTTGGTCTAAGTGAATCAAACACATACGCCTTAATTCCGTTTGCAGCTAAACAAAGTGCAGCAACATCTGCGAACTCCGGTGAACATCTTCTAGAATCGTATGCTATAGCAACTCCTCTATTCTGCTTCTTACGAAGCTTGATATAATTTGCAAGACCCTGTGTTGCCTTAGCAACTACGTAATCATTCATACGATTGATTCCTGCGCCGATAATTCCTCTAAGTCCGGCTGTACCAAACTCTAAATCTGCGTAGAATCTCTCCCTAATCTCCTTCTCATCATCCTTAATTGCAAGAAGCTCCTGTCTTGTAGCCTCATTAAAAAATGGGTTAGTTGACCACTCCTCGTACACCTTCATGTAATCCATGATGTTCCTCCTTAAAAATATACTGCGCCCTCTTCACAGTAATATTATAATTGAATCTTTTCTTGAATCTGCCAAAAGCAGTTCTATATATAATCTCAGCACTCTCAATGTAGCTACATCACTTATCAAACCCTTTTTCACATAAACCCTATGATGTCAGGTACAAAGTCCTTGCCAAGTTATTATCATTCTTTTCCTACGATTAAAGCTAGTCCTCCAAGGCATCAAACACTGAAGTAAGTGCCGGGAAGCTGTGCTCATCATTCTCTCCGTTGTCCGCAGCAGTTATAGTATAGCTCTTAATGAGATACCCCGTCTTGTAAAGGGTAATGGTATGTGTTCCCACCACCTTAGGGAATGTAACCGGTGCTAGTCCAACATAATCACCATCCACATAAACTCCTGCGCCCTCCGGAGCAAGAACTGTAATGGTGTTTCCTGTGGTGTTGACACTTTCTGTTCCCTCTTTCTCGGTAGTACTACCGTCAGTGGAAGCTGTTGAATCAGACTGGGTAGTCGCCGTGGACTCTGTAGTAGTCTCTGTGGTCTCCGTAGTCTCCTCTTCTGTGGTAGCGTCTTCATCCACCTTAAGCTCTATATCAAATGTATTAACCGGCTGGGATATCTTAAAGCTTCCATTAAAGGTATTATATCCCTCGCAGGTTACTCTTATGCCATAGGTGCCGTACAAATTGGTGTAAGCATGGGAATCCTGAACATCACCATCTATGTAAAGAGTTGCCTCTGCCGGAGTTATATTAAAGGTAACTGTTCCTGTAGGTATAGCTATGTCTGTCAGGTCCACTGTTACTTCCTTACCTCTTATAACCTTTACAGGCTTACTGTCACTGTAATTACCATTGTAAATTCTAAGGGTATATTCACCCTCTCTAACAGCCACCAGCATATCAGAGGTTACCGGAACGATAACATCATAGCCTATCTCCACCATACCACCTACATAGGTGTCCTGGTGTGCCAGTCGCACATATCCATGCCCCAGCTCAATATTTACCGAAACCAGCTTATTTGCATAAAATGTTAAGGTAACCTGGTCCTCCAGGTTAATCTCCTGTACACCAATCTTCTCGTCACCATCATAGGCAACCACATACTCCCACATAGTACATGAGGTTCCTCTGTACTTTGCAGTATTAGTATCCGGATCTGCACTAAACTTTCCAATACCTGTTAACACTGTGGTCTTGTCATTGATTCTCATGGACACAATCTTCTCCGTATCCTCATAATAGAGCACATCAACAACACTGCCGTTAGGGATTCCACTAATTCCGATATCTCTATCGTGAGTATTGTAAACTCCAACGCCACCGTGATATATCAGCTTAAACGTCTCTCCGGTCATGCAATCTATAAAACTGATAATATCCTTTTCCAGATCAATGTCTGTAACTACCGCCGTTCTCTCCCTCTCTATATGAGTGACTGTGACCTCCTCTGTATCAGTGTAAACCTTCACCTCTCCCGGTGAGTCACAACCAACCAATATGAAGAGTAGGCATAAAATTGTCAGTATTATCAAATTTTTACGCATACTTCCCACCTTAACTTTTACATTATACAAGATAAAATTCAAAATGTGAAGATAGGAGATACATTTTTTTAACAGTTCTAAAGATATTCTTTCCTCATATTTTCTAACAATTGCTGCTTTTTTCCCTCATCCTGAATCATCTTATCCAGCTTTTCCAAAAGCTTAGGTGATAACCAGTTTTTAGTTCCGTTTATATACTGATTTGCCAGCTTATAGAATTTCTCCGGATAACAATAGCAGGTATAAATATAATTTAAATCCTCCTTGCAGATAGGATTTACCTTATTGTACTCATCTATTATGGTTGACATGACTTTAAAATCATAATCATTTTTCTCCAGAGTCTTTCTTAGATAATGATATAAATCATCCATTTGATTGCCCAGATAAAACTTGTCGAAGCTTATAGTTCCCACAGGACATCCTAAGTCCTCTGTCATCACCAGGCTGTGATGATTGTACATACCATGGCAGTAGCCCAAATGCTCAAAGCCGTTTTTCTCCTTAGCATCTTGTTCCTTCTCGGAATCGTCCACCATAGCCTCATACTCCTCCTGGCACTTAAGTCCCTGCTGGGAGAAATAATCGTAGCTCTTTAAGAATTTCTCTTCGAATTCTCTTTTAGAGCGCTGCTTTGTGATATAATTTCTCACTCTCTTTATACACTGATTTCGCTTCCTATAATCTCCGGTCACACGTATATGTACATCTCCATCAGTATCTTCAAATACAGACCTTCCCACCTTGTGAAAGTTGGCCAGATTCTTAACTCCCTTTACCACGTCATCCATATCTACCGGATTGCACTCTCTACCTAAGAAAAATCGTCTTAACACATATGGATTCCCATATCTGTCACAGGTGTAAAGCTCCTCATCCTCATTTTTAACGCAGCTATCTATGGACTGAAAGCCCTGGTTTTCAAGCCCTTCCTTGAACTGATACTCCGCACTTAGCCTGCTGGGATTTACATCCAAGCTCTTAAGCTGGTATATCCCCTTATCCGTTTTTAAAATCCACGCACCTCTTCCTCGCATTACCTGACTTATATGCATATCATACGCATTGTAAACCTCTGACATCTTCTCAGCCAAATGAAAATCCCCTCCCACATACTAATCTTTTAAAATTGTATGTGACAGGGGATGTTTTAATTCATTATTTTATAGCATTTCTTTCACTATATTTTTCAGTTTTTCTTTATCATTTAGACTTGGGTCGTCCACAACCATATCAAAAAGCTTCTTTAGGATGGTTCCCATCTCCACACCAGGCTTAACACCCATGTCTATCAGGTCTCTTCCCTTAAGCTCCATCTCAGAAATGTTTATGCACTGATTTTCCTCTATAAGCTTGCTGTACATAGCCTCCAATCTTTCCAATGCAGCCAGTCTACCATCACTGTTGTATCTGCTTTGACCAGCCATATCAGCCTTCTTTATAGCCATAAAATCCTGGAAATTCTCTCTGCCCAGCTTGCCCATGAATTTTCTGAAGCCCTTCATAGTAACCTCATCTATGCCAAAATCGTGCCACTGCACCAAAAGGCAGGTCTTATCTATAGTGTGATTATCCAGCTTAAGCCTCTTGAGTATATCTCTTGCCATGGAAACTCCGGCATCCTGATGTCCGTAGAAATGATCCACTCCATCTGCTCCTGTGGTCTTTGTGGCCGGCTTTGCCACATCATGAAGCAAAGCAGCATACCTAAGTATTTGTGTAGGCTCTATATTTTCCATCACCTTTATAGTGTGTTCTCCAACATTATATATGTGATATGGATTATTCTGCTCAGTTTCCATCATAGCATCAAACTCGGGAAGGAATATCCTGGTAAGTCCCAGCTCATATGCCTGTATCAATCTATCCGGATTAGCAGATGTAATGAGCTTAGTAAGCTCCACCTGAATTCTCTCTGCACTGATAAACCTAAGATTCTCAGCCAGTCTGGTCATAGCATGCTTGGTTTCTTCCTCTATCTCAAAGCCCAGCTGTGCGCCGAATCTCACCGCTCTAAGTATTCTTAAGGCGTCCTCCTCAAATCTGTCCTGAGCCACTCCCACAGCTTTGATTACTCCATCCTTAAGGTCCTGCTCACCGCCAAATATATCCACCACACCCTTGGTTGGACTATAGGCCATGGCATTGATGGTGAAATCTCTACGCTTTAGGTCCTCCTCTAGGCTGGCTGTAAATGTAACCTCTGTAGGTCTTCTGTGGTCTGCATACTCACCATCCACCCTGTAGGTGGTCACCTCAAAGGCATACTCACAGCAAGATTCACCCTTAAGTATCTTCTTATCCACCAGAACAGTTACCGTACCATGCTGGATTCCTGTGTCTATAGTTCTCTTAAATATCTCCTTTACCTGCTGTGGCTTAGCAGATGTGGTGATATCCCAGTCATTAGGGGTCTTCCCAAGGAGACTATCCCTGACACAGCCACCAACGATGTAGGCCTCGTAGCCGTGATTATTCAATTCTCTAATAATATACTCTGCACCTGCAGGTATTTGAATCTGCTTCATTGTGTCTCCTATCTTAAGATTCTTTTCACGCTTCCTGCCTAATGTGTGTTTCGCAAACCCCGCTCTCGCTTGGATACTCACGTAGCGGTACTAAGCTCAAAAATAAACGGGATATCAGTCTGTTGTATGTTGTAGACTAACTCCCGTTTATTTTTATCGCTAAGGACCGACGTGAGTATAACAGGTTTGCTTAAACACACATTGGCGCGGAAGCGATTATACGTCTTCATATAAACCAGTTCAGTCTCTTAGCCAATCATTATATGATTTAATTAAATGGCTTTAGTAAGCCTTTCCAAAGTAGACCATCTTCTTGGCTGGCTTACCACAGTGAACACAAGTCTCACCTAAGTTCTCCTGCTCAAATGGCATACATCTTGTAGTTGCTCCGGTCTTATCCTTGATTGCAATCTCACACTCCTGGTCTCCACACCACATACCCTTGATGAAGCCCTGCTTCTTCTCTAAGATATCTGTGAACTCCTCCCAGTTAGTAGCTGTGTGAGTATTTTCCTCTCTGTGCGCAAGTGCTCTATCAAACATATCCTGCTGCATCTGCTCAAGAATCTCTCCAACCTTAGTGTTAAGGTCCTCAAATGCAACCACATACTTTTCTCTTGTATCTCTTCTTACAACTACAGCCTGTCCAGCCTCTATATCCTTTGGACCTACCTCTACACGAAGTGGAATTCCTCTCATCTCCTGCTCAGCAAACTTAAAGCCTGGGTTCTTGTCTGAATCATCAACCTTAACTCTGTAGGAAGCAAGCATCTCCTTAAGTTCTGCTGCCTTCTCAAGAACGCCCTCCTTCTTCTGCATGATAGGAACTATCATTACCTGAGTTGGAGCAACTCTTGGTGGAAGCACAAGTCCTGAATCATCACCGTGAACCATGATTACCGCACCGATAAGTCTTGTAGTCATACCCCATGAAGTCTGGTGTACATACTGAAGCTTGTTCTCCTTATCTGTGTACTGAATGCCAAATGCCTTTGCAAAGCCATCACCAAAGTTATGTGATGTACCTGACTGAAGTGCCTTACCATCATGCATAAGAGCCTCAATAGTATAAGTAGCCTCAGCTCCTGCAAACTTCTCCTTATCAGTCTTTCTACCCTTAATAACCGGCATAGCAAGCACCTGCTCACAGAAGTCAGCATATACATTTAACATCTGAATAGTTCTAGCCTCTGCGTCCTCTGCAGTTGCATGAGCAGTATGTCCCTCCTGCCACAGGAACTCTCTTGAACGAAGGAATGGTCTGGTCTCCTTCTCCCATCTAACTACTGAACACCACTGGTTATAAACCTTTGGCAAATCTCTATATGACTGAATATCCTTGGCATAGAAGTCACAGAAAAGTGTCTCTGATGTAGGTCTTACACACATTCTCTCCTGAAGTGGATTAAGTCCTCCATGAGTTACCCAAGCAACCTCCGGTGCAAAGCCCTCCACGTGATCCTTCTCCTTCTGAAGAAGACTCTCTGGAATAAACATTGGAAGGTAAACATTCTCAACTCCAGTCTCCTTAAATCTTGCATCAAGCTGGCTCTGAATAAGCTCCCAAATCGCATATCCTGCTGGCTTCAAAACCATACAACCCTTAACACTTGTATAATCTATAAGTCCTGCCTTAGTTACAACATCTGTATACCACTGTGCAAAATCTTCCTCCATGGAAGTAATCTGCTCTACTAGCTTCTTGTCTTTAGCCATTTTTATTACCTCTTTTCTAAATCTATTTCATATTATAATAGTCTCTTAAAACTCGTCCAACTCTATAACGTCAAATGCCTCGCCCTCCGGCTCATGCTTAAATACCATATGCTTACCGGTTACCGGATGATCAAGCTCTATACGTGAGGAATACAGTCCAATCTGCATATATCTTCTCCTAAGTCTTGCAAACTTTGGATTGTACTTGGTGTCTCCCCAGATACCACAGCCACGGGCTGCCATCTGTGCTCTTATCTGATGATGTCTGCCTGTTATAAGCTCTACCAAAACGTAGGACAATACACCCTCATCAGTTTCCATCACATCTAAAACCTCGTAGTTAAGGATAGCCTTCTTAGCTCCCTTATCACCCTTCTTTGCCACCTTAGTAGTGTTGGTCTTTCCATCTCTCACAAGATAGTCTGTTAATTCACCAAATTCATCAGGTAGCTCTCCTGTAAGTATGGCCTGATAATACTTTACGATATTACCATCCTGCATATCATCTGAAAGCTTAGCTGCCGCTTCAGGAGTCTTTGCAAATATCATTACACCCCCTACGGGTCGGTCTAACCTATGGATAACTGCAAGGTAAGGCTCCTCATCAGAATCCTGCTTATTAAATATGTAATTCTTAAGCAATGTTATCATGTCCTCGTCGTTAGACTTGTCCGCCTGAGATGGTACACCGTAAGGCTTAACGCATGCTAACATTACATCATCCTCATATAATATGTTTAGCTTCATATTCCATCACTTTCCTGCTAAATTAAAATACTCTTGTTAGAATACCACCTTTACCTGAAAATTTCAATATTTGGCTGATTAGTATATTTCATTTTTGAAAATGAATATCTTATTTTTTTCTTCTATTAAATAATCCTCTCTTCACCCTTGTGGCTGCTACCTCTTCATTATTCTTTTGCAAAAGTCTTAGAGTTTCATCCAACTTCCTGTATCTTTCCTCTTCCTTTTCTTCCTTCTCTCTCATAACTGCATCAAACTGTCTCATAACATCTGTGGTTAATTCCGACTTTATGGATGTGGTTATTATGTCCTTATTTTCATTGAGAGCATTTGCCACAATCCTGTTCATCAACGCCTGTAGCTGTGCAGTCTTAAAATCAACTATCTTAAGCTGACCTATCTGGCCTTCCTCAGCTTTCTCAAGTTTAGAAGTCTCAGCTTCCTGTTCTTGCTTGTCCAATTCACCTTGAATATTTTGCTCAGCTTTTACTTTAGATTCACCGTCATTAAAGGTTTTGACCTCCTGTTCCTTACTAATAAGCTGTCTCTGCTTCTCTATTCCATCCTTAATATCCTTTAAGCTATATCCCCTATCTCTTAGCTCCTTTACATCCTGAAACATCTTAATGTCTCGCTCATCATAATATCTGTGCCCCATAGAGTTACGTTTAATCTCAAGGCCCAGCTCCTCCTCCCAATATCTTAGCACGTGGCTTTCCACCCCAAGATTCTTGGCTGCATCCTTTATCATTATCATGTCCATAACATTCCTCCAAATAGATAATTTTTATACCTTTAACATTAACATAGGTTTATTCACCATAAGAGTTTTTTCGTCTTCATTTTTCTTACAATTTTCTTTAAATTTCCTTAGAAATATCTTTAAACTCACGGTATTGCATATTTTAGCAGTAAACTATATAATCTATTCTAGACTGTGATTTGCAGTTTACGAATCATTTGGGAGGATATAACATGATTAAGAGAAAATTGAAGAGATTTACAGCCATTGCCCTGGTGGTTGCCATGACATTTTCTATGGCAGGCTGTGAAAAGAACCGAAACTCTGCCTCCGCCAAAAAGGAGCAGGAAAAGTTCGACACCTACATGCAGGAAAGCTTTGAGGAGTCAGTTACCACAGATACCGTAACACTCCACTACACCTTAGCTCATCCTGAGAATTACGGCATCACACCTCCAGAGGTTACCTTAGGAGAGTTTGACGTTAGCGAAGAGACTATGGCCGAGGAGATTGAAGAGATTAAGACTGAGATTAAGGAGCTTGAGGACTTTGATTATGAGCTTCTCACTGATGAGCAGCAGCTTACCTATGACATCGCCTACGATGTTCTTAAGACCAATCTTATGTCCTACGACAATCCTTACCTTTACGAGCCATTTGCCTATACAAGTGGTCTCCAGACCAATCTTCCGATTACTATGTCAGAGTACACCTTCTATGACGAGGATGATGTAAAGGATTATCTTGAGCTACTTAACCAGATTCCTGATTATTATCAGCAGTGCTTAGACTTCGAGAAGGTTAAGTCAGAGAAGGGCTTCTTTATGTCTGACACAAGTGCAGATGAGGTTATCAGACAGTGTGAAGAGTACATTGCTGATCCTGAGAACAATCTTCTCATCGCTACATTTAATGATAGAATCGGTGATGTACCTGGTCTTACAGCTGACCAAATCGAGGATTACAAGAAGCAAAACCGTGATGCAGTTTTAAACTCAGTGGTACCTGCTTATGAAAATATAATAGATACATTTGAGGCTCTTAAGGGCACAGGAACTAACGAGCTTGGTCTTGCACACTTTGAGGGTGGTAAGGAGTACTATGAGTACCTTCTTAAAAGTAAGGTTGGTACTGACAAGACCCCTGATGAGATTATCGAATTATTAGACGCTGAAATCGAGTCTACTATGGGTGAGTTATACGGCTTGGCTATGGTTAGCGCAGACTCATATATGGGTTGGATAGAGGACTATGAAGGCTTCTATCAGGGCTTAGACACAGTGGAGACTATCAGATATTTTGAGGACTCATTTGTAGACAGATTCCCTGATATTCCGGACATTAACTTTACAGTTACTCCTGTTCACGAGTCTTTGGAGGCTATAGTAAGTCCTGCTTTCTATATGACTCCACCTATGGATGATTATCAGAATAACTCTATCTATATTAATGAGGGTACAGATGCTGTAAATGCACTTTGGAGCACATTAGCTCATGAGGGAATACCTGGACATATGTACCAGTTTGTATACTTCCTTTCAAACGACCCTGAGCCAATCCGTACACTTTTAAACTTTAACGGATACTGTGAGGGTTGGGCTACCTACGTAGAGATTATGTCCTTTGAATACTATACAGAATATGAGGATGAGAATTACGCTAAGATTGAGGCTATTAACACTAAGCTTAACCTGTTAGTAAGTGCAAGAATCGAGATTGGTGTTAACTATCAGGGCTGGACCCTTGAGGAAACTGCTGATTACATGACTACCAGCGGCTTCGACGGTTCTATGGCTCAGGATATTATGGATTACGTAATTGCAGAGCCAGGAAACTATCAGATGTATGTTATGGGATGGCTTGAGTTTGAGGAGCTTAAAGAATATGCAATGGATGAGCTTGGGGATAAGTTCGATGAGGTTGCATTCCACAAGGTGCTTCTTGATGCAGGTCCATGTCAGTTCTATATACTTGATGATTTAGTTGAGGAATATGTAAAAGAAAATAAGTAAAAAAATGTCCCAGACGCTCTATGCGCTCTGGGACATCTTTTATGTCTATTATCTAGTTATTATAACTGTGGACCAGCACTTACAAGTGCCTTACCAGCCTCGTTACCCTCATACTTAGCGAAGTTCTTTACGAAACGTCCTGCAAGATCCTTAGCCTTAGTCTCCCACTCTGAAGCGTCAGCGTATGTATTTCTAGGATCAAGGATGTTAGTATCAACACCTGGAAGCTCTGTTGGAACCTCAAAGTTGAACATTGGAATAACCTTTGTATCAGCCTTGTCGATTGAACCGTCAAGGATTGCATCGATGATACCACGAGTATCCTTAATAGAAATTCTCTTACCAGTACCATTCCATCCAGTGTTTACTAAGTAAGCCTTAGCTCCACTCTTCTCCATTCTCTTAACAAGCTCCTCAGCATACTTAGTAGGATGTAACTCTAAGAATGCCTGACCGAAACAAGCTGAGAATGTAGGTGTTGGCTCTGTGATTCCTCTCTCAGTACCAGCAAGCTTAGCAGTGAATCCTGATAAGAAGTAGTACTTAGTCTGCTCTGGAGTAAGAACAGAAACTGGAGGAAGTACTCCAAATGCATCTGCTGAAAGGAAGATTACGTTCTTTGCTGCAGGTGCTGCTGAAACTGGAGTTACGATATTGTTGATGTGGTTGATTGGGTAAGAAACTCTTGTGTTCTCAGTTACGCTACCATCAGCGAAATCAATCTTACCATTTGCATCAACTGTAACGTTCTCAAGGAGAGCGTTTCTCTTAATAGCATTGTAGATATCTGGCTCTGAATCCTTATCAAGGTCGATAACCTTAGCGTAGCATCCACCCTCGAAGTTGAATACGCCGTTGTCATCCCAGCCGTGCTCGTCATCACCGATAAGAAGACGCTTAGGATCAGTTGATAATGTAGTCTTACCTGTTCCTGAAAGACCGAAGAAGATAGCTGTGTTCTCACCGTTCATATCAGTGTTTGCTGAACAGTGCATTGAAGCAATACCCTTAAGTGGAAGGTAGTAGTTCATCATAGAGAACATACCCTTCTTCATCTCTCCACCGTACCAAGTGTTAAGAATAACCTGCTCTCTGCTAGTAATGTTAAATGCTACTGCAGTCTCTGAGTTAAGTCCTAACTCCTTGTAGTTAGTAACCTTAGCCTTTGATGCGTTGTAAACTACGAAATCAGGCTCGAAGTTAGCAAGCTCCTCATCTGTTGGGATGATGAACATATTCTTAACGAAGTGTGCCTGCCAAGCAACCTCAACGATGAATCTAACTGCCATTCTTGTGTCTGCGTTAGCACCACAGAATGCATCTACTACGAATAATCTCTTGTTTGAAAGCTCCTTAACTGCGAGATCCTTAAGTGTAGCCCAAACCTCCTCAGTCATTGGGTGGTTGTCGTTCTTGTACTCTGGAGTAGTCCACCATACAGTGTCCTTTGAATTCTCATCCATAACGATGTACTTATCCTGAGGTGAACGTCCTGTGTAAATACCAGTCATAACGTTAACAGCGCCAAGCTCTGTCTCCTGACCTACCTCATAGCCCTCTAACTCAGGCTTTGTCTCTTCAACGAATAACTCCTCAAATGAAGGATTGTGAATAACTTCAATGCTTCCAGTAATGCCATACTGCTCTAAATTGATGTTTGCCATCTGGTTTGTACCTCTTTCTTTCTTATATTTTTTCAGCAGCCTCTCGATTATATTGGTCATAATCAACCAAATACAGACTTTTGTTAAACGAAGCTACTTCAGTTTACTATTATACAAGATAGATAGCTTTGTAGTCAAACACTTTTGTAAATATTTACATTTTAATTTTTCTCCTGCCTCCCGCCAGATACATAAAGAGCATAAAGGCTATCAACGCAAATAGCAGACAGGAATACCAATACTCAGGTATCTGTACGAAAAAGAACATAAACACTGTTACGAATATAAGCAACCCAACCATAACAGGTGCAAAGTTAAAATAGAAGCTCCTCTTGGCCAAATCCTGTTTCTTGGTCAGCTGCACAGCTAATAATATCATCAATGCTCCTAACACCAGGTAAGCAAGGGCATATCCTATATAAAGCTCAAGCTCACTAAAAGCTACCACACCCTCTGTATAACCCCAGCGGGTTCTGTCTCCCTCAACTGTATTTATGCCAGTTCTAAATTCATATTTTTGTCCCTGATAATATAAGTCAAAGGGTATATCCTTCTCTATCCAGTAACCATAATTTTCCCAACTATTGTAATCTATTTTGTATTCCTTTCCACCTACAGCATACATTTTTATAAAGCCTATAAACTTGTTATATATATGGTCTTTGCCACACATCACTGCATTGTATAGCCAGCTGGTGGTTTGCTGGAACATCAGTATACAGGCAGCTGAAGTGATAATCTTAAGGTCTCCTCTCACCATAACTGACTCCAGGAAATATATTACTCCCAGAATCAATACCACGTAACAGCAAAGGGTCACCCCATACCCGACTAAAGCTCCCGATAGCCAAGGAAGCTCCATATCATATTCAGAAAAGTAGTTACACATATATACATATGTTGCCATGCAGCTGATGAATACCACGACAATTGTTGTTATAACATCCATAACAAACCTGTATAACACTATCCTTTCTCTCTTTACCGGAAGAGTTTCAAGAAATTCTCTCTCAGACTTATTACGCTGTCCCCACAGCATAACTCCATGAAGAATTATAAATCCCACAACAAATATTTTCGGATATTCCACCAAAAACTGACTGTTAATGCCCGACACATCGGAAACCACCATCAGTAGCTTAGCCTCCAAGGGAAGCTTATCTGTAGTAAAGATGTCACCTACTGTTAGCCAGTTACACTCAGAAATAACTCTAACCAGCACAGCTACAAATGCCACAAAAGCCACCACATAATATTTGTAATTTAGTTTAAGCCACTTCTTCATCTAGCTCTCCCCCTTCCTTGTCTCAAGGGCGATATAAAGCTCCTCTAAGCTCATATCAAGCTCCTCCATATATCCTGCCCCAAGATCCTTTAGCCATTTCTCCTTCTTGCCGTCATAGTCTTCTATAATAAGTGTGTATACATTTCCCACTTTACTGAAGCTTAAAACTGTTTCTCTTGACAGAAGCTTTTCATCCACACCATTTTCGAATACCACCTGAAGCTTTGTAAGACTTTCCTTAAGCTCATCCAAGCCGGATTCACTCTTAACCTTACCACTCTCAAGTATGGTTATGGTGTCACACAGCTTCTCTAAATCCCCTAGATTATGGGAGCTGATTAATACTCCAATATTTTCCTTCTCAACCTCTTCAACCAATCTCTCCAAAAATGTTTTCTTGGCCACAGGATCAAGACCTGAGGTTGGCTCGTCCAAAAGCAGATATTCCGGCTTTTTCGCAACCTCCAGCATAAATCCCAATCTCATCTTTTGACCCTTAGATAAGGAGTCTATCTTAGCACCTAAATCAAGCTTAAACTCCTGATTAAGTCTTTCGAATTTGTCCTTGTCAAAACTTGGAAAATATGTCTCATATACCTTTAGCATTTTCTTAATGGTGTATCTACCTATGTATTCGTTGTTGTCTGACACATATCCTATCTTTTCTTTAATGCTTGGATTGTTGTGCAAATCATTATCATCATACGTGATAGTTCCCTGCTCCGGCTTAAATATTCCTGCCATACATTTTATAAGTGTTGTCTTTCCGGCTCCGTTATCCCCCACCAAACCTTGAATCTGACCAGGCAAAACCGTAAGACTAATACTATCTATAGCTACCTTGCCATTGTAGCTTTTGCTTATATTATCTACCTTAATCATTTTGTCATCTCCTTTATATGCTACACATACCTGTGAAAAATTGTCTGCTACCCTAATATGCTTAATGCCCCATACTATTAATTACTTAGATTTTTATACAGCTCCTTAACCAGCTTTATAACCTCCTGCTCATCTAAGCCCATACATTTAAGCTCAAGCAATCCTGACTCTAAGCTTTTCTTAGCAACTTCCAGTCTTGCTGCATCAGGCTTTCTTTCTGTCTCACCGGCTATGTACACGCCCTTGCCTCGTATGGTTTCTACGATTCCCTGTCGCTCCAGCTCCTGATAAGCCTTTGCCACTGTTCCCGGAGTGATATTAAGCTCCAAAGCCAGCTTCCTTACTGACGGAATAGCCATCCCCGGCTTAATATTCCCCTTGACCACATGATACTTTACCTGCTCTACAATCTGCTCGTATATAGGGGTATCCCTCTTCAAATCCAACCTAATCAAATAATCACCTCCCGAATAAAACCTACTTGGTTTTCAACTAACCCTTGTAATACAGCGCCTTACAACTGTACCACTCGTATTGATACAGTTATAACACGCACCGATACAGTTGTCAACTAGATATATTATTAAAAATCAAGGTATCGTTAACGTAAGCTTCTAAAAGCGTCGCCCCAGGCGACAGTGAGAATTGTCCCAGTACACAGATTATTGTGTGCTAGCATTATGCGTCTCAGATTAGGAAAGGGCATAGCGCCAATAAATTTCCTTACTGCCATGCCAATAAACTGTAGCAAATGGGCTGTGCCAATATGCCCCTCCCGACCGCGACAGGGTTAGGCTGAGATGACCGTTATAGTGTCAGCGAAGCCTAATCCCTAGACAGGTCGGCCAAGAACATAATCCTTGCACAGCCCATTTTCAATATCCTTAGGCAGGCCGGCCAAAAAATAAAAACGCGCCCTTTCCTAATCGTAAATAAAGAAAACCCAGCACACAATAATCTGTGTACTGGGTTAACAATTCTCACTCACCTTGGAAGCTCTAGTCTTCCTTCTTCTCTATGTACTTGTTCAAAGTCTCAACAACTGTATTTAAGTTGTATGGCTTTGCAATGTAATCATCAAGCTTGTTCTCAAGGATTCTCTCCTTATCACCAAACATGGCTCTTGCTGTTACAGCGATGATAGGAAGTCTCTTTCTGTGCTCCTTGTTCTCAATCTCACGGATCTCCTGAGTAGCTGCAATACCATCCATAACAGGCATCTGCACATCAAAGAGTGCTGCATCGTACTCCTTCTGCTTAAAGAGCTCAACTGCCTTCTCACCATTCTCAGCGATATCGTATGAGAAGCCTGCCATACCAAGAAGCTTTCCGATAACCTGCTGGTTAACCGGCTCATCCTCTGCTACAAGGATTCTAGCCTTGCTGTGAGCATTGATAGAGAACACTGCTGCCTCTTCCTTCTTCTCAGCTGCTTCCTTCTGAGCCTCAACCTCTGCTGCCTTAACTATCTTAAGAGGTATCTCAGCTATAAATGTAGAACCGATACCTTCCTTACTCTGTACACTAATAGTACCGCCCATAAGCTCTGCAATCTGCTTAGAGATTACAAGTCCAAGTCCTGTTCCACCATATTTTCTGGTATCTGATGAATCAACCTGTGAGAATCTCACAAAAAGCTTATCCATATCCTTTTCAGATATACCGATACCTGAATCTGCAACTGCTATTCTAAGTGTAATAGTTTCCTTCTCACCATCGATAGCTGCAACCTTAACTCTTACATTACCCTCTGAAGTGAACTTCAATGCATTTGAAAGGAGACAATTAAGAATCTGCTGAATTCTCTGTCCATCGCCCTTAACAAGCTTAGGAATGTTATTGCCGAATGTACAATCAAGCTGAAGTCCCTTGTTAGTTGCTGTAGGAACCTGGGCTGCCACTGTCTCTTCGATAGAGGTCTTAACATCAAATATCTCTTCCTTAAGGTTGTACTTACCAGCCTCAAGCTTACTTATATCAAGAATATCATTGATAAGTCTAAGAAGGTTATCAGCACAGTTCTTAGCAGTTACAAGGTTATCTCTGTAATCTGCCTGTAAGTCATCAGCCATAAGAGTGAGCTGAAGCATACCGAGAATACCGTTAATAGGAGTTCTAATCTCATGAGACATATTTGCAAGGAACTCTGCCTGAGTCTTGTATGCTGCGTTAGCATCCTCAATAGCCTTAGAAAGCTTACTCTCAGTCTCCTTAAGGTCTGTAATATCGATAACAACCATGTTGATGTAGTCAGCCTCTGACTTATACATAACTGTGTTAAATGTCTTACCAAGCTCTTCCATGGTAATCTCTACGTCAAGGAAGTCTCCCTCCTTAGTACCTGAGTTATTATATGCCATAAACCATGCATTAATAGACTGAAGCACATCTATCTTACTCTCTCCAAGAATCTTACCCTCGAAGTCTGAAGTGTCAAGGTTAAAGTAGCTTCCGAATCTTTCGTTAGCCTCCTCAATACAGTATCCATTAGGATTACCCATAGAATCGTTAATAATCTTCGCCTGAGCAAATCCTATTGGAAGATTCATAAACAGCTTCTTATACTTATCGCTCTTAGAATGGCCTCTAATCTCACCACCGTTAAGTATGAATATAGCTCCCGCCGATAAGGCACCACCTAATACTCCTACGATAATACCGGCTGGTACTGACCCCATAGCTACACCGATGATTATTCCCAGAACAACCTCAATCCCAGCCACAGCAATCATAATTTTCTGCCATCCAAGCTCTCTTATTTTTTCCATAGACTGATACACCCCTATCCTTTAGTTTCTTTAATTTGTCGCGCAGAGTACTCAGTATGTAACAACTGATAATTCCACGTAATTTCATCTCTATGCCCGTAGTAATTCTTTACTACAGTTCAAGTCTCATTTTACTATATAATTGATTTTCGGTCAATGTAATATTTGTTGTTTTTTGATAGTTTTTTACGATTTTAGCTTGAATTTTTGTTACAATTTTCAACTAATTCACAGTAGCCATTTTCTTTCCTTGTAAAATGGGCACAAATCATATATTTCCTGCTTCCACGCCCAAATTACGTTCAATATCATCACTCCTTTGGGCGCAGATGAGTGTTTTTTAGCTTCCATGCCCAAATCCCAACTAACATACGCACTTTTTTGGGCGTAGATTGCCGATTTTATACTTCCACGCCCAAATTCAAGGTCAAAAACATAAAAATTTGGGCATGAAGTACAGTTTCCCGTGCTCCACGCCCAAAATCCGCTTAATTCACTTATGTTTTTGGGCATAAATCATCAATTCTCTATCGTTACGCCCAAAATCCTCTCATTATCATCAATTTCTTGGGCATGAATCATCAAAAACCTCTCTCTATGCCCAAATTATATTTTTCAGGAGCTTTCTACTCAGAAACCTCGTTTTCGGAAACTTCTTCTTCAGCATCACTGTCTTCCACAGACGCTTCATCATCTCTGTCTTGGGAATCCTCATCCTCAGATGCTTCATCTATTTCATCTACTTCCTCAACTGATTCTTCTTCATCTCTTTTGCTATATAGCACACACCCAAGTATAAGTATAAGCCAAGCTCCCACAGATATAATAATCCCTAATTTAAGTCCCACAGGAATATATATCATCTCCACGGTGTGAAGTCCCGGTGTCATATCTACTCCTATAAATGCCTCTGCTATAGGATAATATTCAACCTCTTCGCCATCAACTAAAACCTTCCAGCCCTTGTCGTATGGTATGGAGGTAAACATAGTCTTTCTCTCCGGCATATCTATGGTTCCATAAACATATCCGTCGTCAAACTCCTCCACCTTAAGCTTATTCTCGCTTAATATCTGGTGGGTATAAGCATATTTTTCCTCATCGAAGGTTGCCACATAACAGGATGCGGAGCCTCCCTTAGACAGGCTGTTGTAAATATATTCTATAGTGACATACTGTCCCGCCTGAAGCTCACCTAAGTGGAATATCTGCCACATATATCTGTCCTGATCTATCTCTTCACCATCCAGCATAAATTTGATGTTGCTTATGCTGTTTCCTCTACAGTTCACATAGTAATCTCCAGGTGTGTCAACAGTAAAGCTGAGCATAAAGCTTGCCTGACCTGAGCTATAAGGAGTACCGTAGCTTATAGTGTTACCACTTACTGAAATCTCCATGTCCTCACTGCTTACCAAAAAGCTAGGGAACTGATTAGTAAAGAAGTTCTCTGTGCCGGCCATATATCCTGCCAGATTGCTCTGGTTATTAAGAGGCATACCATTATCTCTATCGTACTGCTTCACATTATTTGATACTGCAAAGCCTAGGGATAAAGGATACGGATTCTCGTATATTCCTACGCCATCCACTGTGGTTACATAGTCAAAATCGAAATTATTTAAATCTCCCTCTCGCTCTAAGAGATATCTTACATTAAACAATGAATTGGTAAATGGAGTTGAGCCCATATAAAGGAACTCATTTGCTCCTGTATAAAAGCCCAATCTGCCCATAGTGGTTACATTCTCTCCTAAAACTGTGGAGCAAAATGTTCCAACGCTAGGCATATTGTGCCAGGTTACCTCATTTAAAACTGTGGAATCCATCAGCTCTGAACGATAAAAGCCTGCATCAGCCTCTTCAGCCAGCCTATTAACCTCCTGATTAGCAAGAGTTACACTAGGTGTACTGGAGTAGTACTTTGAAATGTCTGCCGCGCCATTGTCCGCCAAATTGTACACTCCACAGGCAGTAAGCTCTATTACACTGACTACAGTTATCACTATAGCAAAGGTTGCTTCCTTCATCTTCTTGCAGGTAAACAGAAGACATATAACTGCATACACAGCTATAAGCACCAGGGTTCCAATAAGGCTTATTTGCTCTACTCCCGTAGACTTAAGCTTTATTAAGAATACAAATGATGCCGCAAACATTCCCGCAGAGGCCACCATAAGTCCATGCTGCTTCTTTAGGTGACTAAGTGCATCGTATGCCATAAGCAATATTACGAATATATACAGGAAGGTAAATCTGTTTGGTATACCATACTGATTGTGAAAGCCATGCCAGATAAAGTTCAAAAGCTCGTTGTTACAGCTCATCATAAGAATCACCACAAGCAATACTCTCTTAACCTTCTCCCACAGCTTTATATGGTCTGATATAACATACAAAAATACTGCAAATATAGCCAGCACGCCACAGTACAGATTAACTCCTCCGTCGAAGGTCTGATTAGTCAGAGAATCTGTCCAAAACAGCTGCTTCTTAAGCTGGTCAAATATATTTCCATACCATGTCCACTTAGGTAGCTTTGCATCTGCGGAAGCTGTGGACATAATGCCCTTATATGCCGGTATGAGCAGAAACGCCGCCATACCACCTGAGGCCAGGGAATATATGGCAAAATTTATTCCGTCTATGAAGAATCTCTTGATACCACCGTGATTGTACACGAAGAACCACAGCACCATAAATATACACATCATAAAGCCTATGTAGTAGTTACAGTATAATGCATAGAACATAGCTAAGGTGTACATCTTAGGGTCTCTGTCCTCCATAAGCTTTTGGAATCCTAATATCACTATAGGGAATATCATAATGCAGTCCATCCACATTATGTTCCAGCAATATCCAACCACATAATTGTTAAGAGCGTATGCCACTGCTATAGCAACTATGTAGAAGGAATTATCCTTAGTCTTTCCCTTGTTGCTTAGGAAGTATGCCATAGTATAAGCACTTAAGGCCACCTTTAAGCATATCAGCAGGGACATTACCATAGGGATATTTTCCTTGCTAAATACCAGTACCAAAAAGTTAAATGGACTGGATAAATAGTAGCTTGTAAGAGACAGGAAATTGGAGCCTAGAGCTATATTCCAGCTATAGAATAAGCTTCCCTCGTTCATAAGCTTGTCTCTATACTCTGCGAAAAATGGCACGTACTGGTGAAGACTGTCCACCAGAGTAAGTGCTCTTGTTCCAAATGGCATAACTCCGGAAGCTATACATACTCCCAGCATTACCACCGCCACTATTCCAAAGGATAAAAAGCAGGTGCTGTTCTCAGCAACATACGCTCTTATACCCTTCTTTTCCTTCCTGAACACAACCAGCTTGCTAAACAGGTAATTAAGCACAAGCACAACCACCTGCACCAAAAGCTTGGCTACCAGCTCATTTAATCTGAAGCTGTCACACATGAGGGCAAAGCCAAGTATCTCTACTACCATAGACACAAGTCTCATGCCCACGAAGCTAACCATCTCAACCATGGTTCCCACAAAGCCCAGATTTCTACTCTTAAATACAAACAGCTTGTTAATAAAATACGCAAAAGCAATAGCCATAGCGATTGCTATGGCATTGCATGTGTTTCTATTAATGTCAGTAAAATTTCTAAGTAAGAAAAATGCTACAAGGTTAACCAGTGTGGTACAGCCTCCTGCAAACAGATATCTTATCTTATCGTTTGCCAGCATTTTTTTAATTAAGTCAAACATTAAACCTCTACCTCGATTACTTTAATCCTGTCAAAAGATATATAAGTGGTGAATTCCAGTAGATTGTAATCTCATTACATGAGAAGCTCTGCTCATTATCCACGTAGCAAAGTGAACCTGGCATTCCCCAGAGAACTGCCTGGGCATATGGATCCTCAAGGTTCTCATTAGCACCACCTACAAGCATACCCGGCATAGTCTTGCCAAGCACCTGTGAAGGTCTGTGATGTGTTCCTACAGGTGAAAGCTCACCGTAGCCTGTTACATAACAATATCCTACACCATTTAATCCAAAGATATAATCTCTCTGCTTCTGAGCATACTCAACATACTCAGGATTTGGAGCAAGCTTGTTGGCCATAAGAAGCATAGCTCCATTTTGAGCTACATCCATGTTACTTCCCCATGGATAGCTTGCAAGTCCAATATAGAAACCGTCTCTCTTACACTCCTCAAGATACTTATCAGCCTTCTCAAGGAACTTAGTCTTAGCAGCCTCCTTTACTGTAGCATCTACATTTTCAGCCTTAGCTAAGTCATAAAGCGCATAAGCTCCTATATCTGCCCAACCAAGTCCTATACGGTAATTCTCAGCCATAATAGTATTTATAGCGTCAAGATACTTCTGCTCTCCGGTTGCAATGTAAAGCTCTGATGCAGCCCAAAGCTTCTCGTCTGTTACAAAGTTATCAGGATACTCACCTGTTACTATATCATCCGGATTCCAGAAGCCCTTTGACTCCGGATTAGCCTCAAGCCATGCATAAGCATTCTGTGATGCCTCTAAGCATGTAGCTGAAAAGTCTGCGTCATAATCTGCGTAAAGCACCGAAGCCTTAGCCATAACTGCTGCAAAATCTCCTGTAGAAGCTGCTGATATAGGAGAAAGAATCATAGGATCTGTCTCATCAACAGCAAGAACTGTCTCTGGGAATACTGCAGCTGTTACCTTGTGGTATACACCACCTGTTGCAGGGTCCTGCATCTTAAGCATCCAATCAAGCTCGTACTTAGCCTCGTCAAGAAGGTCAGGAGTACCATTTCCGCTCTCTGGAATACCCATATCATCTGAATCAAAGCCGTAATCCTCGTAAGCAAGGAATAAATCCTGAATAGTCTTAGCACCAGGTACTACATAACGACCGTAGTCACCTGCATCGTGCCATCCACCTGACACATCAACTGTCTTTCCTGATGTATCTCCGTAAATTGTTGCCTCCTGCATATGACACGCATCATGGGCAAACTCACCTGATATATTAGGGTCAAGCTGACATCCACATCTCTGGTTGTAAAGCATAAGCACTACATCCTTGTAGATATCATCGTAAAGTCCCTCTCCTATAGAGAACTCATAGGAAGCTCCTGAAGGACTTGAAATAATCTGGAAATTACCTGTTGCCTTAAAGTCTGAGAAATCACCTCTGTGAAGGTTTGAACCTACATTATCATCGAAGATAAGTGTTGGGTCATACTCGCCGATGTAAACTGTCTCTCCAGTTGCAACGTCTATAATCTTAAATCTCTCATCATCCTTTGATGTTGTAATAACTGTCTTAACATCGTCCGGAGCATAACCAATCTGGTTAACCTTTACCTGGATAGGTGTTGGTGCTCCCTCAATCTTCTCAGCCTTTGAACCATCCACTACAAAGAGTGAAATATTATCTACCTTAACTGTGTGTGCAGGAAGCTCAGGCTGGCCCTCATAGTGACCCATGTTAATAACAAATCTTGGTGCCGGGTCAGAAGCCTCTGCCATTGTAAATTCATAGTTAATTGTCTTTGTCTCAGGACCGATTGTTACCTGCTCACTTGCATAAGCGTGGTAGTCACCACCATTTATCTGAACTCTCCACTCAACTACACGTTCTACTGATGAGCTGATATCGAAGGACACATTGTAAACACAATCTCTGGCCATAGTAAAGCCATCATAGTAAATCTGTACACCGTGCTCTACACTACCGGTCTTCTCGATGTTACAGACAAGCTGTCCATCCTCCTGAATCATCTCGAATTTACCGCCATTTGCATATGTAACAAAACCGTTTACGTCCTTATCAAAGGTAACGCCCATAGCGTCTGCCCCCTCGATAGTGGTAAATCTGTTATCCTCCTTTACAGGAACCTCTGTAGTTGGCCAATCATAGGTATCCTCAATCGGCTCAGCAACAATGGCCTCTGTAGTTGTAGGACCTTCGCTGGTTGTAGTTTCATCCTTCTTATCGCCACAAGCTACTAACGAAAACATCATAGCTGCTGCAAGAACGAAAGCCACATGCTTCTTAATCTTTCTCATAATTACCCTCCTTAAGTATTTTATTATCTCACATATATATATTAATCTTTTATTAGATTCTAATTATCTTGGCAGAAGCTTATAACCTGATCATAATCCATAGCTCCTCCAAATATATCCAGTGCACTTCCCACTGTGACATCAAGCTTATTCTGACCCAAAAGCTTTAATCTTTCCAAATCCGAAAATGTACCTACACCACCTGCGTAGGTCATAGGACGCTTTCCCCAGCTTCCAAGCATGGCGGCAAGTTCTTCCTCAATTCCCTTTGCCATGCCTTCCACATCAACAGCATGTATCAGGAATTCATCACAGTACTCACTAAACATATCTAGGGCCTCATCATCAAGCTTAAGCTCTGTGAATTTCTGCCACCTGTCAGTGACAACATAGTAGCAACCATCCTTTTTGCGACAGCTTAGGTCTATAACCAGTCTTTCCTTTCCTACCTCCCTGCTTATCTCCTTAAGTCTGTCCAGGTTAACCCTTCCATCCTTAAAGACATAAGAAGTGACTATAACATGGGATGCTCCCATATCCAAAAAGCCTGTAGCATTGGCACTATTAATTCCTCCACCTATCTGAAGACCACCCCTATAGGCATCAAGTGCAAGTCCTGCCTGCTCCACATCTGCCTTATAGAACTGACTTCCCTCTGGGTTAAGGATTATAATATGCCCCCCCTTAAGACCACTTCTCTTATATAAATCAGCATAAAAATCCGCCCTAAGCTCTGACACAAAATTATCCTTGGCGCTATCTGCCTCGTCCTTTAAGCTTCCACCAACTATCTGCTTAACAGAGCCATTATGTATATCTATACATGGTCGAAACCTCATACTAACCTCCCTTTAAATCTTAGAATGCAAAGCTATTACATTCTATCACAGACCTTATTTTTATTCAACGAAAACCATATCTTAGAATTATTCCTCTAAGTCTGACTTTGTAAGAGTTTTAAGCTGCTTATCGCTGACACTCTCAAGCTCCACTATTCGTGATGCCTGTCTGGAAATAGCTCTCTCTAAATAGTTTCTTACTTCTCTGGCGTTGGCAAAATCATCGCCCTTGTTTTTAACTCTGTCCTCAAAGTATTCCTTAACATACTCCTTACCTGCTGAGTTAGGTGCATATTCCTGCTTGTCACACATAGACATAAATATGTCATACAGCTGGTCGCCGGTGTAATCCTTAAAGAAAATATACTTATTAAATCTGGACTTAAGTCCCGGATTTGACTCTACAAACTCCTTCATCAAATCAGTGTAGCCCGCAACTATAACGATAAGATTATCTCTGTTGTCCTCCATAAGCTTAAGGAGAGTATCTACTGCCTCCTGACCAAAGTCCTTACCATCCTTGCCTGCAGTAAGTGTGTAAGCCTCATCTATAAACAAGACTCCTCCCAAAGCGCTTTCAACAACCTCCTTGGTCTTAATTGCAGTTTGTCCAACATAGCCCTCTACAAGATTTGAACGGTCAACCTCTACAAGATGACCCTTAGGTACTACATCTATACATTTGTATATCTTAGCCAGAAGTCTGGCTACAGTTGTCTTTCCTGTTCCAGGGTTACCTGAGAATACCATATGCAGTGTAACAGAAGGCTGCTTCATACCACGCTGCTCTCTCATCTTCTTAACCTTAAGAAGGTTTACAAGACTCTTAATATCCTTCTTAACCTCATCTAAGCCTACTAAGGTGTTAAGCTCCTTCATAAGGTCCTCATAGCTAAGCTCCTCCTCTGAGAACTCCTTAACATTAAGGTTACCCTTCATACCATCAAGCTTGTCTGACGCATTGGACTTAGAGCCATCCTTGCTGTTAGACTTGCCCGCATCTATCTTTCCTGCAGGGATAGGTCCCTTACCCGGCTCAAAAAGCTTTAAATCTCTGATGTACTTTTCCATCATATCTGTATATGTGTTAAAGCACTCCAGTTCCTTGGCACTGGCCTCTCTCTTAGAGGAGATGAACTCCTGTCCCAGCTTCATATATACGTTATACAGGAATCTGGACTTAGAAAAGCCCTTTGTAGTATATGCTGATTTGCCTGAAAGGTCAGCCTTTGCAAAATATGTAAGAGAACGTGGAGGATTCTGTGCAAAGCTCTTATCATAGGTTCTCTCAATCTTAAAGTTTACCAGCTTGTTAGGAGTAAAATACTCTCCAAGATACTGATGTATAAAGCTAATCTCCGAATAAAGTGTAGGTGATGAGCTTCTATCGATCAGATATGCCAAAAACTGTAACAAATCAAACTTTATCATCTCTCTCATAGAGATTCCTGTCTCCGGACCAAAGCCCTGATGGGAGATGATTTCCCCGTACATATAACAATCATTTAATTCCTGTTTTAAACTCATTATCATGTCTTTTCTCCATTTTTCTTATAGTTATTTTATATTGTGATAATCCCCGTTTTTAGCAAAGTTAGGATTATAATAAGGGTCTCCGTTGGCTAAAATATTTGCCCAGAGAATCTCAAAGAGGCCTGTCTCCCTCTTAAAATACAACTGGTAGTCATTAATCTTTCTGTCTGCCTCATTGTAAAAATGCCAGGTTGCATCTGCTGCTCCAACCACCAGATATCCGTGCTCTCTAACTCTAAGGCACAAATCCACATCAGCAAGCTCAGTGGTGAATTTCTCTGAGAAGCCTCCTATGCCTCTAAACAGCTCCGTCTTAATCATCATACAGGCTCCTGACACCGCGCTGTAATTTGCATTGACATGGTTGTGCATAAGATATCCGAAGTCACCCTTTTTTATACCTCTGTAGAGGTGACAAAATGGTCCATTTATGCCCACTGCAATACCTTGAGATATGGTAGCTCCGTTGTCTCCAAATATAGCTCCACCTACCACTCCTACATCACAGCGCATACAATGTCCTAACATCTCCTTAACTGAAGATACCTCTATCTTCTCCACTCCGTAATCTAAAAACAATATGTAATCGCCCTTAGCTCTTGCTGCGCCATAGTTTCTCATAAGCACAACTCCCGGAGTTCCGTCATATTCTAACACTCTGATATTCTTCCTCGTAGACTCAAGCCTTGCATAAAACTTCTGCAAGCCAGTATTATCTGTATAAGGGTTAACGATTATCAACTCAAAGTCACTGTATCTAGTCTTCTCGAAAAGAGGACCGATACATTTTTCTATTATCTCTCTGCTTTCTCCGCCCGGTATGACTATTGATAGCAGCGGATTGCCCGGAGTATCATAGCTTACCTTATACATTCCCCACATATCAGTATTTGTGACTGTGGCATAGCAACCGGTTCTTTCTATGTGAGCCATAAGGGCTCTCTTCCCCGCCTCTTTTGCATACTCTTTCTTGTAAGGATTTAATGCCACAGACTTATCATTTATTCTCCAGTGATACAGGATTCTAGGTATATGCTTTATGCTTTTAGTTTTCTCACTGCATTTTAAGGCCAGGTCATAATCCTGTGCTCCATCGTACTCCGAATCAAAGCCGCCTACCTGAAGAAGTAGCTTTCTGTTCACCACAAAAAGATGTGTAATATAGTTGTGAGCCCTCAGCAAATCTATGGAAAAATCAGGCTTAAACGCCGGGTCTGAAACCCTTGACCCATCCTCAGCTATCTTGTCCTCATCTGAGTAAAGCACATCATACCGTTCTTCGGACAGGGCATCTACTATATGATACAATGCATCCTTGGTAAGCAAATCATCATGGTCTAAAAATGTAATGTAGTCTCCTGTAGAATAGTTAAATGCCATGTTAGTATTCATAGCAATTCCCAAATTCTTCTCCAAAGGAGCATATACTATCTTTCTATTATCAGTCATATATTCTCTGACAATGGTCTCAGTGTGAGGAATTCCCTCATCACGCTTACTTCCATCCACCAAAACCAGCTGCCAGTTACTGTAGGTCTGGTTCACAACAGACTCTATCATATCTCTTAGGTACCTTTCCGGGGTCTCATACAATGGTACCAGCACGCTTATAAGAGGACTGTAGGCAAAGTTTTTATTCCTTTGTGCTTCAAGTTCCTCCTCACCGGCCTCGTGATTATCCTTGTACCAGCTGTTGTAAGCAAGGCCTGGACCCTGCATCTTATATCTTACTCTTGAGGCGATACCATCAAGACCATTTTCCCTAATATAGCTTATTCCTTTTTTAATATTGGCACTATTTATAGCCGACAAATTAAACTTCATGGTATCCCCCCTTCTTGTTTAATCAAGTTTTTATTACACGTTTAATCTCTTTTTTGGTTTCCATACCGATGGACAGAACAGCAATAGCAGTGGGAACAGCTCTAATCTTCCTGCCAGCATATCAAAGCTTAATACCAGCTTAGAAAAATCTGAGAAGAAACCAAAATTCCCGGTTGGTCCTACTAAGCTAAGACCAGGTCCTATATTATTGATAGTTGCTGCCACCGCAGTAAAGTTTGTAACCATATCCTTGCCCTCTAAGGATATTAGCAGTATAGAGCCCACAAACAAAAACATAAATGTAGCAAAGTACACATTGGTAGCTCGCAGTATTTCATGCTCCACCACCTTGCCCTCTGACTTAACCTTTTTCACACTTCTTGGGTGAAGGAAGGATATAATCTCCTTTACAAAGGTTTTAAACAATATGAGAATTCTAACTACCTTAATACCACCACCGGTGCTACCTGCACAGGCGCCTATAAACATCAACAACACCAGAACTGTCTTAGAGGTTTCCGGCCACTGGTCAAAATCTACACTGGCAAAGCCTGTGGTTGTCATTATGGAGCCTATTTGGAAGAAAATGTGTCTTAACACCTCTCCGGTTCCCTTGATAACATCCCTTAAATCTATAAACATTATGGCTGCGGCCACAAATATTATGGCAAAATATGCTCTTGCCTCCTCATGCTTAAATGCATCCTTAAGCTTTCCGGTTGCAATAAGAAAATATACACCAAAGTTTACTCCAAACAGAATCATAAATACCGTTACAACCCACTGTATATATGGGCTCTGGCTCATAAAGCTGTCATTATAAAGTCCAAATCCACCAGTTCCCGCAGTTCCAAATGCGGTACAAATAGAATCGTAAAGAGACATGTCTCCTACCAGCAGGAATATAACCATAACTACGGTCATCACAATATATATACTATATAAAAATATAGCATTGTTCTTAACCTTAGGCACAATCTTTCCCACAGATGGTCCCGGGCTTTCCGCCTTCATAAGGTTCATATGAGTTCCCCCGGCCATAGGAACTATGGCAAGCAGGAATACCAAAACTCCCATACCACCTATCCAGTGAGTAAAGCATCTCCAAAACATACTGCATCTGGCCAATGCCTCCACATCAGACAGGATACTTGCTCCCGTTGTGGTAAAGCCTGAAACAGTCTCAAAAAAGGCATCCACGTAGTGTGGAATATCTCCATTTATTACAAAAGGTAACGCTCCTACCGCTGACATCATAATCCAGCTAAGAGCAACTGTTACAAAGCCCTCCTTAAGATAAAATGTGGTATCCTTTGGCTTCTTAATAACCATAAGTGTTCCCACTGCTGCCGCACCAAGCATCACCCACACAAAGGCCATACCCTTTTCTTGCTCTCCATATATAAGAGATACTAAATATGGAACGAGCATAAAGGCAGCCTCGATATTTAATACCCAGCCTAATATATAGGCTACTACTCTATAATTCATACTCTAATACCTCTGTCTATTTTAATATATCTCTTACATCCTTAAAGCCTGTATGAGCAGTAATAATTACAACTGTATCTCCCGGCTGAATAGTATCATTACCACGAGGGATAATTATCTTTCCCTTTCTGTTAATGCAGGCCACAAGAAGATCAGTCTTTAGGTTAAGCTCCATAAGTGGCTTGCCTGTCACCTGGGACTCCTCTGTAATCTCAAACTCTATGGCCTCAGCTCTATTTTCAAATATGTGATAAAGAGTCTCTATATTGCTTCCTATGGAGTTCTGCATACCACGAACGTATTTTACTATGGTCTCTGTAGACATATATCTAGGATAGATTACACTGCCTATATCCAAACCATCTATAACATCATTAAATGTTCCTCGATTAATCTTAGTTATAACCTTAGCCTTAGAATACTTCTTGGCGAAAAGAGTGAGAAGAATATTCTCCTCATCCAAGCCTGTAAGAGGAATAAATGAACCTGTCTCCTTTATACCCTCCTCGAAAAGCAGGGACTCGTCCGCCCCATCTCCATTTATAATAAGCGCCTTAGGAAGAAGCGTAGAAAGCTCCTCACAGCTTTCCATATCCTTCTCGATAAGCTTAACGCTTATATTCATCTCAGTAAGCTGCTTAGCCAGGTAATAAGAGGTCTTGCCTCCACCTACTATAATACAATCCTTTACATGCTTGGATTTCATTCCAATATGCTTGAAAAACTTTAATGTATTAATAGGTGTTGCAATAAATGAAACCAAATCTCCTGTCTTAAATACATTGGAACCATCAGGGATATCAAGAGTACCCTCACTTTCTATACCACAGATAAGTACTCCTAAATTTGATGCTCCTATATCCTTAATCTTCTTGCCAACCAACATATTATTCTCAGGCAACTTAAACTTCACCAGCTCTACATGTCCTTTTGCAAAGGAGTTCATGCTTATGGCGTTAGGCAGTCTCAAAAGTCTGGACATCTCTCTGGCTGTTTCAAGCTCAGGATTAATTATTAGTGAAAGACCTAATTGCTTTCTAAGATAACTAAGCTCATCACTGTAGTCCGGATTTCTAACTCTGGCTATAGCCGCACACTCTCCCACCTTCTGGGCTATGGTACAGCACAAAAGGTTAAGCTCATCTGACGGTGTCACTGCAATAATAAGGTCTGTCTTATTAATGCCTGCTTCGTTTTGTACATTAAAGCTTGCACCATTACCGGTAACTCCCATAACATCATAAAGAGTTGTAGCTTTAGTTACTTTGTCACTATCTGTATCTATAACGGTTACATCGTGCTTTTCATGACTAAGTCTTTCTGCTAAGGCCATTCCTACCTTTCCGCAGCCCACGATAATAATCTTTAAGCTTTTGTCATTCTTTGAAAATATACCAGCCATCATCATTCTCCTCATTCAATTAACGTGCCATCTAAAAAAAAGCACACTTACCATAAATTTTATCATTTTTGCATTCATAAGTCTATAAATATTTATATGTGTCTAACCTACCTAACTTGTGTGTTTGTTTTAATATTTCTTCCTGTTGTGCCAACAAACTTTTCACATTTTTTAATATTTCTCCACACAATATTATTTTTTATGTTATAATAAAATGGGTTAAAAGTTTTTATAGAAAGGTGACTAATGCTTTGAAATTACCACATTCAAGATTAAAAAATAAATTCTCTGAGAAATTCTCTGAAACCATGAAGGCAGTTGTTCCAATACTGGCCATCGTGTTACTACTATGCTTTACCATAGCACCTATACCCCCAAGCATACTGATGACATTCCTGGTGGGTGCAGGGCTACTAATTATAGGCATGCTGTTCTTTAACGTAGGCGTGGAGCTATCTATGACTCCTATCGGCGAGAGAACCGGTACCATAATGACCAAATCTAAGAATCTGTTCATCATAATCTTTGTCAGCTTTGTAATGGGCTTTGTCATTACCATATCAGAGCCCGACCTGCAGGTACTTGCCAATCAGGTTCCATCTATTCCAAATATGACGCTTATACTGGCAGTTGCATTAGGAGTTGCCATTTTTTTGGTTCTTGCCATACTGCGTATGCTCCTTAGCATACCACTTTCCTACCTTCTGGTATTCTTCTATGTGATTATATTTGCACTTACACCATTTGTTCAGAAGGACTTTCTATCAGTGGCATTTGACTCAGGCGGTGTTACCACAGGACCTATGACCGTTCCATTTATTATGGCCTTCGGTATCGGTATATCTGCCATCCGAAGTGATAAGCACGCTGCAGACGATAGCTTCGGTCTGGTATCCATGTGCTCTATAGGACCAATCCTTGCAGTTATGATTCTGGGAATCGTGTACAAGCCTGGTTCCTCTGAACACGTATCATCGTCCATTCCTGATATCGAAAGCACCGTTGACCTCTGGAAATTATTCTCTAAAGAGATACCTACATATATTCATGAAATAGCCGTATCGCTGCTTCCAATAGTTGTATTTTTCACTATTATGCAGCTTATTGTTCGAGATATTAACAAGACAACTATTATGAAAATTGCCGTGGGAGTTGTGTACACCTATATAGGCTTAGTACTTTTCCTAACAGGCGTAAATGTAGGCTTTATGCCTGCAGGTAACTATCTTGGTGCAACCATTGCTTCCCTTGATATTAAGTGGATTATAATACCTATCGGTATGTTAATTGGTTACTTTATAGTTAAGGCAGAGCCTGCGGTGTTTGTGCTCACAAAACAGGTTGAGGAATTAACCGACGGAGCTATATCCGCCAAGGCTATGGGAACATCCCTTTCCCTTGGTGTTGCTGCCTCTGTTGGTCTTGCTATGACCAGAGTACTTACAGGTATTTCCATTATGTGGCTTTTAGTACCGGGATACCTTATCGCCTTGGTATTAACCTTCTTCGTACCGAAGATATTTACAGCTATAGCCTTTGACTCCGGTGGAGTTGCATCCGGACCTATGACAGCAACATTTTTACTTCCATTTGCCATGGGTGCCTGTGAGGCAGTTGGCGGAAATATTGTAGCCGACGCCTTTGGTATAGTATCTATGGTTGCTATGACACCACTTATTGCTATTCAGATTATGGGACTTATCTATAGAATCAAGGATAGCAGGCTTCACAAGGAGCTTGCCAGCCAGGCAGACCTTACTGCACTTGCTTCCTATGGTGATATGGAAATCATCGAATTATAAGGAGGAGCTATGGGAAATTTATATATGATGACCACTATAGTGGACAGAAAAATTGCATCAAGCTATGCCAAGCTTTATCAGGAAAATAACCTTAACGTTATGTTCCTTTCCCTTGGCTACGGTACGGTTTCCAACGAAACCATGGATATGCTGGGACTTGAATCCAAAGAAAAAACTGTTGTAACTGCTATTATGGAGGAAGACAAATGGCTCACCGTAAAAAAACAGCTGGAAAGGGTGCTTAAAATAGATGCTCCCGGAGGTGGAATTGCATTTACAGTTCCACTTAGCAGCATCGGTGGAAGAAAGGCACTACAGTTTCTTATAGAAAATGATAAGTATGAAAAAGAGGAGGAATCCACATTGAAGAATACAGACCACGATTTGATAGTAGTAATTTCAGAGCTTGGATATACAAACCTTATTATGGATGCAGCCAGAAAGGCAGGTGCCTACGGCGGAACAGTTATCCATGCAAAGGGAACCGGTATGGCCTCTGCTGAAAAATTCATGGGAGTTTCACTTGCTCAGGAGAAGGAGCTTATATATATAGTAGTTAAGACCTCTCAGAAAAATGCCATAATGCAGGCTATTATGGAGGAGGCAGGTCTTAATACTAAGGCAAAGGCAATCTGCTTCTCCCTTCCAGTAACTGATACTGCAGGACTTAGGCTGTTAGAGGATTAATTAGATAATACACTTACAGGGAGGAAAAAATATGAATGCTAAAGGATGCTTAACCCTATACTTTAGTCTCTTTGCATTAAGCTTTATACTTCCAATTCTCTTTCTACTGATAGCAGAGTTTGGATATGTATTTGAATATGTTGACCTTACACCATGGGAGTATCAGAAGCTTACAGATGTAGATGCTGAGATGGTACTCATAGATGAGTCCGGCGTAGGCAGTAAGGTTATAGTTACAGAACGGGTAACCTTCGACGTGCACCAGTCTAGTAAAGATGATTTGTGCTACGAGCTTTGGAGAGATTTAATAGAGCAGGAGGTTGACGGCTTAAGACTTGATTACAATGTGCTTTCCGTAAGCCAGGTTATGGATGATGGTTCCCTAAAGGAATTTAGAGAATGCAGTGATGACGAGTGGAACTATTACGAGGTTGATGAGCTTACAGGAACCTGGTATCACAGCGAGGGACCTTACAGCAAGCTTAATGACAGATACGAGGCAGTCTTCTTCTACGTTGACGGAATATACAGAGATGAGGTAACCTTTGAGATTACCTATGAGATGAACAATGTGGCTTTAAGCTATCTGGATTGTTCAGACCTTTATCTTAATCTCTATGGAGAAAGCCCCGTTAAGGATTTAAAGTCCTACAAGGCTGATATATTAATTCCTGATAAGGATATGCCTAGTCAGGGAAACTACACATACTATACATATGGTTCAGACAACAATGGTTTTTCAGTTAGTGAGAGTTCGTCTCTTAATCCGGGCTTCCACACATTCTCTATAGACCTTGACGAGGATGACCTTCAGTTTAAGCCATACAACCTATATCTGGAGTTTGAACTGGTAGCATACGATTCAGACAGACATATATTTACTGAATATGCCCGTGCAAATGACTACTCCTACGACTATGCTTTAGGAGAAATAAGAGCTGATGCTACAGCAGAGCACATCAAGCCTGACACATTTTTTGCCTGCAAGATTTTTGCACTGGTAATCAACATAGGTATTTCCATTTACATCATCTACCACACCTTTACCACCAGAAAACGTATGTCTGCTCAGCATGTGTTCTATGAAGCGTCTGATGAAGTTGGCAGCTATGCCGGAATACCAAGTGACTTAGACCCTAACTTTGCAGCAGCACTGGTATTCTGCAAGGGGAAGGCCCCTAAGGACGATTCCGGAATTTACTCCGCTTTGCTCCTTAGCTTAGCCAGAAAGGATTATGTAGATGTTCAGGAATATGGAGCTAACGATGCTATGATAACCATCAAGAATCCTGAGCTTAATCAGGATGCATCCATTATGCCTGCAGAGCCACTTACAGAAAGCGAACTGTTATACTACAATCTTCTGGTTCGTCATTCCGGTGGAACACAGATACTTATGAGTGTCTTCCAGCGAAGGATTTCACAGGATTATGAAAATACTGCAACCTTCCACGACAACATTATGAAGGCCATTACAAATGTAGGTGTAAACGGTGGGTACATCCAGAAGGCTGACTTTACTCAGCTAAAGGATCAGCTATTTAAAACTGCGAAGAGATATAAGAGACTGGCTATAATATTCCTTATATTCGTAAACCTTATATCCTTCCACACACGCTTTGACCTTGCATTTGGTTCATACTTTATATTGGGTATAACCTGCCTGATATGCTCCATATATCTTAATAAGACCGCCGGTGATTATGTACTTCTCACCCAGGTTGGAGCAAACGAGTACACCAAGTGGAGAGGACTTTACAACTATCTTAAGAGTGAGGATATTGTAACAGATTCAAATATAGCTACCATGCCTATATGGGAGCGATACTTTATATATGCTACAGCCTTTGGAATTCCAACTAAGGTTACCAAGGCTCTAGGCATCAAGTGTCCTGAGGTGATGAATGAGGCATCTGGATATTACAATGATTATGGAACCGTGTTCCACAACCCATATATAAGAACAGGAAGGATTCACACCTCCAGCCGTGGAGTTGGTCGGGCAGTAAGAACGGGAGCCCGTTTCCACAAGGCAAGCACTACCAGTAGAGGATATACCGGTGGTGGACGTAGCTGGAGCAGCTACGGAGGCGGAGGAAGTTAAAAAATAAAGATGGGCTGTGCCAGGTTACTTTATTGGCCGACCTGCCTAGGGATAATGCTTCGCTGACACTAAAACGGTCAGCTGCGCATCACCCTGGCGCGGTCGGAATATAGTTTACCGGCACAGCCCATCTTTATTATTTAACTTCTAAATACATCCTTTATCTGCAGATTTTCAAAGTTCACCCCTAGTTCTCTTGCCACTTCTTCCTTAGTAAAGGTTTTGTAGAGGGTTTTGGAGATGTATTTTTCTGCAGTTTTTATTATGGCCTTATAGTCAGGTATTTCCTCCGGGAAGAATATTCCTCCCTTATCCTTATTCTTAAGCATCCAGCATACTGCTGATAGTGCGGACATAGCCACAGGTGTTATGGTTGGTGTCTGCCACTGATGGCTGGACTTTCCCTTGCTAAGGTAAGGTAGCTCTATTCGGTTGCCAATCCATACAGGATTAAATTTTTCTCCCATAAGGAATACTCCTACGTATTCTGTTCCAGACTTGATTTTATCCTCATATAGCATCTCTACATTTTCAGGATATATATAGCCTCTTACTATGGATACTCCTTGTTCATTCTCACAATCCATAGGCTTATTTGGATCAGGATTTGGGTAATGGTTTACCTTTGACATCCTAAGGAATTCGCTGGCATACTGACATGGCTTATATATAAATGCCACTGTGGGACGATATATTACCTTCCCATCCTCCACCACCTCTAAGCTTCTTGCTATAGATATGGTCTCCTCGTGAGGCACTAAATGTCCCTCAAATACTCCCTCAGGATAAAAGGTGGCGCATCGTTTATCCACTGCCAGCTTAGCAAATTCCATATACCCCTTTTCTTTGTTATACATAGTGCAGTCAGCTTCGTAGTCCACATTCTCGGAAGTTCCCACATCTATGGTTGCCTCACTTAGCATCTCAAACCAGAAGGAATCTGTGCACCAGGTATTTATCAAAAGCTTGTCATCAAATTCACCCTTTACCTGCTGCAAATCTATGTCGCTTACATGTATCTGCCTAAGACCAAGACTTAAGGCTATCTCATTAAATCTATCTTCCTTAAGAAGCTTTTTTAACTCCTTATCCTTCTTAAACTGTGTTGTCACTATATACTCTAAAGCTGCCCTCACAAAATGGGACACCAGTCCAGGATTATTTCCGTGATGAAGAACTATCGGATATCTGTTTTTAGATGGTTCACAGGCAAATCTATCCTTTAGTTCCCACTTCTTATCATGCTCCTCAAATATTGAATACCAGTTGTCAGGCCAATCCGTCTCACCGGTATTTATATACATAATGTTATTCTCAGCACACCACTCACATATGTCTCTGGTTCCAACTGTATCCGCAAAATCTATAAGCAAATCACCCTCCCTTAGGTATGTTCCGAAGATTTCCTTATAGTTTTCTCTGGTTACCTCTGTGGCGATAAAATTGGACACTATGCCCCCTAGATTTACGTAGGCAATCAGCTCTATCTCCTCTCTGGTTATGACATAGTAGTTATTCTCATTAAATTGTATCTCTAGTGGCAGCTTCTCATAGAAGCTTTTGCCCACTGCGCCAAATCCAAACTGGACTATGCGACCTTCGAATTTTATCAATTTACTATCCTCAAACTATCATTAAAATTTTGTACAATACGTTCATTATTAATCCCAGCTTGGTAGCTTCCACACAAATTGTAGTTTGGGTCTTTCGTACCCATCTGTATGGTATATTTTCAGTCCCTTCTTCTGATGTGTAGCTAATATCTTCTTTACATCTCTGGATATTTTCCTACCGCCTACTACAAGTATGCTTTCTATGCCCTGCTCCAAAAGGTAATCCGGCGATGGCAAATCCTGTGGGTACACATCCCAGCTGTTATCGTACACAGAGTCCTCCAGCTTATATCTGTTTAATCTGTTTCTATCAAGTAAAAAAGCAGGTCTTGCTTCGTCAGCTATTTCAATTTTCTGAAGCTCCTTAGCCATCAGCTCTAAGGCCATTCCCACAGACTGGTTATCCACTGTGGCTCTTGAACCTGACTGCTCTAAGGTGCCATTATATACCGGAATAGGTCTAAAGCCATATTTCGCCAGAGCCACACCGTAGCGAACACTTTCCTCTCCCGACATGTCCACTATTATGGCTGTTTGCTCTAGATACGCCTTCTCCCAACCATTAATTCCTAATACAGCATTAAGCTCATTATTCTCTGCTTGCTCCAGGAACTGAATGCATGGCAATGCTCGGTTTATTATCCCGTATGCTTTTTGATATTGACCTATCCCCATAAACGGTACCGGTCTTACCCAGTCCACCCATTTCTTTCCGGTAGGTGCCCAAATTTTGTATACTTCCTTAGCTGTCATAGGAGTCACCTCCCTCTATCAGCACAGGTATATCCGCCGCATTCGAATCTATACGGGGTGTCTTACTTATCCTTGCGTAATATCCTCCATGGGCTCCGTCTATGGCATAGGAACCAAGACATACGTGGAACTCCTCCCCATTTTCTCCTTTAAGAGGTATACTTGCGAACTTTTTCTGCGCCACATATCTGGATGGGTGTCTTCCCACATCCTTCATTATCTTCTCATATTCCTTAATGTTAAGTGCTTCACGTATGGAGATACCATCTCCAACTCTTCCGTAAGCGGGCTTATATATATATCCCTCACGTCCTGCTGAGGATTTTACATCTATGGTTTCCGGTAACAACCTTCTCCAGGTAGTCATGTTAATTCCATTCCCCTCTAGAGTATCCCATACAAACGGGAATCTTTTGGTCTGAGCGTATATCGCCACAGGATGATTGCAGGAAACTGCCTCTGTATCAAAATATCCCTGCCAGGGCTTAGGCTTTATATCCTTAAACCATTCCAAAGGTGTAAATCTAAAGATTGCATCTAGCTCACCTTCATTGCCATCCAACACACAGTATGCTTTATTATTCTTAAAGCTGACATGCTCAACAGCACCGTAGATTACCTGATAGCCTTCAGACACTAATCTATCTCCCAGATACTGCATAACCTGCCTATCATCGCTGTAGCAAGTACAATGTACAAGCATTATTCTTCCACCGGCTTTAACCTTTTTCTTAACAGCTTCAACCATCACATCACCGAAGCTTACAAAGTGATAGGATGGCTTCTCCATAATCTGTTCAATATCCTGAGCCCTGTTTAAACACTCTATAGCTGCCCTTGGCATAAGACTTGCCTCAGCAAAGCCTCCCGGCACATCACTATTTACCTCGCTTATTGCCCATCCTCCCTCTACATCTGACACAGGATGAAAGTCGTAACGAGTAAGCCTTATGTGCTGGTCTGGGTTGTAATTACCCATACGTCCTATATCCCCACGTAGCTGTCTGGTCAGCTTTAGTGGAGCTACCAACTCCTGATGATTATTCAGGAACTGCTCTGCTGCCCTTGTCTCCTTGTCCAAGCTTTCTGTAAGACTGGATATATGCTTATGCTCCTCCTCAGTAATCACCAACGCGTATTTCGCCACTGTATTATTATCATAAAACTGAGGATCCCATTTGTAGCAGTCAAACATAAGATTAAGTCTGTATTCTTCATATTCACTTGTGGGAATTGGTACTAATCTCATATCGCGCTCCATTTAACCTAAAATACTTCTTTATCATACAATAAAATCCACCTCCTCACAATTCCCTAATGGTATAACATCTCAATTATCCTGCACTTTATTCCGTTGCGAAACAATATTTTCAGTGATATTATATTAGTAGTATTTTTGTTCGAATATTAGTGGTTAAGGGAGGGGTTTACATATGATTAATAAGCTAAAAAACAATATATCTTCATCTTATAGAACATTTGTAAAATATTTCTTCGGCATATCTGTAATTATACTGTTACTGTTCTTTTTCCTGGGACAGCTGCTTTCTCCTAGTGAGAAGGACGTACTATTTTCCGACTGTGAGGAATACAATCCTCCTTGGGAGCAGGTTCTTGAGGATGGCAGCAAAGTATCCGTTACCGCTCCCACTATAGTTGAAGCTGAGTACGGTGAGCCAGTTACTCTTATCACCACCCTTCCGGACAACATCGAAAATGGCCATTGCATATCTTTCCGCCCTGTGTGGCAGGACGTTACAGTTTACATTGACGGAGAGCTAAGACTGAAATACACCACTAAGGACACCCGACCATTTGGCACAAACAGTGCCATGCGATACATCTTTATCGAGCTTAAGGAGGAGGATGCGGGCAAGGAGCTTTCCTACACATTTACCAGTAGCTCAAAATACGCTGGCGATATTAGAACCGGCTACATAGGTGACAGATTAAGTATTTGGCTTCACCTTTTAGACGAAAATGGCTTACATATGCTTATTGCCATATTCCTATTTCTTATGAGCTTGTTCTGTATCATAGTCTGCGAGATACTAAAGCTGGTATATAAGAAGGATTTGCCACTTAAGTATCTGGCATGGACGCTTTTCTTCTGCGCCTTTTGGATGATATCAGAGATGTCCTTTAGACAGATTATATTTAAAAATATTTCGGTGCTATCCTACTTCACCTACTGGTGTCTTATGATAATTCCGTTACCCCTTATTACATTTATCAATGATTTGCAAAATGGCCGCTATAAAAAGGTCTTCTTTATTCCTCTGGTGTATACTATGGGGATTATGATTGTAAGCTCTGTGCTTCAGATATTTGATATAGTGCAGTTCGTAGAACAGCTTAAATTCATTCACGCCGGACTGCTTGTGTCCATCGTGTGTATTATCGTAACCATCACCATAGATACCTTTAACAAAAGGCTTAAGGATTACCTGTTTGTAGGAATTGGTATCTACGGTATGATTGTTACAGCAATTTTGGAAATGGTTTTATACTATGTAGGAACAGACCTTTCCCTTGGAACTACCCTTTCCATAGGACTTCTCTTCCTGCTGGTAATGGCTATAATAAAGACAGGACAGGACCTGCTTATCTCTGAGAAAAACAAGCAACAAGCTATCACCGCAAGGGAAGCCCAGGCCAAATTCTTAGCAAATATGTCCCACGAGATTCGTACTCCTATCAATGCCATCATCGGTATGAATGAGATGATTCTCAGGGAGAATGAAAGTGACAACATCGAGGACTACGCCAAGAACATCCAAAGTGCCAGCAATATGCTTTTACGTCTGGTAAATGATATTCTGGACTTTACTAAGATAGAATCCGGACAGCTTGAATTGGTTGATTACGAGTACCATCTTCCTACCCTTATAAGCGATGAAATTCTGATACTTGAAACAAGAAGTGCAAAAAAGCTTATCAACACAGTGGTAGAGATTGACCCTGAGCTTCCTACCACTCTATACGGAGACGAATTAAGAATCAAACAGATTATTACAAATCTTTTATCAAACGCCACAAAGTATACCAAGGAGGGAAGTATTACATTTAAGGTATTCTTTAAACAGCTTAAGGATGATACCATAAACCTTTGCTTCTCTGTAGCAGACACAGGTATAGGAATTAGAGAAGAGGATTTGTCTCAGCTTTTTGACAGCTTTAAAAGGCTGGAGCTTACCAAGAATAGAGCTATACAGGGCTCCGGTCTTGGACTTAACATTACAAAGCAGCTTATAGACTTAATGAATGGAGATATTCAGATTGAAAGTGTGTATGGCAAGGGCTCTACATTTACAGTTTCCATACCACAAAAGGTTATAGATGCACGTCCTATAGAGAGCATTGATAAGGCTATAAAGAAGACTTCAAGCACCAATACCAGCTCTGAGAGTCCATATGAAGCTCCGGAAGCCAGAATTCTGGTAGTTGATGACAACTCTATGAATCTAACCCTTATGAAGGCACTCCTTAAGCGCACTAGGATGCAGGTGGATATGGCACCAAGTGGAAGCAGATGCCTAGAGCTTACCATGGAAAAGGTATATGATATTATCTTCATGGATCATATGATGCCTGAGATGGACGGCATAGAAACTTTAGAGCAGATACGTGCCAAGAAGGACAATCCTAACCGGGAAACTATAGTTGTTGCCCTCACTGCAAATGCAGTGGCAGGCTGCAGAGAAATGTACCTAGAACACGGCTTTAACGACTACCTTTCAAAGCCGGTTATGGCTAACAATCTAGACGAGCTTATATTACATTATTTGCCACAGGAGAAAGTAATTATGAATAATATGAACTATTTTAATAATATGAATACATCAGCAGATAACTCAATAACACAGACCTCCTCTGAGGTTTCAGATCAGTACCTTATTATTAACAAGGAGGCCGGTCTTAAGTTTTGTATGGATGATGAGGACTTCTACAAGGAAATCCTGTCCACCTTCATAGGCCAGGCAGACAAATTCTTAAGTCAGCTTAAAGAGCACTATGACATACAGGACTGGGGCAACTATGCTATAGTTGCTCACACTCTTAAGAGTAACACCCGAACCATAGGAGCCGATAACTTCGCAGAGCTTTCCCTTAAGCACGAGCTGGCAGGAAAGGCTAAGGATGAGGCCTTTATCACAGAGAATTATGAGCAATATATAGCGATTCTTAAAGCCTTAATCGAAAGAGCTAAGACTATGGTTTAACTCGTGACAGCAAAACAACTGACTCTACATGTTCGGTGAATCCGAACATGTCACAACCAACCATTCTTTCAACCCTGTACCTGCCACCCTTGGTCATATATTTTAAATCTCTGGCCAGGGTGTCAGGTCCACAGGAAATATACACGATTCTTTCCGGGGCAAGCTTCATAACTGATGACATAAATGCCTCATCACTTCCCGATCTTGGTGGGTCCATAAACACCACATCTACCTTGGCATTATCTTTTGCCATTCCAACCATGAATTTTCCCGCATCATTGTTGTAAAAGCGAATATTCTTCACTCCGTTTAGCTTGGCATTTTGAATGGCATCTCTTACTGCTTCCTTATTAAGCTCAACACCGATAACCTCCTTAGCCTTGTCACTGGCTACCATACCTATGGTTCCTATACCACAATAGGCGTCTAGCACAACCTCTTTACCGGTTAGTCCTGCGAATTCAACAGCCTTCATATATAGCTTCTCTGTCTGCTCCGGATTCACCTGATAGAAGCTGTTTGGTGATATTCTAAATCTCTTGCCACAGAGCACATCCTCTATAAAGCCCTTGCCGTACATAACCTGATTTCTGTCTCCTAACACCATACTGGTGTGTTTTTGATTGATATTTTGCACCACCGTGGTTATCTCCGGATGAGCTTCCCTTAAGGCCTTCACAAAATTATTCTTAGAAGGAAATACAGGGGATGCCGTTACTAAAACCACCATTATCTGTCCGGTCTTTCTGGCAGTACGAATCATAACATGCTTTAAAAGTCCGTATCCGGTATCCTCATTATGAGTTGTTATCTTAAAAGACCTGACCAAAGCTCTAATAGTTCCCATAATCTTCGTAGCCTGTTCGTCCTCTATAAAGCAGCTTGTTACAGGCAGTATGTTGTGAGTTCCCTCTTCATAGGTGCCGGAAATTATCTCACCATTTTTCTTACGTTTAAAGGCTGCATTAACCTTGTTGCGATAATGGTAGGGATTCTCCATACCCATAATAGGTTCCATATCACCGAAATCCTTAAGAAGCTTCCCCAGATATTCTTCCTTTATGGTAAGCTGCTCCTGATAACTCTTATCAATATACTGACAGCCTCCACATCTGTCTGATATAGGACAGGGACTGTTTATATTTTTCTTTGCACCGGTTGTAGTCTTTTTATGTGAGTACTTTTTTGTTTCCTTAGAATACTTGCTCATATTTTATCTCCTTAAACAGAATACATACGAATTTAAACTATTCTATATTTTATAGCCCGGAGAATTATCTGTCCACTAAAATTCCTTTTCAAAATAAAAAACCTGTACGTATCTTAACGTACAGGTCATAATGCTTGTCATATATTACAAATTTATTCTTAGCTTACATTATAGGCTCAGCATACTTTACCTTGCGATATATCTTTTTTACAATAGTAGCAAGCATAACTGCAACTATCATTACTATTGAGCCAACTCCCACGAAAGCCTCAATTACGAACAATATCCAAATCATTATATCCATTATAACTATCCTCCTGCATCTTAGCTTTATCCTTTTATGCTACGTACCAAAATGTACGTACAGTAGTAAATTATAATGAATTATTTTATGATTTCTATAGCCACAGGCAGAACTTTACCAGGCCTTTACCATGGCTGGCATTTTCTTTACCAAGCCTTTGCCGTAGTCATAAAAATTATATCTAGCACTTCTCAAGCTTTTTCCTTCTGGTGTCAATAAAATCTATAAGAATTCTAACTGCCTCATCAACACCCACTCTACAGGCATTGATAGAAATATCATAATTTCTTGAATCGCCCCACTTAAGCTCACAGTGTGGATTATGATATTTCTTACGTCGCTTATCTCCAGCCTTCATAATGTCATATGCCTTCTTTTTATCACAGCTGTGTTCCTTCATAAGTCTGGCCACTTTAGTCTCTTCATCTCCTAAAACAAATATGGATATGAGATTCTTGTTGTATTTTAATATAGTCTCCGCGCAACGCCCTACAACTACAAACGAATCACCCTTGTCTGCTTTTTTCTTAAGATAATCAAACTGTAGCTGAGCCACATTATGCTCAGGAGAGCTGTTCATTCCCTTTACAGTTCTATACAATAATTTATTGTGATGACCCTCATCATGGGGATGTAGGTCATCATGCTTTAAATTCTTTTCTCTGGCAATTTCCTCCAAGAGATTTCTATCGTACAGCTTAAGCTGATAATGCTCTGCTAATCTGTCAGCTATCTCATGACCCCCACTGCCACATTCACGTCCTACTGATATAATAAGCTGCTCCATAGCTTCATCCCCCTTATCTAATCTTCGTATTATTATTTATTATCAATGTTAAATAATTTATAACCCACCTATAAGCTTACATATATTATATCAATGCTGAAATTTAAAGTCTACCAATTTATGTAAACTCACACTTCAACTTTTGTATAATTTTATAGATATCTCAGGAATAAAATCAGGGTTGCGATAACTAATACTATCAGGGTTGCAGGCACCATCAGTTTACAATATCTACCCCACTTTATAATATGTCCTTCCTTTGCTGCTGTAGCTATACCCACAACATTTGCGGAAGCTCCAATAGGAGTTGCACTACCGCCGATATCTGTACCAATAGCTAAAGTCCATGCAAGTACATCCAAATCAACACCCTGGGTAGTTGCTAAATTCTTAATTACAGGAATCATAGTTGCAGCAAATGGAATATTGTCTACAAATGCACTGGCAATAGCCGAAATCCAAAGAATTATAGCCACCATAAGATGCATATTGCCCCCGCAAAGCTTACCTATAAGGCCTGCGATTCCTTCTAGAATTCCAGTTTCCTCTAAACCACCTACTACAACGAAAAGACCCACGAAGAAAAGCAAGGTCTTATAATCAACATCCTTAAGCAGCTTAAGGGCTGACTTACCTGATGCAATTAAGCTCAAAACTGCTACAAATGCACCTATAAACGCAACTGTAAGACCTGTCTGAGCGTGTGTAACCAAAAGAACTATGGCCAGTAAGAATATCACTGTGTTAATCCCAAAGCCAACCTTACTCTTAATAGCTGATTCAGGGCTAGGCAATGTAGACAAATCTATATCCTGAGCCTCTGCCAGCTTTAATTCCTTTCTGCAAACCAGATAAAAATATGTAAGCACCATAAAAAGAGCTACCAAGGCGATAAGTCCTGTATTTGTGATAAAATCTGCAAATGAATATCCCAAGGATGTACCTATTATTATGTTAGGCGGATCACCACACATAGTTGCAGAACCACCTAAATTAGCACAAAAAACCTCAGCAAGTATCATAGAAACAGGATTAAACTTAAGTAGCTGTGAAAGCTCTATGGTAACTGCTGCCAAGAATAATATAACTGTAATACTATCTATAAACATAGCAAGCACAAAGGATAACACCATAAATGTCATAAATATAGGCACCACCTTATACTTAACTGCCTTTGCTATTCTCATACATAGCCATCTGAAGAACCCAACTCTTGCCATACCCTCAACCATTACCATCATACCTGCGATAAATATAATGGTGGCCCAGTTGATTCCACTGCTTGACTCAGCATGTTCTCCCGCTGCGTACCAAAATTCCAGAGTAAATATACTCTTAACATTTAGAGTTGCCATAATAGCTTCCATACTCTGCATTCCAATTCCAAAAACTAAAATAAGCGTTAGCAATCCACTAGCCAATGTTATAATGTGCCTCTCAAAAATTTCAGTTACTATGAGAACAAACATAGCTATAAAAATTACCACCGCCAAAACCTGTGCTAACATTTAAAAAACCTCTTTTCCCTCTTATAATTTATCTTAGTGTTATATTTATTTGCACAAGGTTGAATTATAGCACTTTAAATTTAAAAATCCAGTTTATTCTTTTAAATAATTTGAAAATTTTCAAATCTTAGCCTGATTTTAGTTTTTATAATAAAGAAAAGACCAGGATGGATATACTTTCTTGGCCGGGTAAGCCTAGGGTCGGTCCACGCTGACACTAACACGGTCAGCTTAGTCCCGACCACTGTCGCGGCCGGATTATAAGTATATCCATCCTGATCTTTCTGCTACTGTCTATTAAAATAATCTATGCCTGCGCTTGGCTTAAAATATGTTCTGATATATCCATCTGTAGACACCACTACAAACTCATTGGTACTTTCCAAATAGTATATATGATCTCCATCCTCATTCTCTGTTTTATAAAGACTGTTAGGATCATTGATAACTCTGTTAGCCCCCTCTAAATACTCCTGGGCATTGTCATAATCAAACTCTTCACCGTGCTTATCAAAATGCTCATCTAAGTACTGCTGCTTTCTAAATTCATAAAACTCCTCTTGGACTACTTCCTCAGTAAGCTCTGTACTGTCCTGAGTTTTTTCTTCTTCTACTACCGTAACCTCACTTGCTTCTTCCTCGATTTCCACCTCAGGTTCTGACACCTGCTGGTCCTCTGTAACCTGCTGATAGCTATTCTCAGTAGTGCTATCCACAGAATCCTCCGGAGCACTTAGATAAAAGAATGCTCCTATTATTACCACTATGATGGTAGCTATGCTACCTGTTATCTTTTTCAATTTGCTATTCATGTGTTCTCTCCTTATTATATCTTAACAGCTAACAAAGCTTCTCTTCAAATTCCTCCACCGGCAAAGGCTTGTCAAAATAAAAGCCCTGTGCCATAAAGCAGCCATTTCTCTTAATTAGCTTTAACTGTTCAAGGGTTTCAACACCCTCTACTATACACTCAAAGCCCATATCGGTGGCTATAGCTATAAGATGCCTTAGCATAGACTGATTCCTCTCATCGTACTTCTTAGAATCCGGCAAATAGCTTCTATCTATCTTTAGGACCTTCCATGGTGCCTCTCGAAGAAGGTTTAGGGATGAATATCCGGTTCCAAAGTCATCTACAGACGAAGCTATACCATTGTTCTTAAGACCTGTAACCAGTCTCTTTATACTGTCAAAATGCTGGTCCATAGTTGTCTCTGTAAGCTCTATCTCAATGTACTCATGAGGCACATCATATCTGTCTATAATCTCTAAGATATTGTTAAGAGTCTTCTGGTTCCTCAAGTGACGTCTGGAAAGATTCACAGACACTCTAACCACCGGCTTGCCCTCATCTATCCATCTTCTCAAATCCCGACAAACCTGCTCAAGCATATAAAAGTCCAGCTTGCATATAGCCTGGCTCTTCTCATATACAGGAATAAACTCTCCCGGAGAAATAACCTCACCATTATGCACCCATCTGCACAATGCTTCTGCACCTACCATCATATAATCCTTAAGGTTAACCTTAGGCTGATAATAAACCTTAAACTCTCGATTCTCTAAAGCCTGGGCAAACACCTCGTGGATATATTTTTCTCTTCTGTCACGCTCTTTAAGCTCATAGTCGTAGAATACAATATAATCCTTGTTAGGTGCATCCTTTGCTTCCTTAGCAGCCATAGTAATCGCATCCATAATCATATGCTTGTCAATTCCACTCTCCGGCATCATATATATACCTGCACTGGCTGAAACATAAATGGTTTCTTCCTCACTAACATATATATCCTGTCCGGTAAGATAATATCTCAGCTCATCTAAGCTGGCTTTGTGGAAAAGAAGGACAAAATTATCTCCTCCCAATCGACACAAAACATGGTCGATACCTATCTTCAGTGCTAATCCGTCTAAGAATCTTCTCATGACTCTAGTACCACTCCCACGGCCCAGCTGGTCATTGACTAAGGAAAAATTCTTAAGATTAAATCTACAGGCACCAAATAAGCCTATCTCTCCAAGCTCTATCAAATCATCTATGCAATTTAGAAAATAATCGATACCGTTGATATCTATTTTTTCATCATCGGTATTAACTGTATAATCTAACATAGTCTCCTCCTTAGAGCGCTAGCTGTGGTATAGCTATATCTATATGTACAGTGTTATCCTCATCTCTTCTCAAATCCGCCCCTGCAGAGATTTGTTCAAGCAAGAGCTTTAACAATCTTATGGATATTAAGGATGCGTCCTCCGGCTCATTTACAGCACTATCCTCTGTTACATACCTAAGAATCTTCTTACCCTCATCCCGTGGAATCTCAGAGTCATAATCCTCTATGGATATGCAAAGCATAGATGCATAGGACCTTTTCTTAATATCAAATCTGACATGCAGCTTTCCATTTATCTTGTATCTTAGTATATAGTGAAGGATTCTCACCACTATCTGACCTATTCTTCCCGCATCGCCTAAAAGAAGCTCTGGAGCATCCTCACTTATATGTATATCAAAATCAATCTCGTCTCTATCAACCAGCACTATAACCTGCTTGTAGATTACATCTCTTAAATCTCTAAGCTTATAGTGGGTCTCTCGAATCTCTATCTTACCATCCAAGTGTCTGATGTAATCCACCACATCACGAACCTCCTTAGGTATCTTTGCAACATCTACATCATTGTAGGTATTCATTATAAAATCCGCCTGCGCTCTGGCAGCATTCTCCATCTTTCTACTTTTTTGAAGAGCCAAATAGTTGTGATAGGCCATCTCTGACAAGCTTCCGGCAATACCCTCTAAAAATTCAGCTGCCCTCTCCACATCATTAAGATTAAGCTGTCTTGCCTTCCTTGCCTCACTGATAAATATCTCCGGACTGATTCCAAGCTCCTGTGCGATGGCTGTCATCTTCTCCTCATCAAGTTCCTGAGTACGAACCTGTCCTCCGATAAAGCTTCCTATCATCTTTCCCTCTAGCATTATAGGAGCAGCAAAATCAGTAAGACCTGCGTGACAGCTGTAAACGGTGGCGCGCTTGTTCTCAAGAGTCATAACTGCTCCATTCTTATCGCACTCCTCACATCTTCTACAGCCTAGTCTTGTAGTTCTCACCAGATTAGTACAAAAGTTTGTAAATCCACTTCCCTTTGTAATAGGTATTCCATTTTCATCTGTGGTTAAAGCCGCCATACCGGTATACTTAGAAAACTCGTCCTGTATCTTCTGTAGCGCCTTTACATCCATCAGGTCAATTAATCTTACATCCTTCATAATGTCACCTTTTGCCACTAAAAATGCTCATAATCATACATATTTATTCTATCACGATAACATATTACTGGCAATAATTCATCTACATAACATGACAAAAAATAGGGCCTATCTCCTAAGAGATAAGCCCTGATTATATCAACAAATAATGTACTGATTACTCAGCGTCCTTCTTATCTGCTGTGTCAATCTTCTCCTCAAGCTTAGCTAATCTGTTAGCTGCAAATGTACGTCCACCAACGCCAAATGCGATAGCAACTGCAACACAGATAGCTGCAACGATTAGGATAAATGTAGTCTCAACCATAGCTGGAGCAACACCTAACTGGCTTAAGCAGAAGAAGCCTGTTACTACATAGATAGCAACCTTAGCTGCAAGAGCTGCGCCCTTTGCCTTCTCATTCTTCTTAACGATAGCTGACTCAGCCATATTAGCTGCGAATAAACCAACTGCAAGAATAATGATTGTGCTGATAACAGCTGGAAGGTAAGCGATAACTGTAGCACCGATGCCTGTAAGAATAGCAAGATCAAGAACATTAAGACCCTGAACTATAAATACTACAACGATAACATACTTAACGATCTCGCTTAAGATCTTAGAAAGGTTAATGTTCTTCTGAGCATCACCTGTAATTTTCTCTACTAAGCTGTCAGCGCCAACACCTGCAAGAAGATTCTGAAGTAAGCTTGCAACAAGCTTAGCTATAAATAAACCAACTGCGATGATTGCAATAGCACCTAAGATATTAGGAAGTAATGCAAAAATAGTAGCTACGATATCGTTAGCAGGACCTGAAATAGCTGGAATCTCAAGCTTATCTAAAGCTGAAGTAGCTACTACAAGGATAATAAGACCATAAACGATATTTGCTATAACAGTTGAGAATGTAGTTCCCTCAGTAGCTGCGATACCAGCCTTCTCCTGAAGAGTATCTACCTTAATAGCCTTAAGTACAGGAACAAGAAGCTCCTTTACGATATTTGCTACAAATATACCAACTGCTACGATGATTGCAGCTGCTATAAGCTTAGGAATGAACTCAAGGAATGAGTCAACCATATTAGTTATAGGAGCTGAAACGCTGTTCATACCAAGCTTGTCTAACACACCTGGTAAGAAAAGTAAAAATGTTACAAAGTAAGCTAACTTAGCTACAAATTCAACTGAGCTGTTAGTTGCCTGGTCCTTAACACCAAGCTTGCCTAAGAATGCCTCAGCATTAACTGCCTTAAGAAGCTTAGTCACAAGTGACTTAACAATCTTAGCAGCGATAAATGCAATTATAAGAAGTACAATTGCAAAGATGAAATTTGGTACCTGATCAAGTAAATCCTGGAAAAATTCCTTTACTGAATCCATTTGTAACCCTCCTTGGTTAAATATAATATTTCGTGGAAAAAATAAGCCGATATATGTCATAACGTAATCGGCAATGTACATATATTTCTTTGCACATAAAAACCACGCTATAGAATATATCGGCATTTACTTTACTTTAGTAAAGTAATTTTTTATATTTTTTGAAATTATATAGTATTAATTGCATTTTCTATGGCTGAATTTATTCTGCTCTCAGGCAGGAGCTTATAGAGCGGATGCTCCTTAAGCTCAAACTTTCTAACCTTTGCAGGCTCACTACCTCTTACAAAGAGGTAAGCTTCGCCTAATGGCAGATTCAGTATAGTATTAGCAGTCTTATTGACCTTAGTACCTATTAACTGAGCAGTTTCCACATCCTGCCCTCCAAGGTACAGCATAGTATCACAGTTGTTTATGATAGTATAAGCTGTAGCTCTATCATACACCGCTTCTAGCTGAGATATGCTCTGTAGTATAATACTGGTGTAGATTTCTCTAGAACGTATAACAGAGATTATCTTGTCAAAATCAGGTATTCTAACGTTAGTGGCAAAGTCATCTAATATAATACGAACAGGCACCTTTAATCTGCTGTTTTTAGAGCTATCAGCTATCTTACACAGACTCTGGAAGCACTGGGTATAGAACACATTTACCAGTCTATCCATAGATCTGTCTGTATCACTAACATTTAAGAAAACCACTGTTTTCTGCTGAGCCAGCTGCTTAAAGTCCAGCTTATTTTGATTTCCAAAGAAGCTAGTTGCACCATCAAAGGAAAATACATCCAGCTTTTCAGCAACAAAGCCAAGAATGCAGCCATAGGTCTTTTCAGCAGCACATACATTTCTGAATATCTTGTACTTTTTAGTGCCACAGCTATCTGGGTAGAGAGTACAATATTCTTCCATAAGCCTGTCAAAATTGCTAGGTCTTCTAACGCCTAGTTCATCAATGTTAGGTGACATCTCACATACCAGTTTACACAGACTATTCAGATTATGCTCCTCCTCTGGCAGACAGTCTAGTATGTAGCACAGAGCACAGGTGATGAGCTGCTTAGCGGAATTATCCCAATAAGGGTCATCATGGGCACTCTCTGGACAGAGAGCATTAGCTGCAGTCATAATATCCTGTTCATTGTACTTGCCTGTGTTCTCATCATATCTTATGAAGTCCAAAGGGTTATAACCATACTTTGACGTCTTTAAATCCACAAAGTCTATGTCAATTATCTTATACCCCTTCTTCTTCATAACAGGACCAATCTCTCTGCGCAGATTACCCTTAGTATCAGCTACAACAATACTCTCATTGCACTGAAGCAGGTTGGGCTTTACATATGACCTGGTCTTACCAGCCCCTGAAGGTCCGATAATCAGGTCATTATTGTTGATGCCAGAAGACCAGGTATTGTTGTTGATGTAGTGGCCCTTGGCAAGGATTCTAAAGGTGTCAGTCGAACTGGTTAAATTGTTGTTTGTAATAGTATTCATAATATCATTCTCCTTTAACTATATTTCTGTAATTACCTTATCTGCCAAGCCAAACTCCACAGCATCTTCGCCATAGAAGTAGCTGTCGGTCTTGGTCTTGTCATAGATTTCATCAATAGTTCTGCCGGTATGCTTAGCCAGTGTCTGACAGATTACGTCTCTGGTTCTCATAAGGTCCTGACTAATGCTCTGAATATGTAGAGCACTACCACCAAGTCCACCTGATATAAGTGGGTCGTGAATCATAACACTGGCATGTGGTAGCATTTCTCTCCTATCACCAGCGGCAAATAATACGGCTGCCATACTGGCTGCTGTCCCCACGCACACGGTGCGTATAGGACAGCTTACAGCCTGCATTACATCATATAAGGCCATACCGCTGGATACCTCTCCGCCAGGACTATTGATGTACATAGTTATCTCTGCATCCTTATCCTGCATCTGCAGATATCTCAGCTGCATTATCAAGGAGTACACAGACTCCTTATCAATGCTGCCTACACATTCTATCTGCCTATGGGAGAGCATTTCATCCTGAATGTCGTAAACAGAGTATCCTCTATCTGTTTCTCTAATAATCTTTGGAGTTATAAGTAAATTGTTCATATCATCATATCCTTTCTTATAATTATTTATCATTTTCTGCAGAGTTTTCTTTGCATGATGTGTTGTAGGGCTTGTAGCCCATCATCACATCATACACATATGACAGAGGCTCTATTAAAATTCTGAACAGAGTTTCTTCAGACTTACGAGTTCTGTCCTGCTCCCTATATAGTTCTTCACCTCTCAGCTCTGCGGGATTCTTCATTATGGCCGCTCCGACATAATGCCCTACCAGCTCAATCATATCCATATAGTGACCAGAGGCTCTTTCCAGTGGAAATATTCTATTGCGATAGTAATTGATGAAACGTGGATTACCTGTAATATTGGTAACAGCTGTAAAATAATCCTTTGCCAAGGCATTCATCAATCCCTTTATATCGCTCAGCTCAACTGATGAGTTCATTCGACTCTGCAGAGATTCTTTATGTGGTTTATCAGAATTTATATTAATCATATAATCACTCCTTTCTTATGTTAATTCTTGATTGGATAAACCTTTCTAGGTTGTTTTCTTCGCCATGCGAATGGACTAGCCAACGAAAACACACCTTCATAAATATCCATTCTGTCCTCATAAATATCATCTGGTATATCTTCATCAACTACCAACGACCACAGCTCTTTGGCAGCTGATCCTACTGTTAATTTACCTTTATGATTTCGGTCAGCTGGTCTTCCTATGGCGTTACAAACACCTTTATAGGAAGACTGATGGACCTTCCCATTTATTACCATATATTTTTCCAAATCAAGCTTTACAAAATTCTTGATTTGCTCTTCAAGGAAGCTAATGTTAATTGGATGTCCATCATTTAATAGAGATAATTGTGTTTCTAAAGGCATTTTCATAATCACTTATTCTCCTTTCTGTTTAATCTGCCTATAGCAGTCTTTGCCTCAGGAGAATAAGGGAATGCCCTTAAATCCTCCATAGCAATTCTAAAGGCGGCGAAGCACATGTTATTCACTTGGTCTTCATCGTGACCGCCTTCATATAGCTTGTCCCTAAGGGCAGCTATAATAGAGCTGACTTCTCTCATAAACTGAGCCTCACCTTCTGGCATATTCAGCTCTATTATTTTTGTTTTTGAATCGAATTTAATCATAATTTGATCCTCCTTTTTGATTATTTTTTATGCAAAAACCAACACTTTATTGTGCTGGTTCTAAATAACAAAAATAAATAGTATAATCACTATGATTGTTGAAATCTTAAATAGAACTTCTAAAATAGGTCGTAAGCAATCAAAAATATAAGATAAAACTATATATCCAATCACAAACAATATAAAACTCATATCACAGGTCTCCTTTCATATTTTTTCGCGAACCAAGGTCCAAGAACACCGTCTTTAACCTTGGTTTCGCACAGACCCCTGGCCTGTTCAACTTATTTGTTGCCTACTACCTCCACTGGACCAATCTCGGATTGGTCCGGGCAGTGGCGTAGCCACCAAATCTGCTTGTCCTAATGTTGATTATTCAACCGACGTGAAAAAGGAGGATGAATAAATTCAAGCTATTCATAAAAAAATAAGCCCACGGAGTCACATACTCCTTGGACTTATTTATATCTGATTGTTTAATTCAAAAAATCACCCAGCGCACAGCGGTGATGGGCGATGGGTGGTTTTATCTCAATCTAGTAGAGAGAATTAATTAAAGTGCTTAAGAGACTTAAAGCACTTAATTACTTATATCATATTACTATACTTAGTTTTAATCTTTAATCACTATAACCCTATATATCATAAGGCCTATAGCCTTTATTGTTTATTATGTTTTTTGTTTTTGTGTCGATAATTGCTTTAGTGATTCTTTTTTCTTTTTTATTGTGCAATAATCTCTTTTATATATTTTTATTCCTGTATTTTGTACTTTTTTCTTGTTTATATTACTTTTATTTTCTTTTGTGTTAATAATTTTATTTATAGAATTATGTCAACTAAAAGACTTTGGTTTTTGTCTTTTTTTTCGGTCTAATAACTCCTTCTTTCTTCACTTCCTTATTCTCAATTTCTAGTTTGGAATTATTATCTTTTTCGATAGCTTCTTTCTTTATTTCTTTTACAATTATTTTATTTTTGTCTTGTTTTTTCTTTCTCTTTTCTTTTTCTATACCATCCTCAAAATAATCATACTTAGCATAATATGTAAAGGCTGCCGGTTCTCCACAGGCCCCATACCTTTGCTTTAAAGGTATAATAACCACATCCCTGTCAAATTTGGCCTTGGCTTCATTCATATCAAATTCTTTTTTTCCACCTTTTCCATCATCCACTTCCCTGCCTACATCAGCAAACTGCAATCCAAGCACCACATCTGAGGAATACTCTATACTACCACTTTCCTTAAAACCCTCCATACTAAGAGGTTTATTATAATAGGTTCTATTTATAGAACTAATAGCTATAACCGGAATTCCTGCCCCTTCTTCTAATCCATCATCAGAGTTTCCGTTACTCAATCTTTTTAGAATTCTTATATTATCATCAAGATCCGCTCTTATTCCACTCTTATTCTCCGACTGTAGAATTTGAAGATAATCCACTATTACCACAGGCTTAACATTTTCTTTTTTGATAAATGCATTTACATTCTCCACTATATGATTAGCGGTGTTCATATCCTCTCCTCCCTCCACTACATAAAGGTTATCTAGGGCTTTTTGAACATCACCAATTGCACGCTGCACTTCACTCCATTTTTCCTCACTAATCTTGGACATATATTCCTGAGACAACAGGTTATCTGCAGTTATGCTATCATCTTCATATGTAGCCTTATTTACAAAAATCCGTCTGCTTATAGCCTTTGAAGCAATTCTTGTGGCATTCATCTCCATAGAGTAAAACAGTACTGGTATTCCTAATTTTGCAACATTTTCAGCCAGCTGCAATACGAAGGTAGATTTTCCTAAGTTTGACACGGCTCCTAAAACAGTAAAGCCCGGAGCTATTCCTCCACCTAATACCTGATCTAAACTAGGAAATCCTGTACTTATTCTTTCAAAATACATGTCCTTTATCTCTTTTTTATTAAATTTTTTAGTTATATCTCCAAGTTTGATAGGCTGAATTTCTCCGCTATTCTGTTTTGACATCCTCGTTTTTCTCCATTTCACCTTCTAAGGGTTTTTTATCCTGCACTTTTATCTTTATATTTTTTACATCGCCAGTAACATCTCTATCTATTTCAAAATCATCTATGTATTCAATATTTTTAAAATCCTCAAGAATTCCTTCTATATGCTTTACAATTTGATTCTTCTTATGAGTCCAGGCAGATGCGGTTCTATATTCCTTAATATGCCCCTCTTTTTTATTGTCATGATTTTTTCTTATGGAGCCATTTATTTTCTTTCCTTTTTTATCTTCAGTAGCATCTGATGCAGAAGCCTTATTCTTTTCTCTTTCATAGGTTCTGGTTATTCCCATCAATGGCAAAATTCCAGTATACAAATTAGAGCTTTTGCTGTCTCTTCTGATCAAGCTTATCCTTCTCTCTGATACATCATTATGGCCATTCTTCATAACCTCTATTCTTCTTATAAGAATATGCTTAAGCATTACCACATCATCAGTATCTCTACTGTTTTTTCTTAACCTTGCTTCTCCATCCTTGTCCAGCATTTTTCTAGTTTTTTTATCTTCTTCCTTTTCCTCTTTCCCTTTAGATGATCTAGCAGGCATATTTCTAGTATCAAGAAGAGAAATAGGCACCTTAATTATCTGACCCAAATCTTCAGCATAAGAATATATAGGCATATTATCATTGATAATATACTTTATTTTCTGTTTCTTTTCTCTGCCATTTTTATCAGTAGCTCGCTCTTTTTCTTCATCACCCTCATACTCAATCTTTTCGCAATCTATAAACCAATCGTCATAGCTAAGATTAGCCTTCCCGTTTTTTCTACCAGTCATTTCATCCTTGCAATCTATGATTATTCTGGTAGATGCCAGCTTATCCACACTGGATACTATCTCTTCTCGACTGTTCTTGGTCATAGTTCTTTCAGCATCCCCCGCCATTACTCTATGTATATCAAGAGGAGTTATCTCATCCATTCCAAGAGATGTCCATAATGAGTATATGGCATCCGCCACCATCATATCAAAATAATCGATAGGCGCTATTTCATCTGCATCTTCTCTAACTAGTTTTACCTTAGTGAATATTTTTTCTGCACTGTCACCTTTTTTCTTCGTTCCAACTTCCACCTTATTCCACTGATCCTTGAAACTACCGTACTCAAATAACTTCTTCCTAAGACAGTCAGCTACCTTGCAGTTATTTATATAATAGTCAATTTCTTTAAATATCGCCTTTTTCATATCTTTTCCTACCTCTTTAGTTATATGGATTAGCTATTTCTTTTTCAGTTCTTTTATATGTCATTTTTCGCACTCTCAAGAGCTTCTATAACTTTGTCGCACCAGGTATCGAACTCCGGATCCTCCACCTGAAGCTCAGGGTGTGCCATAATATAATCTAAAGCTATTCTAACTCCTTGGTCAAATCTTACTGTTGTCTTCATATCCGGTACAGCTCTCTTAAGCTTACTGTTATCAAAAACCACAGATACAGATTTGTCTCCTATAAGACTTCCTGTAAAGTCAAAGCCGTACTTATCTCCTACCGCTGCCAAAAACTCTGAGGATACATAGTAAGGATTTAATGTAACGCCCAAAGCATCCGCAATGGTTGCATATATTTGATTCCAGGTGAGAGTCTCATCTGAGGTTATATGAAATGCTTCTCCTATGGCATGTCTATTGCCCATAAGACCGGTAAAGCCTATGGCAAAATCCTTGTTAAAGGTAGCTGTCCAAAGGCTGCTTCCATCGCCCTGTATAATAACCGGCTTACCCTCCTGCATCCTCTTTATTACCTGCCAGAAGCCATTTTTACCATGGACACCCAGCGGAATATTTCTCTCATCATAGGTGTGGCTAGGTCGCACGATAGTCACAGGGAATCCCTCTTCTCTATACTTCTTCATAAGAAATTCCTCGCAGGCAATCTTATCTCTGGAATACTGCCAATATGGATTGGCCAGAGTTGTTCCCTCAGTAATTACATAGGATGCGGCAGGCTTATGATATGCAGATGCAGAGCTTATATAGATATACTGTCTGGTCTTATCCTTAAACAGCTTGTAATCTCGCTCAACATCCTCCACGTGAAAGCCAATAAATTCGCACACAACGTCAAAGCTTAACCCCTCAAGCTTTTTAGCTATGTCAGCCTCATCCTTTATATCACCTATTATCTGATTAACTCCTTCAGGCATAGCCTCCGGCCTGTTGCCTCTGTTAAGCAGCCAAACCTCCCATCCAAGCTCAGACACCAGTCGTTTTACTATGGCTGTACTAATTATCCCTGTTCCTCCTACAAATAATGCTTTCATGTAACTACCCCTTTCATAACAATTTAACCTTCCCTAGCTTATGCCCACGGCGGACAAATGTTTTTGCTACAAGAAAATTCTATCATTATTTGTAGGTTAGGACAACTAGAAGGTTAGACTATTTTCACATATTGCATTTTTTTAGATTATGTGATACTATGTGCCAAGTTAAATATGAGAAATAAACTGCTACCGAGTAGTGAATGTTAAATATAAAAGCATTCGTTTGCACGTCATTAGGTCTTAGAAGATGTGCATACGAATGCTTTTTTTGGAGGATGTATGAAATTGTTAGGAAATCTTAAGGGATATTTTTCAAAGGCAGAGATAATACTATGGTGCTCATCAGTGACTTTGATTTTGCTTTCATTTGTAGTGTTTGATAGGGAAAATTATATGACTCTATGTGCGTCACTGATAGGAGTAACCTCACTTATATACAACGCCAAGGGCAACCCCTTCGGTCAGCTTTTAATGGTGATTTTTAGCCTTCTATATGGTATCATCTCCTTCTCCTTCGCCTACTACGGCGAGATGATAACCTACCTGGGTATGACTATGCCTATGGCTGTCTTCGCCCTTATCGCCTGGCTTAAGAATCCTTATAAGGGAAATAAGTCGGAGGTGGCTGTAAACTCCATCAACAAAACAGAAGCTGTACTTATGTGGCTTGGAGCCGGAGTAATTACTGTGTTGTTTTATTTCATATTAAGACATTTCAACACTGCAAATATTATTCCAAGCACAATATCCGTCACCACCAGCTTTGTGGCCGTGTACCTAACCTTTAGAAGAAGTCCTTACTTTGCCCTTGCCTACGGGGCTAATGATATAGTCCTAATAATCCTATGGTCACTGGCAAGCTACAGTGATATCAGATACATCTCTGTGGTTGTATGCTTCGTTGCATTTTTAGCTAACGATATATATGGTTTTATAAGCTGGCAGAGGATGAAGGTTAGGCAAGGCATAGAATAAAAAAAGCCGTAGAAAACTACGGCTCTGGGTACTTTATATATGTTCAAATGCGGATGTAATGTATTCTAGTTTCTATTTAGCTGATAGCTAACCGAGATATATTGTAAAATCATCAGTTATTTCCCGCAAATGATTAAATATGAATTTTCCTAAAGGCAATTCAACATTAAAAGTAAAGTTTCTTACTCTTGAGTTCTTTTTTTCATTACAAAACACATTGTCCATTCTCTTTTCTTCCTCTGTAACTCCCCATTCTTTTATAGAACGCAGGAAACAGATAATCCGGTCATTTCTGCCTTCAGGAATTAACTCTTTATGAACATAATCCATCATTTTTTTTGCACTATCCAATTTATATTGAAACTTTGGTCCCTTTTCTGAATGGTATGGAATCAATTCCAAGTCCACAACAATTTTGGATAGCATCATAAAAACATCCTCCTTGGTTATATCCACACCATGCACCATAATCTTATTTTTTCTATACTCTTTTAGAATACTCTCAACTAAGGAAAAATTTTTATTTTGCTGGTCAAATTTTTTTCTCCAGTATTTTCCGCCTCCGGTATTCTCGTACTCCTTTTTTAACCAAAACATAGATGGATCTTCTTGCTTTAATTGTTTCATAAGCTCATGTTTAACTATGCTCTCATCAAAATAATCTTCATTTACAAATCCCGGATTTAATACACACAAAAACACTTTACCATTATCTAAATCACCGGCCAATGGTTGTGGCAAAAGGCTAGTATGTATTTTACTCTTCTCGCAATCCTTCAGGTTTCTACCTTTCGAATCCACAACGTCATTTTCAGTAATAATATTTCTATCACACGAAAACACAAAATTGTTACTTTTTCCTGAAAACCCTTCAGCTTCTTCCCTCAAAAATGATTTGAATTCATTTTGTTTCATCTTTTTGTTCTCCTTTTTCATCTCCTATGACCTTACTGAGACAACAAACAAACTACCTCAACGGTACTTTCGTTGTCCCAATCCAATTCGTATATCTCTTTCCCATCAAAAAATACAGGAAATCTGAACTTTAGACTACGAAGGATTCTTCCGTCCGCCTGCTCTTCCTCGTAAATGTTTACATCCGCAAGGAAGCTCTTCATAAATGTTTTCTTCTCAATATCCGTAAATCTGTCGTATAGGTTATCAAAGAATAATAAGAACTGGTACACATTATCGCCGGATATTTTCTCCTGCCTAATATTATACAGTCTGGTCTCTACTTCTTCAATCAGAGTTTCAATTTCTTCTATCTCGTCATAGAACTTATCCAGACGCTCCTGCATATCCTCATACTTCTTGTCGTAATGCTTGTCCGATACAGACAAGTTATCCATCTGATTCGCCAGTTTATTCTTGGCTCCTGTTACCTGCTTTAAGCGTTCCTGTAAGCCTGTATGCTCTCGGTCCAGCTCCTGTGTATCAATGCTTTGTCCGATGTGCTTCTGTATTTCCGTTTTGAACTTTGGATTATTCACAAGCTTGCGGATAACCTCTTCCACCGCTGCATTAATTTTATCCTCACTCCATTGCTTGCGATAGGTGCACTTATGACCATTTACAAAGGTTCTGTGCTTGCAGGCATAGTAAAAATAGTCTCTGTAATGTCCGCCGTCGGGATGTTTTTTACGATTTACATTACCATACATACCACTTCCGCAGATAGGACATTTAATAATACCGGATAAAATATGCTCGTGATCCAAGCTGTGGGTTTTGATGTTGGCAACTCCGGTTTCCTGTCTCTTTTTATGCACCTGATTCCACAATTCTTCTGACACAATCGCCTCATGGATACCGTCATTTAGCATATACTTGTCCTGCTTCACAATATGGTACTCATTCCTTTTACCCGGAATCTTTTCATTCTTTCTTCTGCCAAAAGCAAGCTTGCCACAGTAAACCGGATTATCCAGCACACCTTTTACAAAGGATGTGGAAAAACCTTCAATGGTATTGTTCTGGCGAAGTTTCTTCTTATATCCGCTGTTGTTTAGGAATGTAGCTATGGCAGCAATTCCCATGGTGGTATTAGCAAACTTATCATAGATAATTCGAATAACCTCTGCTTCATCCTCGGCTATGTGCAATTCGCCATTGATAAGCTGATAACCGTAAGGCGCAAAACCTCCGTTCCACTTACCTTCTCTTGCTTTCTGTCTACGCCCCTCCATAGTTTGTACTAATATATTTTCACGTTCAATTTCAGCCACCGCAGATAAGACAGAAATCATAAGCTTTCCTGCATCTTTGGAACTGTCGATACCATCTTCCACACAGATAAGATTAACACCAAAATCCTGCATTCTCTGAAGAGATGATAATACATCTGCTGCGTTTCGTCCGAAGCGGGATAACTTGAATACAAGAACAAAATCAACGTTGTCTTTACCTGTTTCAATATCCTGAAGCATCTGCTGGAACTGTGGGCGACCTTCCACACTTTTACCGGATTTACCTTCGTCGGAGTATTCACCGGCGATAATCATATCCTGATAATCAGCGTATTTATGCAATTTATCTTTTTGCGCATCTAAGCTGTAGCCATCTACCTGCATGGATGTGGATACACGGGTGTAGATGTAGCATTTGAGTTGTTTTTTCATTGGTTCACGACCTTTCTGTTGTCTATCTAAAATATCACTTTAATATTGTCCCAACAAAATTATATATTAGTTCCAACTCTTTTTCAATCATAACTTTTTTATACACATCAAAAAGGCTAGCTTTATAAGCTAGCCCTAGAATCTGATACCTTTAATGTGTTATTTAGGAAATTCATATGGTTTCCTAAACTATCGACTTTTTTATAAATTATTCAGTCACCACCCATATGTATCCCTCCTAAATATCTTTAATAGGATGATACCACATATCACTTTTTTTTGCAATATTCTATTTGAATTTCCACTGTATACAATATGTATGTAATAATTTTGGATTATCGATAGTATACATATAAATATCAAAATCATCCATACTTTGCTTTGTTAATTGTATTGCATTTTCTACTTTGATTTCTCTACCACTATCTCTGTATTCTTGCATTTCAACACAATCTATTTTATTTGCCGGGAATTTGATTGTTAGTACCAGTTTCTCCGTTGGATTTTTAACAGTATGCGAAAAGAATGGTTGCATCTCTTCATTTGCATCACTTACTACTGTTTTTACAGAATATGCTACTCGTTCTCCCTTCATGATATTTCTGTTAAATAAAACTCTATACTTATACGGAGACAATCTTCTTGTGGAATCTTCAATTGAAAACCCACTATTTGTGTTTTCTAATGACGTTGATATATAACTGCTGCCCGTCCAAATTATCTCCTTTTCTATATGGTTTATTGGTTCTCCGGTTACCTCTAATTCGATATTGCGTATAGTCTGAATATCATCTTTAGACATATAAGCAAACGAGATGTCCATTGTATGATATTTAATATCAGAAACAATAGGTTCTGTTTCTTGCTCTTTCTTCTCTTTTGCAACAACTTTCTTTACCTTAACTCCCGAGATAAGCTCCAATTCATCCTTATATGCCATTCTTGGTTCATAAAGTGAAATATATGCATTTCCAATAGCACCATAGAATAAATTCATTATAGGATTATTGGATTTTCCAAAAGACAAGATATGACTCATTGAAATTCCTGGGTAAGGATCAATATAATAAATATTTGTTATTCCTAGTTGATAAGCCTTCTTTGCACATAATTCACACGGACTTGCAGTTGTAAACAAAAAACCTCCTTTTATTCCGGTTCCTCCATACTTACTAATTTGTAAAAAGGCATTTTCCTCTGCGTGCAAAGAGCGTGTTAACACTTGATTCGTTGTTCCTTTGTAACCATTATACACATCTTTAAAACAATAAGAAAATATTCTGCCCCTTAAATCTGTACTAGATATACTTCTCTTTATTTTCTGCATACTATCATCAAAATCCGCGTCACAAAGCTCAAAATCACTATATGATTCACAATCTTTATTTGCGCAATAACCATTAACCCCACGCAAATTGCAAGGAACCTGTCCTTTGGGTACATCATTCCACCCTACTGCTCTTATTGCAAAATCATTTTCTGTAATTACTGCACCAACTTGTCTTGATAAACATCCAGAATTAAATTTTGCATTATAAGCTAATTGCATACACCTCTCTATATGAGTGGGTGTAACTAGCCCAGGATGTAACATCAAAGTAATATATTTTACAATCTGTTGTGTCAGAAAATAGTTCTTGAAATTATCTACATCCGGATTATATAAATGTATATCTGACAATTCTATACACCCTTGAACATTTTGATGATAAAACTGCTCTTCTGTTTCATCAAATTTTTTAGGGTTTTCTATTTTTTCTAGTGATTCTTGTTCTTTTTTACTCAAGAAAGATAATCTACTTTTTCTATATTTTTCTTCTGTTGAAATTGATATCAAGTAAAAGTTCTTATAATTATCTTTGAAATATACAGCTTCAAACGGATTCCTCAATGCATCAATACATATTCGTATTTCCTCTTCCTCACAATTGCTTTTGATTATTGCTATAACAGAATCCATGCGCAAAGCTATATCATAAAAATTATTTTGGGAAAATTCACTTTCAAAAGGCTTACCAGAAGCTCGAACATTATTCGCCCACGTTTGCATTAAATATGTATACAGCTGCGCTTTTCCATCACCATCAATATTGGGATAACAAACATGTTTACTTAATATATCTTGTAACATTTTTTTATATTCGGGTAACTTTTGTGTATAAAACACAAAATATTCGTTATTTTTTTCTTTGATGAGTTTTTCTGTATCTACCTTACTTAATGAGTAATATATGCTCTCATCGAAAACCCCTTTAATTTTCTCCAGTTCGTTTTCTATCTCATCAATATTATCTATTTTACATTTTCCACTTGCATCATTTTGTTTAAGAAATTCCAAGAGGTTATCGTAGCCTTGTTCGAAAACAAAACTTAGTATTATAGCACTCCCTTCAATTACATAAAATGGTTTCCAATGTCCTTCTTGCATATAATTATATATCAGTTCTTGTTTTCGTTCTTCAGAATCTAAATAATCATATGTCTTTGGTGGTTTTAAATCCAAATCTTCAAAACGTTTTTTAGCTAATATTTTAGCAGTTGTTGTACAACCTGAACCAGTCATACCTGTCAATCCTAATACAATCATTTTGCTTCTGTATTCATACATTTTTTCAATTGCTTCATTGCAGTTTTTCATTTTTTCATTCCTCCAATCTTATAAAACATAACAATTATATATTTTTCTTTCTAATCTCTCCCACCAGCTCATGCACCGTCGTACAAGGACACATCTCTGATGGTTTTGTCTTACCTTCTCTTTTACACTGCTCAAACTTCTGCTGTGCTATCTGAATTGCCTTTTCCTCGTCACCGGCTTTGCAGAGTTTTCCATACATCTGCTCATCAGCTTTAGAATATTTCTGCCCAGTCTTGGTTTCATACACTCGTCCAAAATCTGAACAACAAGTCCAAGAATCTTGGATTGCCGGCATAGAACCAAAGTAAGCATACATCCATATTTCAAAGCATGGATTGGACCAGCCCACTTGTATTCCTTTATCCTCTGCCTCTTTTATAATCTCATCAAAACCCTGCACTTGGTCTCTGTAAAACACAATCCAAGGAGTACGATATTGTGCATCATAAGCAGTGAGTTCCAGGCATTTATCAATCATGGTACGAGTCTTTGTCTCTACCACCTTTATTACAATCTTGTTTCTCACATCTTCTGGCAATGCCTGATGGAGACCTGTAAAAAA
>JAFTPO010000013.1 GCA_017463225.1 Lachnospiraceae bacterium | reverse complement strand
TCCTCTATAGTTACTGTTGCTGCTCCCTCTGCCTTTATGATATCAAACTCTGCGGTCTCTACAACCTCTTCATATGACTCGTTTGTTGCAAGGGTTACTCTTACCACATAGCTTCCCACTGCTGTAGGTACTGTAGCCTTGTATGCTGTATCCGCTTCATCTGCTAATTTATACTCTACAACCGCTGTTGCCACGTCGTGTGTTTCTGATGTTACCACTGGTGTTACTGTCTCTCCATAGATTACATCCTCTATAGTTACTGTTGCTGCTCCCTCTGCCTTTATGATATCAAACTCTGCTGTTGCTACTACCTCTTCATATGATTCATTTGTTGCAAGGGTTGCTCTTACCACATAGCTTCCCACTGCTGTAGGTACTGTAGTCTTATATGCTGTATCCGTTTCATCTGCTAACTTATACTCTATAACCGCTGTTGCCACGTCGTGTGTTTCTGATGTTACCACTGGAGATACTGTCTCTCCATAGATTGCATCCTCTATAGTTACTGTTGCTGCTCCCTCTGCCTTTAAAATAGCAAATGCAGCTGTTTTAATAACCTGATTATAGCTTTCGTTAGCTGCCAAACTAATTCTTATCATGTAGTCGCCTACTGCTGTAGGTACTATGGTTGTATATGTACTCTCATCAGCACCGGCCTCCATATACTCCACTACAGCTGTTGCAATATCGTGTGTTGTAGACGTAAGGCTAACTGATATTTCATCACCATAAACTGTATCAGCTACAGAAAGCTCAGCAGAACCCTCTGCCTTCAATATAGCAAACTCATCAGTAAGCTCTACCTTATTGTACTCAGCTGTTTCTAAAAGCGTTACTCTGGCAACATAGCTACCAACTTCTGTAGGAGCATCCGGTGAATACTCAACATCGTCTGCATCAAGTAGCTTGTACTCAATTAAAGCTCCATCAATGTCATGTGTAGTTGATGTAAGTTCGTGGGTAATAGTACCTCCATAAACTATATCTTCTACTGCAAATGTTGCACTTCCTTCTCTCTTTAATATGGAAAACTCATCAGTGAGAACCAACTCAGCATATATACCCTGTGCAGGAAGAATAACTCTGGCAACATAATCCCCCGCAGTAGTTGGCGCTGTAGCAGAATATGTCTCATCACTGACACCCTTAACCTTGTATTCTACAATCGCGTCCTCAATAGGATTAGTATCAGAATCCACAACCGGACTATAGGTTTCTCCCACATAAATATCAGGTACTGTAATGGAGCCTGTTCCTGTCTCCAATGGATTTAGTGCTGGCAGGGTAATTATTGCTGTTCCCTTATCTGTATCTGCCACAGTGTATGATATCTGAATATTCTTCTCATCTACCCTGGTTACTGTAGGGATTGCCTGTCCTGTTGTTGTAACCATATCGGTATAAGTATCCGGGAAATAGTATCCGTCTGCAGCCACACAGTCATAGGTTCCTATAGCTTCTCCATACCATAACTTAGTATCCAGCTTTCCATCGGTTGATGACCAGGTTGCATTTCCATCATCAGACTCTATAGAAACTACAGTACTATACTCGTTAAATATTGATGTGCCAATACTATCATCCGGTATAGTATACTCTTTGCCATCATACAACAAAGCTATCTCACCACTGTCTGTATTGATAACTGTATCTCTACCAACAGATATTGTTAGATTAGATATACCACCTAAACTAAGCTCATCAGATACATGAACTGTTCCTGAACCAGAAACACTAGTTGCATCCAATGTGCCTATGTAATTTGTGCCAGAAAATGTAAGGGATCCCACAGAATATACACTTGTTGCAGTTATACTTTCAGCAAAAATTCCTGAATTACTTCCTACACTTATGCTGCCGTAATTTCCATTTCTTATAGTAAACGCACCTAACGTAGCATCCAAAGTGTTTATAGTTCCTGAATTACTAATATCATACTCATTTGTAAGAGAGGAAGTAACACCGCCAACAGTCACACCTTCCTCAATTGTAAGATAATGTCCACCACTTTCAAACACAAGTGTATCATCCGTGCTTTCATCCACAATGTAGCTGTACGAAGTAATGGACACCTCTGCGGCATATGCTACCAACTGCTGAGCCCACGACATACGCCCTACAAGGGCTAGTGCCATAATTATTGCAATTAACCGTTTTAATCTCTCTCTCATAATCTTCCTCCATTAAAACATCCTATATCTATACCACATAGCTACAAAACAATCTAATCTCTCTACATTATATTACCATAAATATGTTACATTAGATAGCTTTCGTTTTTATAAATTAATATGAGATCATGTAGCAGATTCGCTGGGGGGTAGTCAAATATTATGCGAATCTGCATACTATCTCATAGAGGGTTTTCTTTACACATTATTTCTTATACTAAAGGCTCTCGAAAACTTTGTTGTCTTATTAATAATTTATTTTTCATAGTTCTTTCCTCGCAATGTATAACTTTATATTCTTCATCATATGTAAGTTAACATATTTCGCTTATTTTTTTATATTTTGCGTACAAAACACACAATTTTGCGTAAGAAATGCGAATTATTAAAAACAAATTGTATTTTTTTGATGAATTTTGTCACTTTTTATGTTAAATTCTATATATCAAATCAAAGGAGGTGAGATAATGAATATTGCCATTTGTGATGACGATCAGCAAAGCTGTGGAATGCTTAAAATAATGCTAAACGAATACTCATCTAGAAAAGAACTTACCGACATTAACATTTCAGTATTTAATGACGGCAATGATTTGCTGGATGCAGTCCAAGAAAACCAAGGCTTTGATATCTGCATTTTAGATATTGTAATGCCTACAGTAAGTGGAATAGATTTAGGTGTTAAACTTAGAGACAGTGGCTACAATGGTGTTATCATTTATCTCACAGCAAGCAAGGATTACGCTCTTGACTCATACAAAGTCAAAGCCTTTAATTACATATTAAAGCCTATTATTCCTGAGGACTTGTACGCCACATTAGATGATGCACTCAAAGCTCTAGTAAATAAAACTGATAGAAATATTATTGTGAAAACTAAGGAAGGAAATGTACGCGTGTCCACAAATAACATACTATATGTGGAACTGTGCAAAAGAATTCTAATCTATCATCTAACTAATGGTTCAAGCATTGAAAGCATATATATAAGAGTTCCTTTTTCAGAAGCCACCAAAGATCTTCTTGAGGACAAACATTTCATACAGTGCGGAGCTGGAAATGTAATAAATATTTCCAAAGTTACAATGGTAAGCAATGAAGAAATAACTTTCAAAGACAACGTCAAGGTTTTCTTCAGCAAAAAAATATGTAGTGAAATCCGTTCTTTATTAAAAGACAAATAATATTCACAAAACAAAAAAAGAGAACTCCAACAGCAAATGCTGTTAAGAGTTCTCTTTTTTATTTTCAATCACTACTCACCTAAATTATATTCAGTCTCATTATGTCTTCCAATAGCCAAAGAAACAATCGATGATACAACAAGGATTGCTCCTATACCCAACATTATACAACCCACAATTGTTATAAGATCATTATTCTTACGAATGTAATCCCTAGCATCATTAAAGTCTAGCCAAGTATCCCCATTCACCTTAATCTCATATGCCAAATTAGTCTTCTCATAGACCAATAGTTTCATCTTGGTTCCTGATTTTAATTCCATTAGTCGCTGAGTTAGATTATCATCAGCACAGCTTGAGTGAAGGTCAATATTATGACTGTAATCTTTAAATGTAAGATATATACTATTTGAATCAATAGCGCCATCTATGGATCTATACTTGCAATCATCAAATGTAGCTTCTACCACTAGACAATCTGATCTATCAACCCCTTGATACCAATCTTTACCTATCCAGCAAAACAAACCTAACGCCATCAGCAACACAGCCATAATCAGTCTCTTTCTAGGGTCTACTAAGTCCCTTAGTCCAAACGAAAAACTCATGTTAACATCCTCCATATTTTTAATTAAGCTAATTCTTACTGTATCACGTATTTTGTTTTGCATTCTAATTTGCGTATATTTCACCTTTTTTTGCGCACAAAAATGTCCACCCAGCATATCACAGGGTGGACATTTTTCAAACTCACATTATAACTAATTTAAAGTACTATGTATTATCTCCTTAAGAGCAAGTGGTAGGAATGGTTTAGTAAGATAATCATCTACTCCTAGTTTAGTTGCTCTCTCAATGGTTTCTATGTTTCTATCACCTGTCATAAGCACAATAGGCATATTGTATTTTTGTCTTATTAGCTCCATTGTTGCAAAGCCATCCATACCCGGCATTTTAACATCTAGAAGTATCATGTCTATCTCATGAATTTCCAACATTTTAATAGCATCTAAACCACTATTAGCACCCACAATCTGATACATAGGAGTGTCTTTTAGGATAACTTCAACCATTTTTACGTTCATAGGCTCATCGTCTACCACAAGAATCTTCTTCTGCAAGTTTTTTACCTCCCTCATGGTGTAATTCTTATCCTCATCTATCATCTCCAGCATTATATCTGCAACGACAGGATCAAACTGATTTCCCTTACCTTTTTTTATTTCATTTCTTATAACAGCTTGAGGCAAATATTTTCGATAGCTTCTATTACTTGCCATTGCATCATACGAATCTGCCACTCCTATAATTCTGGCAACCTCTGGGATATTATCTCCTCTTAAACCATTAGGATAACCAGTTCCATCATATCTCTCATGATGAAACTTAGCTCCATTCTTTACACTTGGGTCATCAAATATATCTTTTACAATATGATAACTGGTAACCGGATGAATCTTAATCTGTTCAAACTCCTCATCACTGAGTTTTCCTGGCTTATTAATTACCTCTACAGGAATTCGAATCTTACCTACATCATGAAGTAGTCCTGCATAATATATTATCTCCTGTTCCTTTGGAGATTTATTCATTCTTCTGGCTATCTCTTTAGAATATTCCGCCACACGCAGAGAATGACCGTTAGTGTATCTATCCTTGGCATCTATGGTCCTTGCCAAAGCCTTTATTATCTTACGGTTCATATCTTCAACCTTTTCATTGGTCTCCTGTTCTAAACGAACCGATTCATTAGTCTTGGCATAGGTGATGTAAAAACATACTCCCAACAAAACAGCCACACCGGCAGAAACTATTACATTTTTTCCTGTTGCAAACAAAGCTATTACAACAAGAATCACAGTTAACAAATACATTTTTTTATTTACATTCTTCATAAGTACTTCCCTTTTGTGTTTCTTAACACATTTTTTACACTATACTACTTATTTTATTTTGAACTAAATACTATTCATAATCTTTAATGCCTCATCATATGTTGACTGATACAATCTCATCAATTCATCATGTGTACTGATAAGATATTCCAAACCAGACTCATCCCCGTTCAAGTACCGATTACCTCGCTCCTCTATATCTGCTGCAAGCTTAGAAAGCTTTTCGCCTCCTATATTTAAAGAAGTGGACTTTACAGAATGAACATAAGTCACATAGTCCTCCCAATGCTTACACTCAAAACTCGTAGTAAGCTGATCAACCTTATCCTTTGCGAAATCGCAGTATATCTGCAGGAATGATTTGTACATATCTTTACTTTCCGAGCTGTATTTCAACCCTGTAGCTTGATTTATAAACTTGTACTCAGAGTCAATACTATTATCTACAACTGTAGCTTTTTCCTCTTTGCGCTGTTCAAACTTAGGAGTCTCCACTTCTTCTAGTTTATTATGCGGAATAAAACTTAGCAATAGTTTTTCTAATTTTATAGTATCTATTGGCTTACTCAAATAATCATCAAAACCCTTTGATAAATACATCTCCTTAACACCAACTATTGCATTTGCAGTCAAGGCTACTATCCTACTCTCTCTCTTAAGATTCTTCTTGATTATCAATTCAAGAGTTTCTATACCATTCATCTCGGGCATCATATGATCTAGCATAACAATATCATATGAGTTCTTAATCATAAGTTCAATACATTCTTTACCACTACCACATGTAGTCACCTGCACCTGACTTTCCTTGAGAAGATTCTTCATAACCATAAGGTTCATCTCATGATCATCCACTACCAGTATTGTAGCAGTAGGAGCCACAAAGCCTGTACTACGATTTCCATCCACAGCAGTCTCTGGGGCCATCTTAAAATCTCCTATACACTTTCTATCGATAATTTTCTGAGGAATGCTAACTGAGAACACAGAGCCTTTGCCATATTCACTTGTTACCTTTATTTTTCCTCCCATATGTTGAACTAGCTTATTTACTATAGCCAAACCTAGTCCAGTACCCTCAATATCTCTATTCTTTTCTATATCTAGTCTTTGGAAGTCTGTGAATAACTTTTCTAAATTCTCTTTCTTAATACCTATCCCAGTGTCTTCCATTTTCATTTTTAGATTAATATTATCTCCCACCAGGTTACCCCTTACAACAAGGGTAACTTTTCCCTTCTGCGTATATTTCACAGCATTATTTAGAAGATTTATTATAATCTGTCTAACTTTTCCAACGTCTCCATAGAGCTCATTAGGAAGACTATCATCCACATTAACATCAAACGCCAAGCCCTTTTTCGTAGCAATAGGAGCTATCATATTTACAACATCATTAAGCAGACCATTTAAAGAATACATTCCCTCCTCTATCTCAATTCTACCAGCCTCTATCTTTGAAAAGTCGAGAATACCATTAATAATTTCAAGGAGATTCTCACTGGCGTTTTTAATATTTTTTGCATACCCCCTAATATTCTCATCCTGGCTTTCTCTAAGCACCATCTCATTCATTCCCATAATACCATGTATAGGAGTCCTTATCTCATGAGACATATTTGCAAGGAACTGACTTTTTGCCTTGTTTGCATTTTCTGCATCTTCCTTTGCTTCTCGTAATTCATCACTTTCCTTTGCCTTCTCAGCAGTAATAAAAAGGTATACTGTTATAATTACAAATAAAACAAGCAAAAGTCCAAACACCCAAAGGACAAGTGTGGTAATGTATGTTATTCCATCTGACAAGGCATTCTCTGGTATAACACCAACTGTGTACACTCCATAGTTTTCCACCTCAGATACAAATAGGAAGAATCTACCCTGATCGGTCTTAACAAACGCACTGGCGGCAGTACTTAATTCCATCTTTTCCTTTATAGTAGAAAATCCTTCCTGCACAGCATCCTGCTGAAGAAAGCTTCCGTTATAAGAAGAATCCACAAATGGTATAATTACTTCAAAGTCCTTATTAGCCCACAGTACATGGCCTTCCCCATCGTAGCAATCTCTACCAAATGTATCTGCCAAAACCGTCTCATCATATTTTTTATACAGAACGTATTTTATGTTTTCACCTCTATAAATCGGAACGGAAAACACCATACCTTCTCCACTTTCATAGGAAACCGCCGCCTCACCTCTAAAAGAGCTTTTTACACCTTCATGATGTGTTATATCCAGTGGTGCTCCCATAAGCACGCTTCCATCTAATTTGAGTACTCCTACTGTAATACCCTCCCGTTCCTGTTCTACTGTCTGCAACACAGCATTGGGGTTACTCTCGTTTTTCTCCACCGCATTAGCTATATTGTTTAGCTGTACAAATTGGATTTCAATAACCTGCTGTATTTGTTCTGACAAAAGCTTAGATTGCTCTGTCACCTGCTTTTCCATATGTTCAATAAGTAGCTGATTAAGCTTCATACCAAGCAAGCTTCCCACGACAACCATTATCCCAAGCAAAGCAGCTACACTCAGTACTGTTCTATAATTTATCAATCGTTTTCTATTCTTCATATATATATACGCCCTCTACATGCCAATCCATATTATTCATAAGTACTTGATCACTTATTATTTCGTCCTCATGACAACGAAGCTGTCCTTGATTATCATATATTACTCCAGAGAAAATCTTATCCCCAGAAATAATTTCATTCTTAGCAGTCTCCACATCAGCTATTACATCCGAACCAACCAGTGGAGATACAGTCGTCAAACCTATAGCTTCCTTCTCTAATCCAAACCAATATGTATTCACCACATTTGATTTACCTCTAACATAGTCTGACAATAATTCTTTATAAGTTATATCCCACCTAAACTCAACAGTTGTCAAAAATTTGTCACTGGCTCCTTCGTAAGGCTCGTGATAACCTATAGAATAAACCCCCTCATCCTCAGCAACAGCGACTACATTAGGCTGATTTTGATGATAAACCAATACATCTGCATCTTCCTCATCCACAAGCTTCTTTGCCAATTGTTTTTCCTTATCGGCGTTATCCCACGAATTGCTCCATGCGACCACAACTTTGACGTCAGGATTAGCTCTTCTCGCACCAAGAGTAAATGCATTAATTCCTCTATTCACCTCACTATTAGACATAGCTGCCACATATCCAATAACATCTGTCTTAGACATATGTCCTGCTATAACTCCCGACAGATATCTTGCCTGATATATTCTGGCAAAGTAACAATTTAGATTGTCTCCATAATAATCAAATGATTCTGAATAAAATGTTATATCCGGATATTCCTTTACGACATCCTTTACCTCCGACGCATAACCATAGCTTGAAAGAATTATAATATCCACATCTTCCTCTGCTAATTCCTGTATAGCAATCTCACACTGTCCTGAATACTCCTTAACATTCTCTTTAACTATTAATTCTATACCCAATTCCTTGCAAGCTGAGTTAATTCCATCGTAATGAAGTCCATTCCACCCTTCCTCATCAGCTGCTCCCGACATTATAAATCCCAGCTTGATAGAATCCGTATCCTTTTTCCAGCCTTTACCCTTAAATGTAATTATTACAACAACGATAAATACAAAAATAATTATTGCTAAACCTATCAATGTATATCTTATTCTTTTATTTTTCATATATTTTTACGCCCTCCACATACCAGTCAAATGCATTTAGCATCAGCTCATCCGGCATATTCTCTCCTTCTAATATTCTAAGATTTCCATCTATATCTACTACAGGACCATAGAAAACATCATAGGTGCCTGCATCTAGCATAGCCTTCTTCTCCGCTACTACTGTAGATATTCCTGGTTTTACGTTCTCTGTTAAAGGTGCCAGCTTGATAAGCCCTGTCTCTGATCCTTGCCAATAATTCCCGGAGTAATATCTTCCTTGAATTATCTTCTCTATCTGTGGTGTGTAGAAGCTTGACCAGTTCCACACCGGTGCAGTCAAAAAGCTGTTTGGATAAAACTTACTGTTATCCATATTATAACCTATAGACCATACCCCTTTTTCCTCTGCCACATCAAGAGGCGCTATACTATCACAATGCATAGCTATAATATCCACATCAATCTCTTCTACAAGCTTTTCCGCAGCAATTTTATTCGCTTCGTAATCTGTCCAGCTTTCTGTAAAAATCACATTTACTGTAGCATCAGGATTAACCGACTTCACGCCTAAGGTAAATGCGTTGATTCCTCGATTAACCTCAGATATAGGAAACGCTGCCACATATCCTATATTATTTGTCTCAGTCTGCATACCAGCCACTATTCCACTTAAATATCTCATCTGATACATTCTTCCAAAATAAGTGGTAATGTTATCTCCAGTTTCAGTTCCTGTTGCATGAAGGAATACAACATCCGGATGTTTTTCTGCAACCTTTAAAATCCATTCTCCATAGTTAAATGAATTACAGATAATAACCTGACAGCCATCCTCTATCATACCTTCCATAGTATCCATACAGCTTTTGTCAAAAGGAACGTTTTCCTTGTAAATAATTTGAAGATTGAGCTGATTAGCACTGTCATTTATTCCTTCATAATGAGACTGACCCCAACCCTTGTCATCAACTTCACCATTGTATAGTATTCCTACCTTTGTAGTACCTATTTCAGGTTCCTCATTTAAATACCTATTTGTTATGTAAAATATACCTACTATAATCAACGAAAGTATAGTTACAGCTATAATAGCAATTTTCTTCATACCATATACCTCTTTTGTTCTCTATTATAATATTTATCAGTTATTACACTTATCCGATTATAACTATAGCACATTTTTGTTCATATTACTTATTATGCGTAAAAATAATACTTTTTTGCGTAAAAAAGAGGCTGGATTCACAGCCTCTTACAATTCACTACCTGATATATAGTTTTTCTCCATCATAATCTATGGTCATCACATCACCAGCGCGAAGCACATCCTGAAGTATCCTTCTAGCCACAAGAGTTTCCACATTTTTCTGAAGATATCGCTTAAGCGGTCTTGCTCCATAATATGGATCGTAACCAGCTTCGATAATATGCTCCATCGCCTTATCAGATATCTCAAGAGAAAGCTCCTTATCCTGAATTCTCTTATTTAAATCCACCAACAAGAGCTTAACGATGTCTGATATTGCAGCCTTATCCAATGGTTTAAACATAATAGTCTCATCCAATCGGTTAAGAAATTCAGGTCTAAAATGCTGTCTTAGCATTCCCATAACCTTCTCCTGGCAATCAGCAGTTATCTCTCCTGCAGAATCTATACCTGAAAGCAAATATTCTGAGCCAATGTTAGAGGTCATTATAAGGATAGTGTTCTTGAAGTCTACTGTCTTACCCTTTGAATCTGTGATTCTACCATCATCTAAAACCTGAAGCAACACATTAAATACATCCGGATGTGCCTTCTCTATCTCATCAAAAAGCACTACAGAATACGGCTTTCTTCTGACAGCCTCAGTCAGCTGACCACCTTCGTCATAGCCCACATATCCCGGAGGAGCTCCAATAAGTCTTGCCACACTGTGTTTCTCCATATACTCGCTCATATCAATACGAACCATATTTGCTTCATTGTCAAATAGTGCTTCTGCCAAAGTCTTAGCAAGCTCTGTCTTACCTACACCTGTAGGGCCTAAGAACAAGAAGCTTCCAATAGGCTTTGTTGGATCCTTAATACCTGCTTTAGAACGCACTATGGCATCACTTACTAAATCCACTGCCTCATTCTGACCTATAACTCTCTTGTGAAGTTCATCCGCCAGGTTAAGAGTTTTATTTCTCTCACTTTCAGTAAGCTTTGACACAGGTATTCCTGTCCACTTAGATATTATCTTCGCGATCTCCTCATCAGTTACACACTCATGAACAAGATTCTTCTGCTTTACTGCATCGCTTGCTTCCAAGTCTTCTAATTCCTTCTTAATCTGTGGAAGTCTTCCATACTTAAGCTCTGCAGCTTTCTCCAGGTTATAAGCTCTCTCTGCAATCTGAATCTCATTATCTATTATCTCTAATTCTTCTCTAAGCTTTCTAACCTTTTCAACTCCAGCCTTTTCATTCTCCCAAATGGCCTTCATCTGCTTAGACTTTTCCTTAAGCTCAGAAAGCTCCTCTCTAAGAGTAGCAAGTCTGTCCTGACTAAGCTTATCATCCTCGTTCTTAAGAGCTGCCTCCTCTATCTCCAACTGCATTATTCTTCTAGATATCTCGTCTAACTCTGCAGGCATAGAATCAAGCTCAGTTTTAATCATAGCGCAGGCTTCATCCACAAGATCAATTGCCTTATCTGGCAGGAATCTATCAGTAATATATCTATTAGAAAGTGTAGCAGCACTTACCAATGCTCCATCATTAATCTTAACACCATGGAATACCTCATATCTATTCTTTATACCTCTAAGTATAGATATAGTGTCCTCTACTGTTGGCTCATTTACAAGTACAGGCTGAAATCTTCTCTCTAAAGCCGCATCCTTTTCAATATACTTTCTATACTCATCTAAGGTGGTAGCTCCTATACAGTGAAGCTCTCCTCTGGCGAGAAGTGGCTTAAGCATATTGCCTGCATCCATAGCTCCATCTGTCTTACCTGCTCCCACTATAGTGTGAAGCTCATCTATGAAAAGAATAATGTTTCCATCAGAATTCTTTACCTCATCAAGAACTGCCTTTAGTCTCTCTTCAAATTCTCCTCTGTACTTGGCACCTGCCAGCATAGCTCCCATATCAAGGGCAAATATTTCCTTATCCTTAAGAGAATCCGGAACATCACCTCTTACAATCCTCTGAGCTAATCCCTCTATAGCTGCTGTCTTACCAACTCCAGGCTCACCTATAAGAACAGGATTGTTCTTGGTCTTTCTAGAAAGAATTCTAATTATATTTCTAATCTCATTATCTCTTCCTATAACCGGGTCTAGCTTCTGGTCTCTGGCTCTTTCTACCAGATTGTATCCATACTTATTTAAGCTATCATAGGTTGCCTCCGGATTATCGCTTTCCACTCGCTTAGTTCCTCTAACTGCCGCCAGTACCTGCAAAAACTTATTTCTGTTAATTCCATAGCCCATAACAAGACCTTTAACAGCCTTATTCATTTTTTCTAAAATACCAAGGAACAGGTGCTCTACAGATACAAAGGAATCTCCCATCTGCTTCGCTTCCTTCTCTGCCTGAATCAGCGCCTTAGAAAAGTCAGGACTGGTAAAAAGCTTACCACCAGATACCTTAGGTCTGTATGCAACCAGCTTCTCACATTCTCTTGCGAATGCATCCACATTAATTTCCATATTTTCAAGAAGCTTGGCTATTAAACTATCATCAACTGTTACCAAGCTACAGAGAAGATGCTCCTGATCAATCTCCTGATTATTGTACTCATATGCAAGCTTCTCACAATTCTCAATTACCTCTAGTGATTTTCGTGTAAACTTTTCTGCATCCATATCAATCATCCTCCTTACAATCGAATTACAAACAGAATCTCTATCCCCTTTTTTGTTCCGTTTGTTCTACTACAACTATAACACCAATCTTAAAATTGTCAACAACTTTTTTAAGATTGAACCAAAAAATGTTTTATCAATTTTCTGATGTATTACTGTTTTTTAAATAGAATAGGACGTGCGCCAGATAACTCCCTTTGCACGTCCTATTTGTATTCTTATGTCCTTAATCCATCTTTCCGATTGATAAGAATCCACTTTCGTTAGACTTAAGCAACCATGAAAGTCCGATATTCTTTCTCTCGCCATCAGTAGCTACATAGATTTCTCCTGTCTCTACAAGCGACTTCGCAATCTCAAGAACCCTATCCTTAAACTGCATCATCTCACGTCTGTCTCGTGAGCTAAGCTTAAAGAGATACTGGTTCTTAGAGCTTATGAGAAGAATACTGTATGAATGAATATTATTCTTATTATCTCTTATACCTGAACCAATCATTCTAGAGTTAGCAATAACGATTTCAGCACTGTCATCAGGAAGATACTCTGATAATATAAGCTTGTAAATCTTAAGGTAATCTGCTTCCTCCTCAGCCTTAACAGGCATCTCAGCAACCGCAAACTCAACCACCGAATCCGCAAACTTAATTGTACCACCATCATCATTTATAACTGCTGTACATTCCTTAGGTACACATAGTCTAAAGAACTTATTCTCAATAATCTTCTGAGCATCTGTAGGCTGTTTTATAACAAGTGAATTAAACTTCTTCTCAAGCTTATTCATAGCTATAATAGCTGAATCATCGCCTGTTTCAGCGATACTCTGAAGCTCCATGTAAAGAGTCTCAATCTTCTTATCTGCTGTGCTTGCAAGTTCTATTACCTTCTCTACAGCCGGAACATATCCCATACATGCACTCTGAAGATATAAGTCTATCTTATCATCTATACTTTCAACCTTACTAGCCTTATACTCTACTACCTTGAAGAGATTATCCTTATCGAAGTCCTCATAATGATTATCATAAGCTCTCTCAAAGTACTTAATACTCTTAATCTCTCCTCTGTAATCTTCAGCTGCCTCCTGCTGCTGGTATATCTTTCCAAGCTCATAAGCGGCCTGATAACTACCAAGTCCAAGAGCTTCATTAAATGCTTTTTCAATCTCATAAGAGTTAGCCATAAAGAATACCTGGCTCTGCTTGTAAAGTGCAACCTTAAGAGCTGCTGCTCCACTACCTGCCTCAACTGCTCTCTCCCACTTATCCACGCTTGTCTGAAGATCTTCTCCCTTTAGCTCTTCTATATCCTTGATATATGCCTCTGCCTCAAGAATACCATTTGCCTGAGCTTCTCTAAAGTACTCTAATGCCTTCTCTCCATCTCTCTTAGTCCTAAGTACTCCATAGTAATAGAATCTACCAAGATAGAAAGAAACTCTCTTATGACCCAATCTATGAGCATGCTCATACCAGTTAAGAGCCTTCATATAATCCTTAAGCTGCTGGTCATATATATTACCAAGCAAGAACGCAAGGTCAGGATCCTTAGTTGCATCAAAAAGCTGCTTTGCATAGCTTATAGTCTTCTCTATATCCTTATATGGTGAATCATCATCAAAGTAAAGCTCTATAAGAAGATAACTAGCCTTTATACTACCCAGCTTAAGTGCCTGCTTAGCAGCTGTCATGGCTCCTTCATAATCCTCTAAATAATAGCAATATACAGCCTCACTATAGTACTGATTCTCCTTACGGTTTGCACTCTGCTCACTTACAAGAGTTGGATCTACAAATGCAAAGGAGTTAGCTGTTTCAAATATAATCTCCTCATACTGCTCGATAATCTCCATAGATGCACATACAAACTTCATACATGCAAGTCTCTTGCCCTTATAGAACGCAAATGTAACTATACCCTTCTCCATCTCCTTATGGTAGAAGGTTGTACATATACCATCTGAATACTCTGTAATGTATGCCTTAAGCTGAAGCTCCTCTTCGAAGGCATCGTTACAATATCTCAAATAATTCTCAAGAGTCTTCTTGGAATCTCTAGGTATACTGTCGTAAGACACATACATCTCAAAGTCCTTATATGTAAGACTTGGAGCATAGTACTCCTCATCTGTATCTTCATTTATAGTTTTAACCCAGTCCTTAGGAAGCTTGTGAATATAACCATCCACCTGGTTATGAACATAGGTATACTGATACTGAAGTCTTGAAGGATCAATAGCCTTATATCTTGGCTCCTTGCCCTTTGCGCGTCTCTCTTCTGATATAGCTGTATAGAGCTTATCCTTTTCCTCAAACTCTATACTGTCAGTATGTTTGCTAGCGTACTCTACTCTGTCATAAGCAAGCTTCGCCTTACTATCCCCTGTATCAGCAAGCTTCTTATACCACATCATAGCCTTATCATAATCTATAGGTACAACATAATCACTCTTGTTTCCATACTGATCTACTCTCTGAAGGCCATTCTCATATATACTACCTAAATTCATATATGCTGCCTTAATTCCGCAGTCTGTAGCCTTCTCAAAGTAAGTTATCGCTTTAGAGAAATTCTGTATCTCAAGAAGCATCTTGGCAAGCTTATAAATCATCTCACCATCCTTGTTGAGCTTTACATACTTCTCATAGTACTGACAAGCTTTAGCCTTATCAACAGCAATCTTACTGTTACTGTATTTACCTGTCTCATGCAGTTCTCCTAATATCTTAAGAGAATCTACTCCAAAATTCTTATAGTTTGCATCAACAATAGCAATGTCAACAATCTTTTCTAATATTTCTACAGCTTCTTCTGCGTTACCATTTTCCATCTGGTTAATGGCTTTATCATATTGAAGCTCAACATTACTTTTGGTTGATTTCTTCTTGCCCCCCAAATTGGACAAGAAAGGAATTTTCTCAAAGAAACTACCAAAAAGTCCCATATGACATCCTCCTTTGTAACCTTGTCATAATCGCAAATATTTTAACATAAAATCAAGATATTTGCAAGACGACTAAGCTCTTGACTCTACATAATTTGCAATCTCTTCAACTGCTGCCTCTGCATCTGCTCCTTCAGCCTCAATAACAAGCTTATCGCCCTGGCTAAAATCTAAGCTCATCATACCCATAATGCTCTTAGCATTAATTCTCTTGTTCTGCACCAGTATATGAATCTTGCTCTCATACTTGCTTGCAAGCTGAACCAATACAGCAACCGGTCTGGCCTCACTATCTGCTGGTAAATTAACTGTCACATCTTTACTAATCATGTTTAACTCCTCCTTAGCTCATCGGCTATTTCGCTTATTTTTCTTAATCTATGATTCACACCTGACTTGCCCAATGGAGGATTTAGCATATCTCCAAGTTCTTTAAGCGAAGCCTGGTCAAACTCCACCCTAAGCTCTGCTAACCTCCGCAAGCCCTCTGGCAAATATTTTATTCCCTTTACCCTGTGAATATACTCTATATCATTAATCTGCTTTACAGCAGCAGATACAGTCTTATTTAAATTGGCGGCTTCACAATTCACCTGCCTGTTTAAGTTATTTCTAACGTCCTTTATGATTCTAACATTCTCCATATTCATAAGAGACGTATGAGCTCCCATAACATTTAACAAATCTACTATGTGAGAACCGTCTTTTACATATACCACATAATACTTCTTTCTGCTAATACTTTTAGATTCCACATCAAAGGAATTGATAATATCTGAGATTATCTCTGCCTGTCTCTTTGTATCACACACTATCTCAAAATGATACCCCTTTTCAGGATTAGTAATAGAACCGGCTCCTAAAAAAGCGCCCCTTAGATATGCCTGTTTACAACAGCTTCGCTCCACAAGCATATTATCTATGGTATAGCCCTCATCTGTTTTAATCAGCTTCAGTGATTTCTTTCCTTCTTCTGAGTTTATATCTATATCAAGCATTTTTATCAGCTTATCTGCCTTGGATACCACAAATCCATTGTCCTCCGGTGGTTGCCATACTCCATCGTGAAACTCTCCTGTCATAACAACCATAGCCGATAGCTCTGCTAATCTGCAATGCTTAGAGCTACTGATACCATTCTTAAGTTCCGCCTTAACCTCCGACGAAAATGACATCTGTCTTACTCTCCTTTTACTATCCTATCCTTGGTAATATCTCTGTGGAATCCCCTTACGGTATAAGGAAGATTCTCTAACCTGCGAGTTAAATCATTTACCACTGTAACAGAACGATGCTTTCCACCTGTACAGCCGATGGAGATTACCAACTGATTTTTTCCTTCTCTTTTATAAAATGGAAGCAAAAACTTAACCATATCAGTAAGCTTATCCATAAACTCTTTGTACTCATCGCATTCGCTTACAACCTTCACAACAGCCTCATCATTGCCGGTAAGCGGTCTAAGCTCCAAATCATAATACGGATTCGGAAGGAATCTCACATCATAAACCAAATCCGAATCCCTTGGTATTCCATATTTAAATCCAAAGGACATAACTGTAATGATTATATTGTTATAATCCTCATTATTAACAAATATTTTATCCAGCTCTACCTTAAGCTCCCTAGTAAGCAAACCACTTGTATCTATAATGTAATCTGCTCTTTGCTTAAGGAATTCTATCTTTTCTCTCTCTTTAACAATACCCTCATTAATTCTCCCTTTAGGAGATAATGGATGTTTTCTTCTGGTTTCCTTATATCTTTTAACCAAAGAAACCTCGTTAGCATCAAGAAAGAGTATCTCATAATTGTAATTATTCTTTTTCATTTCCTGAAGGCACTCTGAAAGCTCCCCTAAGGCGTCTCCACTTCTAATGTCTACACCTATAGCGACATTATCTACCTCCAGCTTATCGTCATGAGCAATCTCCGCGAATTTCTCTATGAGCATAACCGGAAGGTTATCAACACAGAAGAATCCCATATCCTCCAATGTCTTAAGCGCTGTTGACTTTCCAGCTCCACTCATTCCTGTAACTATAACGAATCTCATAGTATAATCTTAACCTCCGGCTCAAGCCTTACCCCATACTTTTCTTCTACAACATCCTGAACGTGCTCGATAACCTCAAGCACATCCTTACAGGTGGCCTTATCATAATTCACCACAAAACCACAATGCTTCTCTGACACCATAGCTCCCCCACTTTTATATCCGCGAAGTCCACTATCATCTATAAGCTTAGCCGCAAAATACCCCTCCGGTCTCTTAAAGGTTGATCCCGCACTAGGTAGCTCCAGTGGTTGTTTTGAGGTTCTGGCAATCTTAAGCTCATCCATCTTAGCCTGAATCAAGGTCTTATCACCCTTTGCAAGCCTAAGCTTTGCTCCCAGAACTATTTTGTCATCGGATATAATACTTTTTCTATATCCAAACTCCATATTCTCACAATTATATCTCTTAACTGTTCCGTCTGATTCTAAAACATCCACATATTCTATGATATCCTTCATCTCTCCGCCATAGGCACCTGCATTCATAACTACAGCGCCACCTAAGGTTCCGGGAATACCGGCAGCAAACTCCATACCCGTCATAGAATTTTCTCTGGCTAATGCAGCAAGTTTAGAAAGCAACGCTCCCGCATTAGCATATATTCCATCCTCTTGCACATCTATCAAATTATAATTATTGTAAATCTGAATAATAGCTCCATCAAAGCCCTGGTCACTAAACAGCATATTACTGCCGTTACCCATAATTAGATATCTAATGTTATGCGCTTTGCATATATCAATAATTTTCACTATTTCATCATCTGTTTCTGGTGTGAAAAAATATTTTGCAGGACCTCCTATACGAAATGTGGTGTGTCCGCTCATCAATTCATTCGACTTATAGCTTATATTTCCAAAAATATTATGCATTATTATACCTTCCACTGTTATGAACCAAATCATATGCACCTTAGCCAAAATATATACCAACTCCAATACCGGAACAACAAAAAACGAGTCCATCTATGCATACTAAGGCACAATACTCCATTACACCCTATCATACATTATGGACTCATTTTATTCAATGCAAAAAATTATACAAATTTCCGTGAAAACTTAACTAACATTAGTTGTTTTTAACAATTACTTATTTAATATAGCACAAGCTCCACCGTACATACCTGCATCATTGCCAAGAGTTGCCAGCTTAAACTGTGTCTTCTTACAAGCGTGGAAGCAATGCTCCTGGAAATACTTAGCAGTTGTATCAGTTATTATCTCTCCAGCCTTAGACACACCACCGCCGATTACAAACACCTCAGGGTCTACTACACAGGCAATCTGAGCTAATGCCTTACCTAAGCACTTTCCATGATTCTCAACAAGCTGTGCTGCCAGCTCGTCACCATTCTTTGCTGCGTCAAATACTTCCTTTGCTGATATGTACTGAACATTTCTTAAGCTTGATGGCTTATCAGTATTATTAATAGCTATATTAGCTGATCTAACTATTCCTGTAGCTGATGTATACTGCTCTAAGCAGCCCTTCTTACCACAACCACAAACCTCGGTCTCATCTTCGTTAACCTGCATATGACCAATCTCTCCGCCGGCACCGTTAACTCCTGAAAGCATCTTTCCATCTAAGATTATTCCACCGCCAACTCCTGTACCAAGAGTAACCATTACGATATCTTTGTAGCCTTTTCCGCCACCCTGCCACATTTCACCTAAGGCAGCCATATTAGCATCATTTCCTGCAGTTACAGGAAGACCAATGATATTTGAGAGCTCCTCTGCTGCATTGAATATGCCCCAGCCAAGATTTACACATCTAAGTACAGTACCATCTGCTCTAACCGGTCCAGGTACACCCATACCGATACCTGCCACGTCAGTCTTATCTATAGACTTCTCAGCAAGCTTTGACTCTATAGACTCTGCTATATCACCAAGTATAAACTTACCACCCTCGTCGGTTCTGGTATGTATCTCCCACTTATCCTGAAGAACTCCATCTGTAGTAAAAAGACCTATCTTTACTGTAGTACCTCCTATATCAACTCCAAACACATAATTAGCCATAACTTTTCCTCCTATAATCCAGTTAATTATTGATTTGACTTTAAGCTTTCAGCCATACTTCTTGTAACTCTGTTATAAAGCTCCTGAGCTGCATTGTAACCCATCTTCTTCTGCCTATGGTTAACTGCAGCTGTTTCAACTATGATAGCAACATTTCTTCCCGGTCTAATAGGTATGGAATGACATACCACCTTATTTCCAAGTATCTCTGTATACTGGTCTTCAAGACCAAGTCTGTCGTAATTAGCCTCCTTATCCCACTCGGCCAATTCTATGACTAAATCTATGCTCTGTGTCTGCTTAACACACTCAACTCCAAACATAGATTTAACATCTACTATTCCTATACCTCTAAGCTCGATAAAATGTCTGGTTCTCTCAGGAGCAGTTCCTACAAGAGTATCCTCACTTACCTTCTTTATCTCAACCACATCATCAGACACCAGTCTGTGTCCTCTCTTAATAAGCTCCAGTGCAGCCTCCGACTTACCTATACCACTATCACCTGTTATAAGAACGCCTTCACCATATACATCAACAAGAACTGCGTGTATAGATATTCTTGGAGCCAGCTCAACGTGAAGCCATTTTACTACCTCATGAACGAACTCGGAGGTTGTCTCTAAGGTATCTGTAAGTATTGGTATACCATATCTGTTTCCTGCCTCTATGATAAAGTCATAAGGCTGAAGATTTCTACAGAAGATAAGACATGGTATCTTATACTCAAACAGCTTATTGAATATCTCTATATTTTCCTCTCTGGAATGCATATTCGCAATATACGCGTATTCTACATTTCCACATATCTGAATTCTAGCAGAATCAAAATGTTCAAAGAAGCCTGCCAGCTGTACAGCCGGTCTATTCATATTAGGATCCTTAATAAGAATTCTATCTGTGTCTATATCAGGAGTATGATTAACCAGATTCATCTTCTTAATAAGATCCGTCACCGTTACGCTATATTCCTCTTCCACCGTGTTACCTCCAATATAAATTACTGTTCATCTATTATATCACTTTTTTATTAATCTTAATAGCATAAAATGAGGCTGTCATAAGACAGCCCCAAAATTATACAACTGATTACTCTTCAGTTTCAGAAGCAGTCTCTGCATACTTTTCAAGTATTAGAGTCTGTATCTTATCTCTAGTCTCGGAGTTAATAGGATGTGCGATATCCTTATACTCTCCATCGGCAGATTTACGGCTTGGCATAGCGATGAATAAGCCCTTCTCTCCATCTATGACCTTTATGTCATGTACTACAAATTCATCGTCAATTGTGATAGACACAACCGCTCTCATCTTACCTTCCTTTGTAACCTTCCTCACTCTTACATCTGTTATCTGCATTGTACCATCCCCCTTTTAAAATGTCCTGCAGTCCAAACTATAATGCGTATCTAAAATTCTTCTCCACGATAACCTTAATCTGGTTAGGATCTCCGGTGTGAACTGTGTTCGCTCTGAGAGTATCTCTACTTTCTACGATACAGTTCTCAATATAACAATTATCACCGATATGAACATCATTTAAAATGATGGAATTCTTGATAACACAGTTGTTGCCAATATATACCTTCTTAAACAATATAGAATCCTCTACAGTTCCGTTGATTATACATCCACTGGCTATAAGAGAGTTGTTAACCACCGCATCACCATTGTACTTAGCTGGTGGTAAATCCTCTACCTTTGAATATACATCCGGATGCTGTCTAAAGAAGTAGTCTCTAACATCCTTGTTAAGGAAGTCCATATTAGTCTTAAAGTATGAATCGATGGTTCCAATGTTTCTCCAGTAAGAATCAAGTTTGTAAGCGTATATCTTCTTAACATTCTTATATCTTACGAGAATATCATTAACAAAATCACTTCTTCCCTCTGCAGCACAAGCCTCTAACAACTCTATAAGCTGTCTACGTCTTATAACATAAACACCTATTGATGCTGTATTAGTCTCAGCTACAAGTGGCTTCTCCTCAAAATCTAAAACCCTGTTATCCTCAGCAAGCTTAACAACTCCAAAACGGTTAATGTCATCCTCGCCAGCAGGAATATCCTTACATACTATAGTTATATCTGCTCCTGTAGCAATATGCTCCTCAAGAACTTTATTGTAGTCAAGCTTGTATATACCATCACCAGATGCAATTACTACATATGGCTCATGAGCTGACTTGAGGAAGTTTATGTTCTGGAACAATGCGTCTGCTGTACCCTTGTACCAGAAGCTGTTTGTTGATGTAATAGTTGGAGTAAATACATAAAGTCCTCCCTGCTTTCTTCCAAAGTCCCACCACTTAGAAGAATTGAGGTGCTCATTAAGTGAGCGTGAGTTGTACTGAGTATAAACTGCAACCTTCTGTATATGTGAATTTGTCATATTAGACAGGGCGAAGTCGATAGCTCTGTAGCTTCCAACTATAGGCATTGCTGCTGCCGCTCTCTTTGCTGATAAATCACCCATTCTGCCGCTGTTTCCACCGGCTAAAATAATACCTATCGCTCTCATATTATTCACCTACCTTTATTATGCTAGAACCGCTCTTAAGTAATCCGTCAGGGTATTCGTCTATGGTTGTCTCTCCGAAGATAGCAACATTCTTACCAATCTTAACACCATCAGGTATTACTGAGTTTTCTCCTATAGTAACAAGGCCAAATGAATAGATATGTGGTGCAAACTCATTAGGTGCCTCCTCACCAACGCCAAGCTCTGTATTAGCTCCGATTACAACACCCTCTGCAATGATTGCCTTATCAATGATAGCACCATCACCGATGGTTGCTCCATTCATAATAATAGAATTCTTAACCACAGCACCCTTACCAATGCTTACACCTGAACCGATAACTGAGCTGTTAACATCTCCATAAACCTCAGTTCCCTCACCAACTATACTCTTAGTTACAGATGCCTCAGGGGCTATATACTGTGGAGGTAAAATATCACTCTTAGTGTATATTCTCCAGAACTCCTCATAAAGATTAAACTCAGGGATAATATCAATAAGCTCCATATTAGCCTCCCAGTAAGAACCGAGAGTTCCAACATCCTTCCAATATCCCTTATACTCGTAAGCACAAATCTTACTTCCATGCTCATGGCAATATGGAATAATATGCTTTCCAAAGTCACATGAAGGCTGATCCTTCATAACAGTAAGCGCTTCCTTAAGAAGCTTCCAGTTGAATATGTAGATACCCATAGATGCCTTGTTACTTCTAGGCTTCTCCGGCTTCTCCTCAAACTCCTGGATACATCCGGACTCGTCAGTTATAACAACTCCGAATCTGCTAGCTTCCTCCATAGGAACCTGATATGTAGCAAGTGTTATGTCTGCCTTGCTTGTCTTATGGAAGTCAAGCATATTCTCATAATCCATCTTGTAAATGTGATCTCCTGAAAGAATAAGCACATACTCCGGATTATAATAATCAATATACTCTATATTCTGATAAATCGCATTTGCTGTACCTGTATACCACTGACTATTTTCACTCTTCTCATATGGTGGAAGAACAGTTACACCACCTATATTACGATCTAGATCCCATGGCATACCAATACCGATATGCTGGTTAAGTCGAAGCGGTCTATACTGGGTAAGAACTCCAACAGTGTCAACGCCTGAATTAATACAGTTACTAAGTGGGAAATCAATAATCTTGTACTTTCCTCCGAAAGCAACTGCAGGCTTTGCAAGTTTGGATGTAAGCACGCCGAGACGGCTACCCTGACCACCGGCTAACAGCATAGCTATCATTTCTTTCTTAATCATAATGTCACCCCTTTTAGCATAATTTATATGTATTATACCACCAACCCTTAAAAATTTAAATAGGTTTTGGGCAAATTTTATACTTATTCTTAAAAAAAGTTAAGCTACTTTGTAATTTGTGCCAAATTTTGTAAGAAAAGGCAAAAAAAAGAACCCATAAAGAGTTCTTTTTCTTGTACATTTTATCCAATAATACTACGAGAAGCCTGCTCCATAGACCTAAGGAACGGAAGGAAATCCACCTCCAGGCAGGCTGCAATCTTAATATCATCCTTTTCCTGAAGAACCTTTCCAAGTCTTACAACAGCTGCAGCCATCTTACTCTTGTCTATAACAGTTTCCTTCTGGTTGATAATATTTTCACAATTATTAAAAACCTCTATCTCCCAATTAATTCCCTGTATAACAAGGTTAAACAGCTCATCTGTGTCCTTTTGTCTATTATGTCTTAGCTCGCCAACTATCTCCTCTGTTCCAAATATTATCTTAGGACTGTAATCCGCAAGCTCTCTCATTATACTCTGTTGTAATTCTGCTCTACTTGCCATAGCTACCTCCAAATATTTTAAATACCACCTATACCTGTTCCGTTTCCTGTTCCACTTCCGGTATCATTTTTTGCACCTATCAATCCTTTGATTACAAGACCAATACCTCCAAAGAATGTGGCTAATATGAGCATAATTTCAAATGCTGTCATATGAACAATATGGAACTTCATACTCAATATTACCGAAACCACAAATAACAGGAAGAATATTCCAAGTAAGCCTCCTGTAACTATGTTCGGATAAACAACATATATCACAAACATTATGCATATGGCAAGAAGCAATATTGCGGTAACATTAGTATCATTGTACCTATAAAAGAAGGTAAATGTAGATATTCTAATATTCATAAGGAACAGTGCCGCACCTAATATGGTCAACACAATACCAAGCAAAAAACTCATTAAGCTTTTCATCTTTCAGTCTCCTCGTTTATACATATTATCCTACAGTACAATTACTGCTTATCCTGATTTCCCTGCTTTACATCTGCAATCTCTGTCAAGGATGACGCAAGACCTGCTATGCTTGCAATCTCAGATGGAATGATAAGCTTTGTAGCTTTTCCGTCTGCTGCCTTTGCAAAGGCCTCTAAGCTCTTTAATGTAAGCACGCCCTGTGCAGGAGCACTCTCATTAAGGAATCTGATACCATCAGCATTAGCCTTCTGAACTGCTATAATAGCCTCAGCTTCACCCTCTGCCTTACGGATAGTTGCTTCCTTAACAGCCTCAGCTCTAAGTATAGCTGACTGCTTCTCCGCCTCTGCAGCAAGGATAATAGACTCCTTCTGACCCTCTGCTCTGAGGACTGCTGACTTCTTCTCACCCTCTGCAATAAGAATCTGCTCTCTTCTTTCACGCTCTGCCTTCATCTGCTTCTCCATTGCATCCTGAATAGCAGCAGGTGGAATAATATTCTTAAGCTCTACTCTGTTAATCTTAATACCCCAAGGATCTGTAGCAACATCAAGTGTAGATCTCATCTTAGTGTTAATTATCTCTCTAGAAGTAAGTGTCTCATCAAGTTCAAGATCACCGATGATATTTCTAAGTGTTGTAGCTGTAAGATTCTCGATAGCCATAATTGGCTTCTCAACACCGTAAGCAAAAAGCTTTGGATCAGTAATCTGGAAGAACACAACTGTATCAATTCTCATAGTAACATTATCCTTAGTGATAACCGGCTGTGGTGCAAAATCTACAACCTGCTCCTTAAGGGATATTCTCTGTGCCACCTTATCAATGATAGGCAGCTTCATATGAAAACCTACTGACCAGGTTGCCTGATAGGTTCCAAGTCTCTCTATAACGTATGCATGGGCCTGTGGTACAATCTTAATCATGCTTGCAACTACTACAATTACAAGGAACACTAAGAATAATCCAAACACCTGACCCCCTGTTAATCCTGATAATAACATAATCTAATCCTCCTTATTCACTCTTTGTAACCATAAGCTTAACCCCACTTATGGAATCAACCTTAACTCGTGCATCCTTCTCGATAATCTCCCCACCGGTAGAACGGGCAGTCCACTCCTTGCCATCAAGGAAAACAACGCCCTCTGCCTTTGCATTATCGATGGTCTCTGTAACTAGTCCTACTGTTCCCACAAGTCCTTCAACATTAGTCTTCTCCACATCCTTCATAAGATGCTTCTGAGCTATAGGTCTTGTAAGGATTAGCAAAACAAATGAAACAGCTGCAAACACAAGCACCTGTAGTAGCCAATGGGCTCCAAAATGTGCCAGTAAGGCTGCAACAATTGCGCCTCCTGCAAACCATATGGTAGTAAGTCCGAGAGTTGCAATCTCTGCCACTATCAACACAGCTGCAAGTACTAACCAAATTATGACGCTCATAAAATCCCTCCATTCTGTTCTTGTCTTATGTCTCTGTGAATAATCACTCTTCACTAAACAGGTAAATTATATCACGTTGTATCAACATTTACCACTTCATAATATTTTTTTATTGGGCGATAGCTCTAAACCTAACCCAATATCGTTCATCATTACTACGATAAAGCCTGCGTACTATCCAAGCTTGCCAGGGAATTAAGTCGTACCTTTACTCCCTCCACATCAAACTGTTGTAGCTGCTCCTTCATTCCTACCACAAGCTCACCGGCTTCTCCCGACAGCTTGAAGGTCATCATCTCATCCACAAGTTCTTCAGCTACATCTAACTCAAGCTCGCTAATATAGTATGCCAGTTTATTCAAAATATCTTCCCATCTTGCTGAGGATATTGTTTTATCTCCAGCTATAGTTTCTTCCTCATTCTGAATATCAAGAAGCTTACCTAGCTCATCCATAAGTCTTGTATAATTCTCATTAAACTCAAAACCATTACCCTCTATATAAGCATATCTTTTTTCCTTACCGGCCTGCTCCAGTTCCTTTGCTCTACAGCTCAACTCCACAGCACCTATATTAGCCAAGCTACTCTTTACAGCATGCACTAAGATTGTGTAATTTTCAAAATCTCCTGTTTCTAGGTAGGACTCAAGTTTTTCACGTTTTTCTTGAGAGTTGTCTGCAGATATTCTTAATATCTCTCTATAGAAGTCTATGCCTCCACAATACTTCATTCCCTCATCTGTCTTAATACCAAGCTTAGCCAAATCCGAAAGCATGCTTAAATCCTTAACATCATATCCTCTGCCATCAAAACCATCTCTATCCTGAGTTCTTATCTCCAGCTTCTCTGTTGGCAAAATCTTAAGAAGCACTTCAATAAGCTCATCTTCAATAATAGGCTTAGAAACATAACCATCAAATCCAAGCTCCATAGATTTTTCCTTTACACCTACAATCGCGTTGGCTGTAACCAAAACAACCGGAGTCTCTCTATTAAATGTATATGCCTCCCTTATGGCATTCAAGGTTTCCACACCGTCCATCTCAGGCATCATTTGATCCATAAATATCGCGTCATATTTTGTCCTTTTGATGAGCTCCAGACATTCTTTACCTGACTCTGCAGTATCAACTGACATATTTAGCTTTTCCAGTATACCTCTTTCAACCTTTAGATTGATAATATTATCATCTACTACTAATACCTTAACCTTATTTGTGTGAATTTTATAATTATCTCCTAGTAGCTTAGCATTGCCATCTGTACCCTGACCTTCCACAAATTCTTGAGGTAGAATTATACAGAAATCACTCCCTCTGCCGTACTCACTGGTGACCGTAATGCTTCCTGCCATAAGCTCCACCAATTGTTTTGATATAGCAAGCCCTAAACCGGTACCCTCAACACTGTAATTTTCCAAATCACCTACCTGTTCAAAGCTCTCAAAAATTTTATCCAGTTTATCCTTTTTTATTCCTACTCCGGTGTCCCTAATATGTATCTCAAGAACAACATCCTTTGTTCCTTTGCTTTGCAGCTCTACATCAAAATCAACCCTGCCTTGATTAGTATATTTTATAGCGTTACCAACAACATTAATTAATATTTCACGAATTCTTTTACTATCTCCCTTTAATCGTCTTGGAATATTAACATCTATGTTAGTATTATATTCGATATTCTTCTTTCTTGCCTGAGTTTCCATAATAACGGAAACCTCATCAAACAAATCCATGGAATTATACTCCACAGGTACTATTTCCATCTTTCCGGACTCAATCTTTGATATATCCAAAACATCGTTTATTATACCTAGCAACGATACCGACGAGCTCTTAATATATTCCAGATACTCCTTAGCTTCCGGGTTCTCCACCTCATCTAAAGCCAAATCCGCAAAGCCCATTATAGCATTCATAGGAGTTCTAATCTCGTGAGACATCTTTGCCAAAAATTCCGTCTTAGCTGCATTGGCTTGTTCCGCTTCAATCTTAAGTCTCTCCAGTTCCTTCTTATGATTGTAATCATCGGTTATATCAAATATCCATGCCATATATCCGTTTACAACATAGCTACCTTCGTCAGATTCCTTTAAAACGGAATAGTCAAGCTCGTATATGGAATCCTTTTTCACATAGTTTCTCTTACTGGTGTTATCCTCATCAACACCAGCAAAAATTTTCTCCATTAAAGATTTTGTTTCTTCCACATCGTCAACCAGTTCCGGATAAAGCTCTTTAGCCTTGGCATTTGCATATACATATTCTTTGTGCTTATCAACAACTATGATACCCTTATCAGTAATATCCATAGCGTTATCCTTAGCAAGCTGCATAGTATCCAGCAAACCATATCTCATAACGCTGTAGCTAACCAACATTGTGGTTGCCAGTATACCAAGCGGTGTAGGGTCAAAGCCCTTCATAACCGGCAACAGATTAAGAACAAGGGCAACTGCAGGTATTATACCTGACATACAAAGTAACACAAGTCTCCTTCTCTCTATACCCTTTCTCTTCACTATGGTACTAAGAGCAATCAGAACAAAGCTTGCCATAGTAAGTATGGTTATAACCATAAACAACCAATACAGGGGTCCTTTTCCAAGCACAAGATATCGTCTGTCACCATCTATTACAAAATCTACGGACGTATAATAAAGGGAATGATATTTGCAAGTTAAAACAACCATCATATTGAGTGTGCTATATACAATAAGTCCTGATACCACTAGTTTAGGAAGTGGCACATCGCAATACTTTGCCAAAAACAAAAGAAAAAGCATCATGGCAAAGCTCTTTCCGATATAGCCGAATCGAGCCGCCAAAAACGCTTCTTCCAAATTAACCGCAAGGAGCTCCTGCACATAGGCAACAACTCCTAAAAATCCACATATTGAAGTAATTGTAAGCAATTTCTGATATGATGAAGGTCTCTGCTGAGCAAAGATATAGATAGAAAGCAAAGCAAATATAGCTGCAACCACCTGTATTATAATCATCACATCAAAAAATGTCATACCTTATCTCCCTAATCTGTACAAACCAACATATTAATCTTGCTAAGCAGTTCCTCAATATCAACCGGCTTTGTAACTATGGCATCCGGTTGGTTATCTCCACATGCATTAATAACTTCATCACTGCTAAGAGCAGTAACCATGATTACAGGAATCTTCTTAGTACTATCCCTATGCTTTAGAATATTGAGTATATTCTTTCCGTCATAAAGTGGCATAAAATAATCCAATATAATCAAGTCCACTGTATGGGATGACAAATAATCCAAAGCAGTCTTACCGGAATCAACAGTCAATACCTTGTAATACTTTGAAAGCTTAATCTTAGATATCTTAAGGAACTCCACGTCATCATCTACCATAAGAATGGTCTTATTAGACTTAAATTCACTATAACGCTTTATAACCTCTTCCATCTTACTCTTTAAAACATCTTTAGTTACAGGCTTTACCATATATCCATCAGCACCCCTGCCAATACATCTTAGGACAGTATTTTTGTCCTCCTTGCCTGTGATAAAGATTACAGGAACATGCTCTAACTCCTTAATCTTTCTCATTCTATCAAATACCTCGATGCCGTTTGCACCCGGCATCTCGATATCAAGTATTACTAAATCAGGTATCTTCCTGGTTGTAGACTCTAAGAATTCCTCTCCACTGGCATAAAGATTAGTAGAGTACTGTTTCTCCAGCAAGAGGTACTTATACATCATTATTCGACTAATCTCATCATCATCTACTATAGCGATATTCTTTATCTGTTTGTTCATTTGCCTTCCCCCTTATCTGCCTAAGTTGGTTATGGTCTATTAATTCTCCTTATAATAGTTAATTAAGCAACCTGCAAGGATTATGTCTCTCTCATCATCAGTGAGAGCGCCAAGGGTAAGTGAAATCTCCTTCATGCCCTTGTTTACAACGTATGCCTTAATCACATCATCCTTATTCTTAATTGCATCTACAATGCCTGGAACAAATACATAATCGTCTATATCAAACGCATAGTCCTCTTCCATTACAAATGGAAGCATACCCCAATTGATAAGGTTAGATCTATATCTCTTAGTTGCGTACTCCTTAGCAATATTAGCCCATCCACCAAGAACCTTCTGGCATGATGCAGCCTGCTCTCTGGCAGAGCCATCACCTGGCTTAACTGCAAATATTGTGCTACCATATCCGGTATTCTTGCCCTTAACCTCTGGGAACTTTTCCTTAATGGTATCCATAATCTTCTTCATCTCATCTGATGTAGAGCACATACACTCACCTGACTCACGAACTCTCTCCACTGCCTGAATAGCCTTTGCACGACCAACGTATTCAGGGTCCTTACGTGAAAGTGTAAACTCTGCAAGTCCAAGTGGGTTAGATCTAAATGATGATGTCTCTCCTGATGGGATAAGCTCATCTGTTGTTGTTACAGGATCATTTATTACTGATGCCATCTTAAGCAAGAGGTTATCAGTAAGTGATATCATCTCTGGCCAGTCCTTAATATTTGGACCGAACTTAATCTCCACATCCTTGTCAGCCTTACCTACACCATCATATACTCTGTTCTCATAAATAGTCTTATCGAAGAAGTACTTTGGTGAAGTATACTGTACATCAAGGTCAGTAGCTGAAGTAAGGTAACCCTTATTAACAGCTGTTGCAGCTATTGAACGTGCGTCCATAAGAGCAACTGATGAAATCTGACCATTCTGAATCTTAGAGCCTTCTCTGTTAGGGAAGTTTCTAGTTGAATGTCTAATACTAAATGCATTGTTAGCAGGAGTATCTCCGGCACCAAAGCAAGGACCACAGAATGCAGTCTTAACGATAGCACCTGTTCCAATAAGGTCTGCAAGTCTTCCGTTCTTTGCAAGCTCCATATAAATAGGTGTACTTGCCGGATATACCGAAAGTGTGAACTCATCAGCACCTATGTACTTGCCCTTTAAGATATCAGCAGCATCTACAATATTCTCGTAACCACCACCTGCACAACCGGCGATGATTCCCTGCTCTACATAAAGCTTTCCATTACGAACCTTATCCTTAAGTGTAAAGTCAACCTTGCCATCAAGTGAAACAAGTGCCTTCTTCTCAACATCCTCTAGGATATCCATAAGGTTAGCATTTAACTCATCAATAGTGTAAACATTTGATGGGTGGAATGGCATAGCAATCATAGGCTTAATCTTAGAAAGATTTACATATACCACACCATCATAGTAAGCAACTGCGCCAGGATTCATCTCCTTATAAGCAGTTGGTCTATAGTGAATATCATACCACTCCTTAATCTTCTCATCAGTCTTCCAGATAGAAGAAAGACAAGTAGTCTCAGTAGTCATAACATCTATACCAATTCTAAAGTCTGCTGAAAGCTTATCAACACCAGGTCCAACAAACTCCATAACCTTATTCTTAACGTAACCACAATCAAATGTAGCTCCAATAATTGCGAGAGCAACGTCCTGAGGACCAACTCCCTTAGCAACCTCTCCATCAAGGTAAATAGCGACAACACCTGGCTTAGCTACATCATAGGTTCTCTTTAAGAGCTGCTTAGCAAGCTCTCCACCACCTTCACCGATAGCCATAGTACCAAGAGCGCCATAACGAGTGTGTGAGTCTGAACCAAGAATCATAGCACCGCACTCTGCAAGCATCTCTCTAGCATACTGGTGAATAACTGCCTGGTGAGGTGGAACATAAACTCCACCGTACTTCTTAGCACAGGAAAGACCAAACATGTGGTCATCCTCATTGATAGTACCACCAACTGCACAAAGTGAATTGTGGCAGTTTGTAAGAACATAAGGAACCGGGAACTCAGTAAGTCCTGAAGCTCTGGCAGTCTGAATAATACCTACAAATGTAATATCATGTGAAGTCATCTTATCAAACTTAATCTTAAGCTGCTCCATATTACCTGAGGTATTGTGCTTCTCTAAGATACCATATGCCATAGTATTCTTAGCTGCCTCTTCCTTACTTACATTTACACCTTTCTGTGCAAGAACAGCTGCTGAATCTGCGTTATCAGCCACAAGTTCAGTTCCATTTAAAAGGTATGCTCCGCCTTCATATAACTTTATCATCTTTTAATCCTCCAAGAAAAAATTTATCTAGTAAGCTAAGATATAGCTTTCATAATCACTTATATCAACATAATTCATACCGGATGGTCTCTGGTTATTACCATGGTCAACGATAGATGTCTGAGCAGTTAAGAACTCTACATCAGTAACCTCCTGGTTATCAACCACATAGGTCTCTCCATCCTTCTTTGTGTACTTCTTCTGCTCAAAGCTTGTGCCTGTAAAGTGTAAAAGCACATGCTCCTCAGCAAAATCTCTTCCGAACTCACCAGGAAGAGCTATAATATTACTGTCTGTACATAAGCTCAGTACATTTACATAACCAAGGTACACATAGCTGCCATTTGCAAATGTAAACACAAAGCACTCTGTATTCTCATCAGTTGCTTCCTTACTATTAAATAAGAACAGCTCCGCAACTCCATTCTTATCTATATCATACAGAAGCATACTGTCAGGTCTAAGTCTCTGATACTGATTCTCGAATATATACACACCTTCCTCAGACTTACTAAACTCTGTCTGAAGAATAGCCTCATAATTCATAGCAATCTGAATATATGTCTTCTGCCAATCTGATGCCAGTTCGCTCTTAGCACTATCTAAGTCAAAGGCCGAGCCATATCTTAGCTCTATCTCCTTCATAAGGGCAACTGCTGCCTCACCATCACTTGCTGCAATAAGATTATCCAGCTTGGTCTGATAATAATCCATACCATCATAGAAGGCATTCTGATATAGTTCCTCGAATTTACCTCTGTAAACTGTATCCTTTTCGTCTAAGCCTACATAAATCTTATCATAGGAATCAAGCACATCAAAGTATCTGTCCTCAGTTAGCATATTCTCAAACTCTGTATAAGCACTTCTATACTTCTCTACACATACCACATTTGCGCCGATTACAGCCGCGTAGCTATGAGCCTCATAATAACTCATCTCAGTTACTATAACCATAAACTCAGTAAGCTTCTTCTGATCTATCTTGCAGTCAAGGTACTCCTGATACTTATCGTTTAGCATCTGGATAAGAAGCTGCTCCTTAGTAGCTGTATCCATTCTCTTTTGAACTGCTTCTATCCTCTGTTTTGCCTTTACTGCTCCATCTGTATCAAAGGTAGTATTTGCAATATATAATTCCTCTACGGAACTCTTAAGCTCAAAGTAATTTATCTCTGTTATATGTGTGTTATATAACTCATCTGTATTATCCAAGCTGTTAATTGCATCAAATGAGGCTGTAACCTCTGTATAGCTTCTCTCACCATTTGCATACTCTCTGCAAAGCTCATGAGCATATCCTGATATATGAGCATCTACAACCTTCTGCTGCTCAGGTGTCAAAGCGTCATAATACTCCTTGGTCACTGACCAATTACCCTTATCTATGCTGTTAAAAAGTCTGTATATCATCAAATCTGAATATAGAAATACAGCTCCAACAGCCAATATGATTATGGTTAAAATAAAGGTTACTAAAGTGGTGATTTTCCATGCTTTTCTCATCTCTTCGCACCCCCTACTCTTCACTCTCTGAGTTTTCCTCAGAGCTGTCACTCTCATCTTCTGTTTCCTCTGTATCTTCTGCATCAGTTACAGTAGCTGTTTCCTCCACTGCATCTGTTGATGTCTGAACCTCTATAGACACTGGTGTAAGAAGCGGTGTAAGCTCCACATTATTCACATCTGTATCTGTTGCAACACCCTCGTAAACAACAGGCGCATTGATGTTATGATTCTTATAATATGGATTTAGCTTCACGAAATATATTCCTAATCCCACTGCCGCTATAGATGCCAGCATAATGATTATCATAAGTGTTCCAAACAATTTCAAACCGACAGATGCTTTTCCATCGTCATCATCGTCGTCATCATCTTCACCATCATCTTCTTCACTGTCGTCACTTGGGAGCTGTACTTCCTCTTCACCTGAATTAGTAGTCTCTACCTGAGAAGCTGTTTCCTCTACCGCAACAGTCTGCTCTTCCTGTGATTCCTCCTGATTAGTCTGCTCTTTAAAAGTTTCCTCTGAAACAGTTTCTTCTTTAGCTTCCTGTTCTTTTTCCATCTCACCTCGAACACTGGCAGCTATCTTGTCCACCTCAGACATATCAAGGACTAATGGTGTCTCCTCTTCCGGAGTATCTATCAATGGTTTTCCGCACCTTGTGCAGAACTTTTCATTTTCATTGTATATAATTCCACAACATTTTTTGCTCATAAAATTTCTCCTAAAATAAAAACTGATATTCGCATACCTTTTAAGATTATATCAATTTCGCCATCGTAATTCAAGAAATAATATAATTTGTTAAATATTTCATAGCTTTATACTTTACTTTTCCCTTTCAAATGATATAATTAGTTTGTTTTTGACGTGCCAACCTATTTTTTGTAGTATACACGTCATTTTAAACTAAAAATATCATTTAAATCTTATGGCATATTCTTCATATGCTTTATTACATTTTAAATAGGAGAATTTTTATGAAAAAGAATATTGAAATCAGATGGCATGGCCGTGGTGGTCAGGGTGCCAAAACTGCTGCTCTTCTCTTAGCAGATGTAGCATTCAGCACTGGTATGCACGTACAGGGCTTCCCAGAGTACGGCCCAGAGAGAATGGGTGCACCTATTACAGCTTACAACAGAATTGGTCATGAGCCAATTAGAGTTCACTCAAACATTTACAATCCAGACTTTGTAGTTGTTGTTGATGAAACTCTTCTTCACTCAGTTGATGTTACTAAGGGACTTAGTGAGGATGGTGCCATCGTTATTAATACAACTAAGGATAAGGAGGAGATTCTTCCTCTTTTAAATGGATATAAGGGTGGTGTGTACATAATTGATGCCAGAAAGGTATCCATGGCTACACTTGGAAAGTATTTCCCTAACTCACCTATGCTTGCTTCCATAGTTAAGGTTTCAAAGATTATGGATGAGGAGGTTTTCCTTACTCAGATGGAGGAATCCTACAAGCACAAATTTGCTAAAAAGCCAGAGGTTATAGAGGGTAACATGAACGCTCTTAAGATGGCGCTTTCGGAGGTAAGATAAATGGCACAGGCAACTGATATAACTAAGATAAATGAGCAAAGTCCTTATGGGGACTTAACACCTGGTAACCAGATATATGGTGGCGGTGGCGCTAAGATGTTTAACACTGGTGAGTGGAGAACTCAGACTCCTGTTATTGATTGGGATAAGTGTACTCACTGCTTACTTTGTACTCCTGTTTGTCCTGACAGCTCAATTCCTGTTAAGGATGGCAAGAGAGAAGATTTTGATTATGACCACTGTAAGGGTTGCGGAATCTGTGAGAGAGTCTGCAGCTTCGGTGCTATTACTATGAAGGAGGGAATGTAATATGTCTATTCGTGAGAGAATGTCCGGTAATGAGGCAGTTGCTTACGCAATTAAGCAGATTAACCCTGACGTAATGCCAGCATTTCCTATTACCCCTTCAACTGAGATACCACAGATGGTATCCACATTTATTGCAAATGGAGAAATCGACACAGAGTTTATCCCTGTGGAGTCAGAGCACAGCTCAATGAGTGCTACCATGGGTGCTTCTGCAGCAGGTGCAAGAGCCCTTACTGCTACTTCATCCTGTGGTCTTGCTTATATGTGGGAGCTTCTCTATGTAGCAGCTTCTGACAGACTTCCACTTGTACTTGCTCTTGTTAACAGAGCTCTTACAGGCCCTATCAACATCAACTGTGACCACTCAGATTCTATGAGTGCAAGAGATGCCGGTTGGATTCAGATTTATGCTGAGAATAACCAGGAGGCTTATGATAACTTTATTCAGTCCTTTAGAATTTCAGAGCATCCTGATGTAATGCTCCCATTTATGGCTTGTCAGGATGGTTTCATCACAAGCCACGCTGTAGAGAATATTGAATTAATCGAGACTGATAAGGTTAAGGCATTTGTAGGCGACTATAACCCAGAGAATTATCTCTTAAATGCCGAGATGCCTATGGCAGTTGGTCCTTACGCTACTTCACCATTTTATATGGAGACTAAGATGAACCAGAGACTTGCTATGAAGAATGCCAAGAAGGTTATCTTAGATGTAGCTGCTGAGTTTGAGAAGATTTCAGGAAGAAAGTATGGTTTCTTCGAGGAATATAAGTTAGATGATGCTGAGATTGCTATAGTTATTATGGGTTCTGCAGCAGGTACTACAAAGGATGCTATAGATGCACTTCGCGCTAAGGGTATTAAGGCTGGTCTTCTTAAGATTAGAGTATTCAGACCATTCCCTGGCGAAGAAATTGCAGAGGCCCTTAAGAACGTTAAGGCTGTTGCTATTCTTGACAGAGCTGAAAGCTTTTCAGCTTGCGGCGGTCCTGTTGGTTCAGAAGTTAAGGCTGCTATGTTTGACACAGGTGTTAATGTTAAGGCTGTTAATTACTTCTACGGAATCGGTGGTCGTGATTACACTGTTGAGTCAGCTACTTCAGTTTTCGAAGACTTGATGAAGATAGCAGATGGTTCTATGGAGCCTGAGAACTTTAAGTATGTTGGATTAAGAAAGTAATGGAGGTAAGTCGAGATGGCATTTAATTTTAAAGAGGTTATGAATAAGCCGGAACGTCTTGCTCCGGGTCATAGAATGTGTGCAGGCTGTGGCGGTACTATCGTTGCTAGAACAGTACTTCGTGCCCTAAAGCCTGAGGATAAGGCAGTTATCGGTAATGCAACAGGTTGTATGGAGGTTTCAACATTTATGTATCCATACACTGCTTGGGAGGATAGCTACATGCACAATGCATTTGAGAATGCTGGTGCTACTCTCTCTGGTATTGAGACTGCTTACAATGCTCTTAAGAAGAAGGGCAAGGTTACTGAGAATTATAAGTTTATCACCTTCGGTGGTGACGGTGGTACCTACGATATTGGATTCCAGTCCTTATCAGGTGCTATGGAGAGAAACCACGATATGGTTTATGTGTGCTACGACAATGGTGCTTATATGAACACTGGTATCCAGCGTTCTTCAGCTACTCCAATGTACGCTGACACTACTACTACTCCAGTTGGCTCACAGTCAGTTGGTAAGATGCAGAACCGTAAGGATCTTGCTTCTATCATTGCAAGCCATGATGTTCCATATGTTGCTCAGTCAACTCTTCTTGGAACTATGAAGGATTTATACGAGAAGGCAGAGAAGGCTATCTACACTCCAGGCGCTGCATTCCTTAATGTTATGGCACCATGTCCAAGAGGCTGGAGATATGATACACCAGATATTATGAAGATTTGTAAGCTTGCAGTTGAGACCTGCTACTGGCCACTGTTTGAGGTGGTTGAGGGCAAGTGGATTCTTAACTATGAGCCTAAGAAGAAGCTTCCTATCGAGGACTTCTTAAGACCACAGGGACGTTTCGCACATCTCTTCAAGCCAGGTAATGAGGAGCTTCTTGCTCAGTATCAGGCTGAGGTTGATAGAAGATGGGAAGATTTGCTTTTCAAGTGTTCAAGATAGACATAGAGTGAAAGTCGTGACCCCGGTACATAAAAATATGTGCCGGGTTTTCTTATGGGACGATTATGAAGGGGAGGCGTATATACTTTCTTGGCCGACCTGCCTAGGGATAATACTCCGACGACACTTAAAACGGTCGTCTTCGTATTACCCTGTCGCAGTCGGAATCCAATTTATTAGCGCTATCCCCCTTCATAATCTGTATACACAAAATGCCGGCACATATTTCTATGTACCGGCACAACTTTCACTATCGCCTTCGGCGATGTGATTACTGAATTTCTTGATAATGGGCAGTGGCGATAACTTTTATCATATATGCCCGGGATTTTACTGTCGTCTCCAATTCTCAGGAAATTTACAGGCAGTATCGGTAGGAATTCAGAAGTTGCGCCTTATTTGTTATTGTACTTACGCAACTCAACAAACAGAGCTATAACAAATATAATCTCAATGATTACCATTGTAACTGCAACCCAAAAAGCTGAACACACACATCCAACAATAAGGGAAACTATCGGTATTGCTATCGAAAAAATTCTATAACTTAATGACTTATATAACCACGAATACGGAAGCAAGTGCGCTCCAAAAACCATTGCATAAACCATTACCATTTTATCAGGAACAGCACTAAATACCCACATCACAATTAACAAATATAAAAACTGATTACAGGTAAATAAAAATCCAACATTACCGAGAGGATTGCTCTTATCAAAAATATCAACTTTTATTACTTTACCAATCATCCATGAAATGGGTAATAATGGACACGAACAACAAAACACAAACAAATTCTCTTTCTCCTGAGGTAAATCAAGCATTATCACAATTACTATCAATATCCAGACTACAACTGAAGCACAAATAAATGGTAATCCTTTTTTCTGCTTTATTACTATATCATTTCTTAAAGTTTCCAAATCCGTTCTACTTTCCTTAATGCTATTCATTTACACATCTCCGTTCCTGTTGGTATTTTTGTAATGCCTGAGTATATAACTCGCACTTTTTTTTACGATAACTACTGTAAATCACAAGACAGATAAAATATAGACACAATATAATAGCAAAAAATAGTAACCATTGAGGTGAATTACTTGTATCTACAAATAGTCCTATGTTGTAAAAAAACAATATTTCATATAATGTTATAGCCGACATAAAGATAGTAAGTCTTGCAGTAAAACCAAATTTCCTTATAAACAGCCGGGTAAAAGCCACACAGAATATAAACACTCCGCCCACTGTCCAAACAATTGTTTTTGTAAGATTTACAATAGAAATTGTGTCAGCTCCAGATATCCACCTTACAATAAGTTCAAGTATCAGAAACCATGTTACCGCGAAGCATGTTCCATTTCTTAACCATATAAAAAAAGTTTTAAGTTCTTTTTTAGTATTCATAAATATCTCCTAAATTGATAAAAGTGTTTTAATTTGTTTTGCGTAACGGCGTGATATGAAAAGAATTTCACCATTTATCATTTCCGCAGTAATTGATCGATTAAGTTCGGGCTTCAATAATTTAATTTTATTGATGTTTACAAGTTGTGATTTTGAAGTACGTACAAAATCCTTGTCAGATAAGATTTCTTCAAGTTCATAAAGCCGTTTCTTTATTTCAAGAACCTGCGTCTCGGTATAAAGAAAGGTACGGTTGTCAACGCTTTCAAAGTAAAATACCTCTAGAGGAGAAATCAGATAATGCTTATCATTATCAATAGCGTCAAGTTTTTCTTCAAAGGCTTCGATATGTTTTCTTAATTTTATTACACTTGCATCTGCCTTCGGGCATTTTATGATTATTTCAAAAATTTCGTTTATATTTTCTATTATCCGGATATTCATAATGTACCTCCTGTGAATTCATTATATCGAGAGAGCCTAAGATTTCCAAGTATTTTCAGGTAAGTGGTACAAATAAGAGATATAAGTGGCCAAGCGGCGTAATAAATAGTTATGCCGGTACATATTTCTATGCACCGGCACAACCTTCACTATCGTATTCAGCGATATTATTGAATTTCTTCCAGACTATAAATATACCTAAATTCAATCTTATCTGAAGAATCTCTTGCTTGCCCTTCTAGTTCTTCTTTTAAGAAATTGTTCTCATCAATTATAAAATAGATACATTTACATCCATATTCCACTGCTGTAGGCATAAAATATTCTGCTACCCACTGGGTATCTTCAGGAATATTTTCAAATCCACTCCTTGTATCTGCTACATAATCACAACCTTCATGCTCCCTAATAATATCTAGTGCATATTCTAGTGGCTTCCTGTAATCTTGATTACAACAGAACTTTTTCCATTTTACCAAAACCACATTATAATTTTCTACATATGCAACTTCACAATATTCTGATTTATACATTTTTTCATCCTTTCAATCAAAAATTCAAATCCATCTCTCAGTTAAGCATATCTGGTTAATTTATCTTAGCTAACGCCTGTTCCAAATCTGCAATTAAATCATCTACATTTTCTATTCCCACTGATAAACGAATTAAATCTGGAGTAATACCCGCCTCAATTAACTGCTCTTCAGTCAACTGACGGTGTGTGTGACTTGCAGGATGCAACAGACAGGTTTTAGAGTCTGCAACATGTGTTGATATAGACGCTAACTTCAAGTTGTCCATAAACTTAATAGATGCTTCACGTCCACCTTTAACACCAAATGCCAATACACCACAGGTTCCATTTGGCAGATATTTCTTTGCAAGGTCACTATAGGCATCTCCTTCTAAGTCGGCATAGTGAACCCACTCTACCTTGTCACTATTCTTAAGGAATCTTGCTACGGCAAGTGCATTTTTGCAGTGCTGATTCATTCGAAGGTGTAGGGTTTCTAATCCAAGATTTAAGTAAAAAGCATTTTGTGGAGCCTGAATTGACCCCAAGTCTCTCATCAGTTGTGCAGTTGCTTTTGTAATATATGCTCCCTTACCGAATTTTTCTGCATAAATAATACCGTGATAAGAATCATCTGGCGTTGTTAGTCCAGGGAATTTCTCTGCATGTGCCATCCAGTCAAAGTTTCCGCTATCTACGATACATCCTCCAACACCAACGCCATGACCATCCATATACTTAGTGGTAGAGTGTGTTACGATATCTGCTCCCCATTCAAAGGGTCTACAATTCACCGGTGTAGCAAAGGTGTTATCAACGATTAAAGGTACACCATGTTTATGTGCAAGCTTCGAAAATTTATCAAAATCAAATACTGTTACAGTAGGGTTTGTAATGGTTTCACCAAATACGGCTTTAGTGTTTGGTTTGAAGTATTTTTCCAACTCTTCTATTGGAAGAGATTGGTCAACAAAGGTACACTCGATACCCATTTTCTTCATAGTAACACCGAATAAATTATATGTTCCACCGTATATAGAGGAAGACGCAATAAAATGATCTCCTGCTTCACAGATATTGAAAATAGCATAGAAGTTTGCCGCTTGTCCTGAGGATGTAAGCATTGCGGCCACACCGCCCTCTAGCGCACAGATTTTTGCAGCAACCGCGTCATTCGTAGGGTTTTGCAAACGTGTGTAAAAGTACCCCTCTCTTTCCAAGTCAAACAACTGTCCCATTGTATTGCTTGAATCATATTTAAAAGTAGTACTTTGATAAATGGGAAGCTGTCTTGCTTCTCCCTCTGATGGTTTCCAGCCTTCGTGAATACACTTAGTTCCTAAATTACTTATCATACTTTTTTCCTCTCTTTCTTTATTACATTTGTAATAATTGTATGGTGTAAGTGTATACTCATTTATCAAAGATGAAAAATATGAAAAAACAGTAGCTGGCTATAGGGAAAATCTATAGCAACGCCTTGTCGAAATCTTTAGACTATATTATAATTATAAAAACAATGATAAAATCCATAAAAAAATGCGCATTTAAAGGAGATACAACATGACACTTACCCAACTTAGATATGTAATTACAGTAGCTAATGCAAATTCTATGAGCGAGGCAGCACGGCGCCTCTTTATTGCTCAGCCAAGCCTTTCGGCATCTATTAAGGAACTGGAAACAGAAATAGGGATGGAGCTATTTCGAAGAACCAACCGAGGGATATCTCTGACTCCTGAAGGGGAGGAATTCATCGGATATGCAAGACAGGTTGTAGAGCAATATGAACTAGTGGAATCAAAATATATAAATCAAACTACCATAAAGAAAAAATTCAGTGTTTCCATGCAACACTACACCTTTGCGGTAAACGCATTTATAGAGATGGTAAAACAGTTTGGCATGGATGAGTACGAGTTTGCGGTACGTGAATCCCGAACCTATGATGTGATCGAAGATGTTAGCAGTTTTAAAAGTGAAATTGGAATTTTGTATGTCAATGATTTCAATCGTAAGGTGTTAGAGAAAATATTCAAGGAAAGAGAACTGGAATTTCGTGAAATTTTAAATTGTCACATTTATGTATATATTGCAAAGAGTCATCCCCTGGCAAAGAAAACGGTGATTACCTTACAGGACCTACAGGAGTTTCCATGCCTGTCCTTCGATCAAGGCAATAACAATTCCTTCTACTTTGCAGAAGAAGTTTTGAGCACTTACGAATATAAGCAATTGATTAAAGCAAACGACAGAGCTACTATGCTGAATTTGATGGTGGGGCTCAATGGTTACACCTTGTGTTCCGGTATCATTTGCGAGGAATTAAATGGAGACGACTATTGTGCGGTTAAGCTTGATTCTCAGGAGGTTATGACAATCGGATATATTGTCAGAAAGGGTGTGACCATAAGTCCACTAGGACAGAAGTATCTGGAAGAAATAGAAAAGTATAAGGATAGCATAAGCGGAGCTGTCTAGATTATTCTGCAAGCATATCCACTTGCCTCATTGTTAACACAAATGCCGGCACATATTTCTATGTACCGGCACAACCTTCACTAACGCCTTCGGTGATATGATTACAGAACACATATAAAACTGTTATTTACGCATGAGACAAATCTGGAAAATATAATTTATCCTGCTCTATAGCTTCAAGGTCTTTACCTCTATAAAATAGCCTGTAATCCTTTCCACCATCATAAACTTCAGAAATACATATATTCATATCTTCGTCATGAGGAGTAAATCCTAATCTGCATTTATGGTTACCTATATCTATTCGTTGCAAAACATCTTTAAGTGCAACCCTTTCCTTGCATAATACTGATTTCAACACAACATTTTCACCCTTATCTAATACGATAAAGCATCCTATATCATCTGCAAAATACACATTACCAAAACTGGATGTATAGAACATTTGTAAGCCATATTTATTAATCTGCTCAAAGGAAGAATGATATGCACTACTTCTAACCAAATCCAAGTAATTCTTTTTTACTTCATCGCCCATATCCTTTATGGACATAAATTCTTTACCTACATTTTCACAGTTACAAATTTCATCTTTCAAATAATATCTATACTGATTTTCAACCTTAAAATCCATCTTCTGATAAAACTCCAAAGCACTCAAATCACCAAACAGATAAATTCCATCGCATACTTGCTCATATTCTTCAACAACATGCTTCATCAATCTTGCTGCCAGTCCTCGTTTTCGATAGTTTTCATCAGTCATAACAGTTCCTATCTGTATATAATTTTTTATTGCACCTTTTTGCATAAATTGCATTCGATTAACAGATACATTTGAAATTATTTTTCCTTCTTCTACAAAAGAATAAGGAATGTAATCTCCTTCAAAATACCCATGTGTAACCCATCTTTCAAAATCAAACCCAAATGTTTTTCTGGTTAAATCATTCAATATATGACGATATGTATCGTCTCTCATATAATCACTTATAAGTTTCATATTATTTATCACCCAATTCAAGTATTGTATTATTTATCGTTTCATTTTGATAATATATTCTGTTGTTCCTTCTTCATATTGTTTTTCTTCTGTTATTACAAAGCCATGCCTTTGATAAAATCTTATTGCTTTTACATTTTTTTCAAGAACCCATAAGAAATCGCAATTCATCTTCTTGATAGCAAATTCTACCAGCTTACTACCAATACCTTCATTTTCAAAAAAAGTATCAACATACAGTTCTACTATCTGATTCTCTTCAATATGAATCATTCCTTTAACAAACTCATCATCATAAACCCATATCCCATCTAATTCGTCTGGATTATCAATATATTTTTTAGCTAGTGGATATACTAACATTTCTCCAAAGGACACTTTATCATTTTGAAAAATCTCTCGATAATTCATTCTCTTTGTAAAAACCAGTATTTCTGCTATTCTTGAAGCATCATCGATTGTTGCTTGTCGTATCATAATATTATCCTCCATTATAAACTCATCCTCCTAAAGCCTCTACAAATACTTGTTTCAAAACTTCGCCAGGTATATCCTGATTTATATAAATTTGTAACATTCCTTTTGGAGTGATTTTATAACCTTCCAAATCATCTTTGTGTTGATTTATGGTATGTGCCTCAATGTTAATATGATCTTTAAAGGGAATAAGTCTCACGAATGATTCACCAACATAATAGCTTGGTATTTTTGCCCACAATCTCTCCTCTGGTTCAGGTGAAACGCTATCAAATATTATCTTTCTTAATTCATTATACATATGAATTATTTCGCTTGGATATTTATCTAAATACTCTCTACTTGAAGCCATATTAACCTCCCGAAATTCTCCTGCGTGCTATCTACAAAACATGATTTTGCAATTACCATCATCGTCAAACATTTCTATCTCATACTTTAATGGTCCGTCTTTATAAATGCTACCATATATTTCAGCTAATTCTTCCGTTCTACCACTTATACATTCCCATCCATGGTCTGGCAAACTTACAGTTATATTAAACTCTTCAATTTCACCTTCTATTAAGCCTATCACATATTCAATAGAATCTTCAGTCCAGTTGTACCCTAGGCCACGAAGATTTTGTCTCCCATATATTTTAGACATTTCATCCCAGAATCTTCCTATAGTTTCATATTGTTTTTCGCCTACTGTGGAAAATGTCTTGCTAATTCCCTTAAACTCCATAAATAAGACCTCCTATGCGTTAGTCAACTACCCCTTATACTCCCACACGTTCTTTACAATCGCGCTTTCTTTACCCTGATACTTGCCCATACCAGTATATAGATTAGTAAATCCCACCTTTTCCATCACCTTCACAGAAGCAACATTTTCTAGTAAGCATATGCCATATACTTTATCAAGACCCTTTTCCTTAGCCATAACAGGCAAAAATGCTTCAACAGCTTCGCTGGCGTATCCGTTGCCAGTATATTCTTTGGCTATGTGGTAGCCTACCTCCCAGCCTTCCTTTATCTCAATAAGTTGCACATAACCAACATTTAATCCTTCCTTGGTGATTACTGGATATACAAATGGTCCTTCTCCACCAGCATACTGGCTCATAAGATATTCAATAGTTTCATAAGCGTCCTGGACAGTTTCAAACACCTCATCCGGTACGAATCTGCGATTATCCTCATCCAAGGAATTCTTATGTACTGCTTCTGCCATATCTAATGTAAATTCTGTTATATATAGTCTCTTAGTTTCTATCTTCATGTTTTTTCCTCCGTGTAATAATCTACATCACTATAATTCTTGGTAATGGTTCATATATTTTTACTCTACATTATACATCAACCTATTTTATCCCTTTCTCCAACCAGTCATCCTTCATCCCATATCTTTCAATAGGAAAAAGAGTACGTTTATTATAAACCTACTCTTCCCATATTTCTATTATTTTCTTTTCACAGGAATCCAAATGGCGCTGTGGTAATCAGCGTCTGTTTTCTCTCCATTTACACAGTCATACCACTCCACATTGGCATTGCCACTAATCTCGTAGTCTGGATTCCCAGGAAGCCATTCCTTGAATATTCTTGTGTTAAGGGATTGAAGTGCATCCGGCATCGGACCCACACAGTCAAACACTGCCCACTCTCCCTGTGGAAACTCATACAGCATCATACCCTCAGGCACTTCTCCGCCGGTGTATTTTCCTGCTATAAGATAAGTAAATTTGCCCTGCTTAGCGGCGGCGTCCTCATCGATGCAAATTCCATATTCACCGATACAGTTATCTATTAAAGCTTTTTCCTGTGGGTTTGCAGGTGGATTGCCTGCGTATACATTTGCAGCATACTTCTCACATATTTCGTCCCAGTACTTTGGAATCTCTGCATACGCTGTATCAAAGGAAAACTCCTTAGCAAAACCTATCACCTTAAATCCAAACATTTTTGTAATCTTGTAGTCCATATTATCTCCTCCTTGAACTGAAATCTTAACAGAGATTGGAAGAAAAGTTCTTATGCACTCCCCTTGCTTTATCTGCATAGGTGAGTGCCCATGGAATCTTGTAAATGCTTTTGTAAAGCTGTCAGGGGTATCATATCCGTAATCATAGGCCACATCTATTATCTTTTTGTCTCCCTTCTTTATATCAAGGGCAGCCAGATATAGCTTTCGGTTGCGGATATACTCCGAAACAGAATAACCTGTCATGATCAAAAAACCTCTTTGAAAATGCAATGGAGATAGATACACTTGCTCTGACACATCCTGCGCACTGATGTTTTCCTTCAAATGCTCCTCTATATATTCAATTGATTTTCTGATAGCTGTTAACCATTCCATAATTCATCTTCCTTTCTTCTGTTTGAACTGATAATACATCTTAGAAGAAATAAAATCTTGTCATTTGAAATTCATTTTTGTCCGCTAATCTCTTATCAATGACATTAATAATCAATACAACATAAAAATGAATACCTTTAATTTCAAAGCTCTCTACTTAGGATTATATCACAACAACTATTTTTTCACACAAGAAAAGTAGAGCATTTTATGCCCTACTTTTCTCATATAGTTTCAACCTATCACATTATTATCTTTTTGTATATTCTGTAGGTTCACTTTCCATTGTCAATGTAAGTACATCACCTTCAATCACTGCTGTACCCTCTACATTTTCCATCACTTGTTCTTCTCCGTTTGTAACCACCTTATCAGGATATACATACAATTGTACTACGCTTGCACTATCGGTAATTCCCACCTGATAATAGCCACTAATCACCTGATTTACCTCACCACTTGTAGTCATCACAAAGGTACCGTCTTCTGATACAACAAATGTTGTTTCACCAGAATCATAGGTTCTAACATACTCGCCATAATAATCCGCAGCGTATATATCAAATAACTCGGAACCATCAGTTTTCACCATATATGTAGTCATCGTTGTCATAGTGCCCGAATCTAAGAGCATCTTAACATGAATCACATAATACTGGCTGCCATCTCTTTCCTCAAGCTCATCTTCAGGAATATAGCTATAATCTTCTCCCATCTGTCCTTTAACCATATTAATTGCTTCATCTACTGTGATAACTGTTTCATCCTTGGAAGTACCACTAGCTTCTGTTGTCTCCTGAGTTGTTGTAGCATTTGCTTCTGTTGTTGTTACACTGGCCTCTGTCGTTGTGGCATTTGCCTCTGTTGTGGCACTTGCCTCTGTTGTAGCACTTGCCTCTGTGGTTACAACACTTTCAGTTGTTGCCTTTTCTGTTACTTTTCCTGCTTCTTCCTTATTTCCACAGGCTGTCAAAGACAATGCCATCAGACCAACTAAAAAAAGCTTTGCGCAAGTATGTTTTAAAAATTTCATTTCAAAAACCTCCATCTAACTAAATATTTTATTATTTTATTTTGCATTTGGAAGTATACTTTATTATTGTTCAATATTATTACTATGCGTATAAATTACATATTTTTGCGTACAAAAAGCGTTGAAAGAATAACCTACTTCTCTACCTTATATACAGCCATCTGAAATTTGTAATCTCCCATTTCAAACTTGCTACCAGTTATCTTCTTAGCCATAATTCGTGATTCAATAAATTCATCTGTAACTGTCACAAATATCTGCTTATCATCCTGCTGTACCATATAGTAGGAATTGTGTACATCTGCAATCTGATTAAATACCTCATCAGTACCAAATGGTGCATCTGTTAGCCAGCCAAGCAGCTCGCCAAACACCTTCTGTCCATTGGTGCTTTTCTTCTTAGCCAAAAGTGGTGTTATATCTGCATTAGGATATTTTGCGTATACCACAGCATCTTTCTTACTACGAAGCTTTCCTTCTTTTACATAGTCATCCAAGTTAATCTGTTCCTTGATCACTGTCTTATCAAGAACATCCTCCTCATCTAACAAAAAGTCAATGCTAACATTTAACACCTTAGATATCATCTTAAGGTTTTCTACATCAGGAATTCCCTTCCCTGACTCCCACTTCGTGATTGCCTGTCTTGAAACAAATATTTTCTCTGCCAACTCCTCCTGGGATAAATTCGCCTTGGTACGATATTTTTTAATCTGCTTGTTAAGCTCCATCTTGGCCACCTCCTTCATAGGATAATTTATTCGAAAAGGAAATATTTGACTA